>NZ_RZPG01000002.1:102884-475078 GCF_004022765.1 Mesorhizobium sp. M6A.T.Cr.TU.014.01.1.1
ATGGCAAAAGGTAAATTCGAGCGTACAAAGCCTCATGTGAACATTGGCACGATTGGCCACGTCGATCATGGCAAGACGTCGTTGACGGCGGCGATCACCAAGTATTTTGGCGAATACAAGCGCTACGACCAGATTGATGCGGCGCCTGAGGAGAAGGCGCGCGGCATCACCATCTCGACGGCGCATGTCGAATACGAGACGGCTGCCCGCCACTACGCCCATGTCGACTGCCCCGGCCACGCCGACTATGTGAAGAACATGATCACCGGTGCTGCGCAGATGGACGGCGCGATCCTGGTTGTGTCGGCCGCTGACGGCCCGATGCCGCAGACCCGCGAGCACATCCTGCTGGCCCGTCAGGTCGGCGTGCCGTCGATCGTGGTGTTTTTGAACAAGGTCGACCAAGTCGACGACGCCGAGCTGCTCGAGCTGGTCGAGCTCGAGGTGCGTGAGCTGTTGACCAAGAACGAGTTCCCCGGCGACGACATTCCGATCGTCAAGGGCTCGGCGCTTGCGGCTCTGGAAGATTCCGACAAGAAGATCGGCGAGGACGCGATCCGCGAATTGATGGCTGCGGTCGACGACTACATCCCGACGCCGGTTCGTCCGCTCGACAAGCCGTTCCTGATGCCGATCGAGGACGTGTTCTCGATCTCGGGCCGTGGCACGGTTGTGACCGGTCGCGTCGAGCGCGGCGTGGTCAAGGTCGGCGAGGAGCTCGAGATCATCGGCATCCGTCCGACGACCAAGACGACCTGCACCGGCGTCGAGATGTTCCGCAAGCTGCTCGACCAGGGCCAGGCCGGCGACAACATCGGCGCGCTGCTGCGCGGTGTCGACCGTGAAGGTGTCGAGCGCGGCCAGGTTCTGGCCAAGCCGGGCACGGTCAAGCCGCACAAGAAGTTCGTGGCCGAAGCCTACATCCTGACCAAGGACGAGGGTGGCCGTCACACGCCGTTCTTCACCAACTACCGTCCGCAGTTCTATTTCCGCACGACCGACGTGACCGGCATCGTGTCGCTGCCGGAAGGCACCGAGATGGTGATGCCGGGCGACAACATCACGGTCGATGTCGAGCTGATCGTGCCGATCGCAATGGAAGAGAAGCTGCGCTTCGCCATCCGTGAAGGCGGCCGCACCGTCGGTGCCGGCATCGTCGTCACCATCAAAGAGTAATCGACACCGGCACTGCCGGTCAGATCGAATGCGAAAAGGGCAGTCCTCGGGCTGCCCTTTCTGCTTTTGGGGCACTGCCGACATGCGCCTGCGCAGTCGTTCCAAAACCTGTTGCAAGCGTCCAAACCTTAACTAGTATAGGTTGCATCGCGGGGGCTTGCCCAAATGGTTCCATGGCACCGTTTGAATGGCCAGACATGGTGGACGCTGGGGGTGATCTGCTTGGCGTCGTTCCTTGTCATGGAACACGCTGCCTTCGCGGCGAATACAAAAAAATCCGTGCCGGATCTTGGTCCGGCGATGCGGTTTGTCGTCGTCCGCAGCAGCGCGCCTGGTTGCGAGCCGACCTGCCCGGAATGGATATCGGCTGAAGGCTCGATAGAAGCCGGCACACCGGCCCTGTTCAAACGCACGCTCAAAGCAGTCGGCCGCCGAAAACTGCCTGTTGTCGTGGACTCTCCCGGCGGCAACGTCGAAGCGGCGCTGGCGCTTGGCCGGCTTCTCCGCAAGAACAAACTCGATATCGCGGTCGGCAAAACCCGGTTCACCGGTTGCCAGCCCGAAGCCAAGGGCTGCAACGAGAACGATGCCAAGGGCGCTCGCTATTTCGGCAATGCCTATGCCAGCGGCGCCATCTGCAATTCCGCTTGCCCGCTGATGTTTGCCGGCGGCATCAGGCGCGTGGTCGGGCAATGGGCCTATCTCGGCGTCCATCAGATCACCACGACCTACATCCGGACGAAATTGCAGTACCGGACCACCTATCGCGTGGTGAGGGGCAAGAAGAAGGTCCTCAGCAAGAAGATCGTCGGCCGCAAGAATGCCGGCAGCTACAAGACCTACGAGATGAGCAAGTCGGTGGAGAAAAGACTGGCGGCCTATCTGAAGGAAATGGGCGTCGGCCAAGGCGTGCTCGAGACGATGAAGAACACGCCGGCCAGCACCATCCAGCAACTGGCTCCCTACGACATGCTGCAGACGAAGCTCGTTACCAGCCTGGATGCCGTCGACCTGCTGACCGCGGCAACCCTGTGCAACACCGATCCGGTGGCCCCGAACTGTAGGGAAGTACCTGCGCCGGCCGGCGATGTGGTGGCATACGCCAAGCCCGCTCCCGCCGCGTCGGTCGAACGCGAAACCGTGCAGCGGGCCGATGTTGGCGATATGCGCTTCGTTCTGGTTCGAGGCAGAAGTTTTCTCTGCGATCCCAATTGTCCCGAATGGATCTCCGCGGAAGGCACGATTAGCGCTCAGACGCCGGAACGGCTGCGCCAACTGCTGGACAAGATCGGTGATCGGCGATTGCCCGTGGTGATCAACTCGCCGGGAGGTGACGTGCTTGGCGCTCTGGCCGCCGGAAGGCTGATCCGAGAACGCAAGCTCGACGTGGCGGTTGCGCGGACGGACTTCATTGGATGCGAGCCGGACAAGGCGGATTGCACCGCCGAAGATGGCGTCTATGTCGGGCTCACGATCGATGCCAGCGGGGAGTGTGGGGCGGCCTGTCCGATCATGCTTGCCGGTGGTGTCAGGCGCCTTGTCGGCCCTCGTGCGCAATTGACCGTGGATTCCACGGGGTCGGAGCAGCAGGTCAAAACCTATCTCAAGGACATGGCGGTCGGACCCGGTCTGCTGGTGGCGATCCGGTCGGTGCCGGCTTCGCGTGATCGGCAGCTCGAACCCGACATGATGTTGAAAGTCGGGCTGACGACCGGGCTTGAATCGGTTGACGAATTTACCGGTCCGACCATCTGCAAATCGGCGCCAATGCCGGAGAATTGTCGCGTGGTTCCGACGTCCGAGGTTCAGGCCGAAGTGCCGGTCAAATTGTAGGCGCAGGCACGGCAGCCGGCCCAACTGGCCATCGAGGCAGGTTGAGCGACGTTCGACAGTTCCGCTATCGTCCGAAGCAGTGACAGTCCGGCCAGTCGAGGATCGAGAATGAGCCAGGATACTCCGACATTGTTCGAATGGGCCGGCGGCAGCGAAGCGCTGAATCGCCTGACCCAAACCTTCTACGGCAAGGTGTCTAGGGATTCCATCGTCGGCCCGGTGTTCAAAAACATGACACCGGACCATCCTGCCCATGTCGCCGCCTTCATCGGCGAGGTCTTTGGGGGACCGAAGACCTACAGCGAAAATCATGGCGGCCACCGCGAGATGGTGGTGCACCATCTGGGCAAGCATCTGAGTGAGGAACAGCGCCGCCGCTGGATCAATCTTCTCGCTGACGCTGCCGACGAGATCGGGCTGCCCGACGATCCGGAATTCCGCTCGGCTTTCATGGCCTATGTCGAATGGGGATCGCGGCTGGCGAAGATGAACTCCAACCTTGGCGAGACCTGCGATCCCGAGACCGAGCCGATGCCGGCCTGGGGCTGGGGCGTGCCCGGCGGGCCGTACAAGCCGCCTTCGAGCGGATGATCCCGATTTGGCACGAAGATTTCCGACCTGATGCTGAAAGCAGGCAGGAATGAGACGATCAGATCAGACCGCTCTTTACAGCGCGCGCGGAAGCTTTTAGGAAGCGCCTGCTGCGCCGACACGCGCACGATACGGGCATAGCTCAGTTGGTAGAGCGGCGGTCTCCAAAACCGCAGGTCGTAGGTTCGAGCCCTGCTGCCCGTGCCATTTTTCGAAATGGCCAATTCATGAAAATTGTCTGGTCTTCCACGCATCGGCCCTTTGAAAATCGCGGGGTGACTTGCCATATAGGCTGTCTTGAGGCATAAGAGGCCATAGCCGGGACGGGACGACTGGATGGTTCCGAGGCGGCGTTTGGTCATAAAGCGGACACTTGCCACTTGCGTGGATCAAGAATCGGTTTTATGTAGACGAAACAGACACGCGACGCGTGGAGCTGGGAAGCCGGCTTTACGCGTCCGATTTGCATGGGCGAAATGATTGCGCTGATTCGGCGCGAACACAGGACTCAGGCGGCACATCCCGGCCAGCGGGATCATCCAGGAGATCCGGTCTACGGGTCTCGAAGACAGGCGGCACATGGCTTCGAAAACCACAAATCCTTTCGTCTTTCTCCAGCAGGTTCGCTCGGAGACCGCCAAGGTGACTTGGCCGTCGCGGCGCGAAACGATGATTTCGACGGTGATGGTCCTGGCGTTCGCTGTGATCGCGATGATCTTTTTCTTTACCGCCGATCAGCTCATGGGCCTCGCGGTCGAGCAGATTCTGGGCATTGGACGCTAAGTCCGGCGATTACGGAGAAGTCTTGAGATGACTGCGCGGTGGTACATCGTCCACGCCTATTCGAACTTTGAAAAAAAGGTCGCCGAGGACATCGAGAACAAGGCCAAGCAGAAAGGCCTGTCCGCTGACATCGAGCAGATCGTCGTGCCGACCGAGAAGGTCGTCGAGATCCGGCGCGGCCGCAAGGTCGATGCCGAGCGCAAGTTCTTCCCGGGCTACGTGCTCTTGAAGGCCAATCTGACCGACGCGGTGTTCTCGCTCGTGAAGAACACGCCGAAGGTCACCGGCTTCCTGGGTGACTCGAAGCCGGTGCCGATCACCGAGGCCGAGGCCCAGCGCATCCTGAACCAGGTGCAGGAAGGCGTCGAGCGGCCGAAGCCGTCGGTCACTTTCGAGATCGGCGAGGCGATCCGCGTCTCGGACGGTCCGTTCGCGTCGTTCAACGGTTTCGTCCAGGAAGTGGACGAGGAGCGGGCGCGGCTCAAGGTGGAAGTTTCGATCTTCGGGCGCGCCGTGCCGGTCGATCTCGAATTCGGACAGGTCGAAAAGGGCTGATCCGAAATCCTTGTCGCCCATTCGGCGGTGAGGGGAGGCGGCGTGGAAATCGCGGCCAACACAGGTGGGAGGCGAATGCGGCTTTAGCCGGCCACGGGAACCGCACCACCAGACTGCAACCGCCGGTGTTGCCCACATAGTGGGGCCGGCATGAGATGAAGGCAGGAAAGAGATGGCTAAGAAAATTGCAGGCCAGCTCAAGCTCCAGGTTTCCGCGGGTTCGGCTACGCCGTCGCCCCCGATCGGACCGGCGCTTGGTCAGCGCGGCATCAACATCATGGAGTTCTGCAAGGCGTTCAACGCGCAGACCCAGGAAATGGAAAAGGGATCGCCGGTTCCGGTCGTGATCACCTATTACCAGGACAAGTCGTTCACCTTCGTCATGAAGACGCCGCCGGTGAGCTACTTCCTGAAGAAGGCCGCAAACCTGAAGTCGGGCTCGAAGGAGCCGGGCAAGGTCAAGGCCGGCACGATCGGCCGCGACAAGGTGCGCGCCATCGCCGAGCAGAAGATGAAGGATCTGAACGCAACCGATATCGAGGGGGCCATGCGCATGGTCGAGGGCTCCGCCCGCTCGATGGGTCTGGAAGTGGTGGGCTGAGATCATGGCAAAGATTGCAAAGCGTGTATCGAAGACCCGCGAAGGCATCGATCCCAACAAGGCCTATGCCTTGGGTGATGCGCTGAAGCTGCTCAAGGACCGGTCCTCGGTGAAGTTCGACGAGACCGTTGAAGTCGCGATGAACCTGGGTGTCGACCCGCGCCATGCCGACCAGATGGTCCGTGGCGTGGTCAATTTGCCGAACGGCACCGGCCGTACCGTCCGCGTCGCCGTTTTCGCGCGTGGTGACAAGGCCGAGGAAGCCAAGGCGGCCGGCGCCGATATCGTTGGCGCCGAGGATCTGGTCGATATCGTCCAGAAGGGCACGATCGACTTCGATCGCTGCATCGCCACGCCGGACATGATGCCGCTGGTCGGCCGTCTGGGCAAGGTGCTCGGCCCGCGCGGCATGATGCCGAACCCGAAGGTCGGCACCGTCACCACTGACGTCACCGCCGCCGTCAAGGCGTCGAAGGGCGGCGCCGTCGAGTTCCGCGTCGAGAAGGCCGGCATCGTGCATGGCGGCGTCGGCAAGATCTCGTTCGACGTCAAGGCGCTGGAAGAGAACGTCCGCGCGTTCGCCGACGCAGTGAACAAGGCGAAGCCGGCTGGCGCCAAGGGCAACTACGTCAAGAAGGTGTCGGTCACCTCGACGATGGGCCCGGGCCTCAAGCTCGACGTCTCGACGCTGGCAGCGTCCTGATACGACCTATTTGGATCGGCCGCTAAAGGGCCGATCCGCAAGCAGAATTCCGGGCCTCCGATTATCTTGGCGGCCCGGTACCGGAAGTCGAAAGGCTTCCGGACATCCTGTCCGAGATTGCGGGCGGCCCCAAGCCTTAGTTCAAGGGGGGCCTTAATTCATGTGGGCCTGCATGAGACGGGTGAAGACCGGACAACGGAGCGACTGCTCCAATGAAAGGTTCGAACCGTGTTTGCCTTTTGTCTGCGCACCATTCGGCTTGCCGGCTGGTGTGGCGAAAGGGGGCAGGATCCTCGAGCGTCGTTCGGGAGATCCGTTACTGGATGGCCCGGCCGGCAAAAGGCAACCCGACGCCTGTCCTCGTGAAAAGGGCAGGGGTCAACTGGAGATAGGCAGTGGACAGAGCGGAAAAACGCGAACTCGTCACGGGCCTGAATGAAGCGTTTTCGGGCGCAGGTTCAGTCGTCGTGGCCCACTACGCCGGTATCACCGTCGCGCAAATGAACGACCTTCGGTCGAAAATGCGTGTCGCCGGTGGCACCGTCAAAGTCGCGAAGAACCGTCTCGCCAAAATCGCTCTTCAGGGCACGGACTCCGCATCGATCATCGACCTGTTCAAGGGACAGACGCTGATCGCCTATTCGGAGGATCCGATTGCGGCGCCGAAGGTCGCGTCCGATTTCGCCAAGGGAAATGACAAGCTCGTCATTCTCGGTGGCGCAATGGGCACCACCTCGCTCAACGCCGACGGTGTGAAGGCACTCGCCACACTTCCGTCGCTCGATGAGCTGCGCGGCAGGCTGGTTGGCATGATCGCCACGCCGGCAACCCGGATCGCCCAGATCGTCAATGCGCCTGCGGCTTCGGTCGCGCGTGTCATCGGCGCTTACGCCCGGAAGGACGAGGCGGCATGAGGCCGTTCCTCGCTATCACAAACACACGTTCGAACCTTATGAAGGAATATTGCAATGGCTGATCTGGCAAAGATCGTAGACGACCTTTCGAAGCTGACCGTCCTTGAGGCGGCCGAGCTGTCGAAGCTTCTGGAAGAAAAGTGGGGCGTTTCCGCAGCTGCTCCGGTGGCGGTTGCCGCCGCTGGCGGTGCTGCGGCCGCAGCTGCTCCGGTCGAGGAAAAGACGGAATTCGACGTCGTCCTCACCGAGGCGGGCGCTCAGAAGATCAACGTCATCAAGGAAGTTCGCGCCATCACCGGTCTTGGCCTCAAGGAAGCCAAGGACCTGGTCGAGGCGGCTCCGAAGCCGGTCAAGGAAGCTGTTTCCAAGGCCGACGCGGACAAGTTCAAGGCCCAGCTGGAAGCAGCCGGCGCCAAGGTCGAACTGAAGTAAGCGTTTGATATCGGCGGGCGGCTTCGCGCCGTCCGCCACTCCCTTGGCGCGAAGGGAGGCTGCGTAACGCGAAGAGTACGAAAACCTCTTTCCTGAGGGCCGTAAACCGGCCTTCAGGAAACGGGTTTTCTCCCGTTTTGGCCGGCCACCGACAGGTGGCGGGTGAACAAATTAAAGGCCGCCGCCGAGGTGGCCGAGAATGCAAGGCGAGCCGCGGCGAGGCTCGCCCCGAGAATCGAGCTAAGGAGCGACGATGGCCCAGACACAAACTTTCAATGGCCGCAGACGCGTACGCAAATTCTTCGGAAAGATCCCGGAAGTTGCGGAGATGCCGAACCTGATCGAGGTTCAGAAGGCATCCTATGATCAGTTCCTGATGGTGGAGGAGCCCAAGGGCGGGCGTCCTGACGAGGGACTGCAGGCGGTTTTCAGGTCGGTCTTCCCGATCTCCGACTTTTCCGGCTCCTCGATGCTGGAATTCGTGAAGTACGAGTTCGAAGGGCCGAAATTCGACGTTGACGAATGCCGTCAGCGCGACCTCACTTATGCCGCGCCACTCAAGGTGACGCTGCGCCTCATCGTGTTCGATATCGATGAGGATACCGGCGCCAAGTCGATCAAGGACATCAAGGAGCAGGACGTCTACATGGGCGACATGCCGCTCATGACCTTGAACGGCACCTTCATCGTCAACGGCACCGAGCGCGTCATCGTCTCGCAGATGCACCGTTCGCCGGGCGTCTTCTTCGACCATGACAAGGGCAAGTCGCACTCGTCCGGCAAGCTGTTGTTTGCCGCGCGCGTCATCCCCTATCGCGGCTCGTGGCTCGACATCGAATTCGACTCGAAGGACGTCGTGCACGCCCGCATCGATCGCCGCCGCAAGATACCGGTGACATCGCTGTTGATGGCGCTCGGCATGGACGGCGAGGAGATCCTGTCGACCTTCTACAACAAGATCACCTACAAGCGTGCCGGCGACCACTGGCGGATCCCGTTCAACGTCGAGCGTTTCCGCGGCCTCAAGGCCGTTGGCGACCTGGTCGATGCAGACACCAACGAGGTCGTCGTCGAGGCCGGCAAGAAGATCACTGCCCGCCAGGCCAGGGCGCTCGGCGAAAAGGGTCTCAAGGCGATCAAGGCAACCGACGAGGATCTGCTCGGCAACTACCTTGCCGAGGACATCGTCAACTATGCGACCGGCGAGATTTTCCTCGAAGCCGGCGACGAGATCGATGAAAAGACGCTGAAAGTGCTTCTCAGCGCCGGCGATGATGAGATCAAGGTTCTCGACATCGACCACGTCAATGTCGGCGCCTACATCCGCAACACGCTCAACGTCGACAAGAATGAGAGCCGCCAGGACGCGCTGTTCGACATCTACCGTGTCATGCGCCCCGGCGAGCCGCCGACGCTCGAGACCGCCGAAGCCATGTTCAACTCGCTGTTCTTTGACAGCGAGCGCTATGATTTGTCGGCCGTCGGCCGCGTCAAGATGAACATGCGCCTCGAGCTCAAGGCCGAGGATACCGTGCGCGTGCTGCGCAAGGACGACATCCTGGCCGTGGTCAGGACGCTGGTCGAACTGCGCGACGGCAAGGGCGAGATCGACGACATCGACAATCTCGGCAATCGCCGCGTGCGCTCGGTCGGCGAGCTGATGGAGAACCAGTACCGCGTCGGGCTGCTGCGCATGGAGCGCGCGATCAAGGAACGCATGTCCTCGATCGAGATCGACACGGTGATGCCGCAGGACCTGATCAACGCCAAGCCGGCGGCTGCCGCCGTGCGCGAGTTCTTCGGCTCCTCGCAGCTGTCGCAGTTCATGGACCAGACCAACCCGCTGTCGGAGATCACCCACAAGCGCCGTCTCTCGGCGCTTGGACCCGGTGGTCTGACCCGCGAGCGCGCCGGCTTCGAGGTGCGCGACGTGCACCCGACGCATTACGGCCGCATCTGCCCGATCGAGACGCCGGAAGGCCCGAATATCGGTCTGATCAACTCGCTGGCTACCTTTGCGCGCGTCAACAAGTACGGCTTCATCGAGAGCCCTTACCGCAAGATCGTCAACGGAAAGCTGACCAATGAGGTCGTCTACCTGTCGGCAATGGAAGAGGCCAAGCACCACGTTGCGCAGGCCAACGCCGAGCTCGACAAGAATGGTGGTTTCGTCGACGAATTCGTCATTTGCCGCAACGCCGGCGAAGTGATGATGGCGCCGCGCGAAAACGTCGATCTGATGGACGTGTCGCCGAAGCAGATGGTGTCGGTGGCCGCGGCCCTGATCCCGTTCCTCGAGAACGACGACGCCAACCGCGCACTGATGGGCTCGAACATGCAGCGTCAGGCCGTGCCGCTGGTGCGCGCCGAAGCGCCGTTTGTCGGCACCGGCATGGAGCCGATCGTCGCCCGTGACTCGGGCGCCGCCATCGGCGCCCGCCGCGGCGGCATCGTCGACCAGGTGGACGCGACGCGTATCGTCATCCGCGCTACGGAAGATCTCGATCCCGGCAAGTCGGGCGTCGACATCTACCGGCTGATGAAGTTCCAGCGTTCGAACCAGAACACCTGCATCAACCAGCGCCCGCTGGTGCGTATGGGTGACCGGGTCAACAAGGGCGACATCATCGCCGACGGTCCGTCGACCGAGCTCGGCGATCTGGCGCTCGGCCGCAACGTGCTGGTCGCGTTCATGCCGTGGAATGGCTACAACTATGAGGACTCGATCCTCTTGTCCGAGCGCATCGTCGCCGACGACGTCTTCACCTCGATCCACATCGAGGAGTTCGAGGTCATGGCGCGCGACACCAAGCTCGGGCCGGAGGAAATCACGCGCGACATTCCCAACGTCTCGGAAGAAGCGCTGAAGAACCTCGATGAGGCCGGCATCGTCTATATCGGTGCGGAAGTGCAGCCGGGCGACATCCTGGTCGGCAAGATCACGCCGAAGGGCGAAAGCCCGATGACGCCGGAAGAAAAGCTTCTGCGCGCCATCTTCGGTGAAAAGGCATCGGACGTGCGTGACACTTCCATGCGCATGCCGCCCGGAACCTTCGGCACCGTCGTCGAAGTGCGTGTCTTCAACCGCCACGGTGTGGAGAAGGACGAGCGCGCCATGGCGATCGAACGCGAGGAGATCGAACGCCTCGCCAAGGACCGCGACGACGAGCAGGCGATCCTCGACCGCAACGTCTATTCGCGCCTTTCCGACGTTCTCGTTGGCAAGGAAGCGATAGCCGGGCCGAAGGGCTTCAAGAAGGGCTCGAAACTGTCGAAGGACACGCTCGACGAGTATCCGCGTTCGCAGTGGTGGCAGTTTGCGGTGGAGAACGAAAAGCTCCAGAGCGAACTGGAAGCCCTGCGTGGCCAGTACGACGATTCCAAGAAGGCGCTCGAGCAGCGCTTCATGGACAAGGTCGAGAAGGTACAGCGCGGCGACGAGATGCCTCCCGGCGTCATGAAGATGGTCAAGGTCTTCGTGGCCGTGAAGCGCAAGATGCAGCCCGGCGACAAGATGGCCGGCCGACACGGCAACAAGGGTGTCGTGTCGCGGATCGTTCCGGTCGAGGACATGCCGTTCCTCGAGGACGGCACGCATGCCGATATCGTGCTCAACCCGCTAGGTGTGCCGAGCCGCATGAATGTCGGCCAGATCCTGGAGACGCATCTGGGCTGGGCTTGCGCCGGAATGGGCAGGAAGATCGGCGATCTGATCGACGCCTATAAGACAGCCGGCGACATCAAGCCGCTGCGCAAGACGCTCGAGAGCTTCATGCCGGCCAACGACCGCAATGAGCCGATCCGCGAATACGACGACGAGAGCATCGTTCGCCTCAGCGAGCAGATGCGTCGCGGCGTCTCCATCGCGACACCGGTGTTCGACGGTGCGCACGAGGCCGACATCAACATCATGCTGGAGCAGGCGGGCCTGCACACCAGCGGTCAGTCGCAGCTCTATGACGGACGCACCGGCGAGCCGTTCGATCGCAAGGTGACGATGGGCTACATATATATGCTCAAGCTTCACCATCTTGTGGACGACAAGATCCACGCGCGTTCGATCGGGCCGTACTCGCTCGTTACCCAGCAGCCGCTGGGCGGCAAGGCGCAGTTCGGTGGCCAGCGCTTCGGCGAGATGGAGGTCTGGGCGCTCGAAGCGTACGGCGCCGCCTACACGCTGCAGGAGATGCTGACGGTGAAGTCGGATGACGTCGCCGGCCGCACCAAGGTCTACGAGGCGATCGTCAGAGGCGACGACACGTTCGAGGCCGGCATTCCCGAGAGCTTCAACGTTCTCGTCAAGGAAATGCGGTCTCTGGGCCTCAATGTCGAGCTGGAGAACACCAAGCTGGACGACAACCCGGTTCGGCTGCCCGACGCGGCCGAGTGAGCAAGACGTCCGGTCGCGGCTCCCGCGACCGGACGCCGAGCATGATCCCGAAAAGTGGTTACCGGTTTTCGGCCAAGATCATGCTCAAACAAGAAGTTTCTTCGGCCGGTGGCCGACAAGTCGGCGGGCGTTTGGCCCGCGCTAGATGCAAGGGGTTTTCGAGGACCCCGAAAAGGAGAACGGCATGAACCAAGAGGTCATGAATCTCTTCAATCCCCAGGCGCCTGCGCAGGTGTTCGATTCCATCCGGATCTCGCTCGCCAGCCCTGAGAAGATTCTGTCCTGGTCGTTCGGCGAGATCAAGAAGCCGGAGACCATCAACTACCGCACCTTCAAGCCGGAGCGCGACGGCCTGTTCTGCGCGCGCATTTTTGGTCCGATCAAGGACTACGAATGCCTGTGCGGCAAGTACAAGCGCATGAAGTACAAGGGCGTTATCTGCGAGAAGTGCGGCGTCGAAGTCACGCTGTCGCGCGTCCGTCGCGAGCGCATGGGCCATATCGAGCTGGCCGCGCCCGTCGCCCATATCTGGTTCCTGAAGTCGCTGCCGTCGCGTATCGGCACGCTGCTCGACATGACGCTGAAGGATATTGAGCGCGTTCTCTACTTCGAGAACTACATCGTCACCGAGCCCGGCCTCACCGCGTTGAAGGAGCACCAGCTCCTCAGCGAGGAAGAGTACATGATGG
This sequence comes from Mesorhizobium sp. M6A.T.Cr.TU.014.01.1.1, assembly GCF_004022765.1. NCBI lineage: Bacteria > Pseudomonadati > Pseudomonadota > Alphaproteobacteria > Hyphomicrobiales > Phyllobacteriaceae > Mesorhizobium > Mesorhizobium sp. M6A.T.Cr.TU.014.01.1.1. The sequence goes on from NZ_RZPG01000002.1 coordinate 115,552, forward strand.
CCGTCGACGAATATGGCGAGGATAGCTTCACCGCCATGATCGGCGCCGAGGCCATCCACGACCTTCTGGCCGGCATGGACCTGGAGAAGATCGCCGGCGACCTGCGTTCGGAGCTGGCTTCGACCACGTCCGAGCTGAAGCAGAAGAAGTATCTGAAGCGGCTCAAGGTCGTCGAGAACTTCATGGAGTCCGGCAACCGTCCGGAATGGATGATCATGAAGGTGGTTCCGGTGATCCCGCCGGACCTGCGCCCGCTGGTCCCGCTGGACGGCGGCCGTTTCGCCACGTCCGATCTCAACGATCTCTATCGCCGCGTCATCAACCGCAACAACCGCCTGAAGCGGCTGATCGAGCTGCGCGCCCCCGGCATCATCGTGCGCAATGAAAAGCGCATGCTGCAGGAAGCCGTCGACGCGCTGTTCGACAACGGCCGTCGCGGCCGCGTTATCACCGGCGCCAACAAGCGCCCGCTGAAGTCGCTGTCCGACATGCTCAAGGGCAAGCAGGGCCGGTTCCGCCAGAACTTGCTCGGCAAGCGCGTCGACTATTCCGGCCGCTCGGTCATCGTGACCGGCCCGGAGCTCAAGCTGCACCAGTGCGGCCTGCCGAAGAAGATGGCGCTCGAACTGTTCAAGCCCTTCATCTATGCCCGTCTCGACGCCAAGGGTTACTCGTCGACTGTCAAGCAGGCGAAGAAGCTGGTCGAGAAGGAGCGTCCGGAGGTCTGGGATATCCTCGACGAGGTCATCCGCGAGCATCCGGTGCTCTTGAACCGTGCGCCGACGCTGCACCGCCTCGGCATCCAGGCATTCGAGCCGATCCTGATCGAAGGCAAGGCGATCCAGCTTCACCCGCTGGTCTGCACGGCCTTCAACGCCGACTTCGACGGCGACCAGATGGCGGTTCACGTGCCGCTGTCGCTGGAAGCACAGCTTGAAGCCCGCGTGCTGATGATGTCGACCAACAACATCCTGCACCCGGCTTCCGGCGCGCCGATCATCGTGCCGTCGCAGGACATGGTTCTAGGTCTCTACTATCTCTCGATCGTCAATCAGAACGAGCCGGGCGAGGGCATGGTGTTTGCCGACATGGGCGAACTCCAGCATGCGCTCGAGACCAAGGCGGTGACGTTGCATTCCAAGATCAAGGGTCGTTTCCGCACGGTCGATGCCGAAGGCAAAGTCGTGTCGAAGATCCATGACACCACGCCTGGCCGCATGATCATCGGCGAACTGCTGCCGAAGAATGTCAACGTGCCTTACGAGACCGCCAACCAGGAGATGACCAAGAAGAACATCTCCAAGATGATCGACACCGTCTACCGCCATTGCGGTCAGAAGGAGACGGTCATTTTCTGCGACCGCATCATGGCCCTCGGCTTCAGCCACGCCTGCCGCGCCGGCATTTCGTTCGGCAAGGACGACATGCTGATCCCGGATGCCAAGATCAAGCTGGTCTCCGATACCGAGGCTTTGGCCAAGGAATACGAGCAGCAGTACAATGACGGCCTGATCACGCAGGGCGAGAAGTACAACAAGGTCGTCGACGCCTGGGCCAAGTGCTCGGAAAAGGTCGCCGACGAGATGATGGCCCGCATCAAGGCGGTCGAGTTCGAGGACAATGGCCGTCAAAAGCCGATGAACTCGATCTACATGATGTCGCACTCCGGTGCGCGCGGCTCGCCCACCCAGATGCGCCAGCTTGCCGGTATGCGCGGCCTGATGGCCAAGCCTAGCGGTGAGATCATCGAGACGCCGATCATCTCGAACTTCAAGGAAGGCCTGACCGTGCTCGAGTACTTCAACTCGACCCACGGCGCCCGCAAGGGTCTGGCCGACACCGCCTTGAAGACGGCGAACTCGGGCTACCTCACCCGTCGTCTGGTCGACGTGGCGCAGGACTGCATCGTCAACTCCGTCGACTGCGGCACCGACAAGGGCCTCACCATGCAGCCGATCGTCGATGCCGGCCAGGTCGTCGCCTCCGTCGGCCAGCGCGTTCTCGGCCGCACGTCGCTCGACGACATCACTCATCCGGTCACGGGTGAGGTTCTGGTCAAGGCCGGAACGCTGATGGACGAACGCGACGTCGAAGAGATCGAAAAGGCCGGCGTCCAGTCGGTCCGCATCCGCTCGGCGCTGACCTGCGACGTCAGGGTCGGTGTCTGCGCGGTCTGCTACGGACGCGATCTGGCCCGCGGCACCCCGGTCAACCAGGGCGAGGCTGTCGGCGTCATCGCCGCGCAGTCGATCGGCGAGCCGGGCACCCAGCTCACCATGCGTACCTTCCACATGGGCGGTACTGCGCAGGTGGTGGATAGCTCGTTCCTTGAAGCCTCCTATGAGGGCAAGGTCGAGATCCGCAACCGCAACGTGGTGCGCAACTCCGACGGCCAGCAGATGGTCATGGGCCGCAACATGGCGGTGCTGATCCTCGACGAAGCCGGCAAGGAGCGTGCCACGCACCGCCTCACCTATGGTTCGCGCATCTTCGTGGACGATGGCGACAAGGTGAAGCGCGGCCAGCGCGTTGCCGAGTGGGATCCCTATACCCGCCCGATCCTCACCGAGATCGAGGGCAAGGTGGCGTTCGAGGATCTGGTCGACGGCATTTCCGTTCAGGAGACGGCCGACGAATCGACCGGCATCACCAAGCGCGAGGTCATCGACTGGCGTTCGACGCCACGCGGCAACGACCTCAAGCCGGCGATCGTCGTCCAGGATGCCAAGGGCAAGGTCGGCAAACTGTCGAAGGGCGGCGACGCCCGCTTCCTGCTCTCGGTCGAGGCCATTCTTTCGGTCGAGCCGGGTGCGCAGGTTCGCCCCGGCGACGTGCTGGCGCGTATCCCGATGGAAAGCGCCAAGACCAAGGACATCACCGGCGGTCTGCCGCGTGTTGCCGAACTGTTCGAGGCACGCCGTCCGAAGGATCACGCCATCATCGCCGAGATCGACGGCACGATCCGCTTCGGCCGCGACTACAAGAACAAGCGCCGCATCATCATCGAGCCACATGACTCGACGCTTGAGCCGGTCGAATACCTGATCCCGAAGGGCAAGCCGTTCCATCTCCAGGACGGCGACGTCATCGAGAAGGGCGACTACATCCTCGACGGCAATCCGGCGCCGCACGACATCCTGGCGATCAAGGGCGTGGAGGCGCTTGCGTCCTACCTCGTCAACGAGATCCAGGAGGTCTACCGCCTGCAGGGCGTGTCGATCAACGACAAGCACATCGAGGTGATCGTTCGCCAGATGCTGCAGAAGGTCGAGATCACCGTCCAGGGCGACTCGACCTACATTCCGGGCGACCACGTCGACGTGATCGAGCTGGAAGAGGTCAACGAGCGCCTGGTCGAGGACGGCAAGAAGCCGGCCGAAGGCCAGCCGGTGCTCTTGGGCATCACCAAGGCCTCGCTGCAGACGCCGTCCTTCATCTCGGCCGCCTCCTTCCAGGAGACGACCAGGGTGCTGACCGAAGCGGCGGTTGCCGGCAAGACCGACATGCTGCAGGGGCTGAAGGAAAACGTCATCGTCGGCCGGCTGATCCCGGCCGGCACCGGCGGCACGATGAGCCAGATCCGGCGCATCGCCACCTCGCGCGACGAGTTGATCATCGACGAGCGCCGCAAGGCGTCAGGCGTCGAGGTCGCCGAACCGATGTTGACCGACATGGTCAACGCCGCGCAGTAAGCGCGGCGGCACAGATCTCAGGCAACAAAGCCGTCGGGACAACCCGGCGGCTTTTTTGTTTGATGCGTTGAAGTTGGAAACTTACCTCGGTGGTGACGGAATGGCAGTAAGCGTCGTCGAATGTGCAACTTATTTCGATCATCCGGCGCCGCCCCTCATTGCCCTGCCGGGCATTTCTCCCCGTAAAACGGGGAGAAGAAGCTGGCTGCAGCCTTCGAGCTCGTTCTGCAACGCCGGAGATTGGCGAAATCTTTGATGACGGCGTCCTTCTCCCCGTTCACGGGGAGAAGATGGCGGCAGCCAGATGAGGGGCAGCGCGACGTTTGCGAGATGGTCAGGACTGGAGCGATCGTCGCTCCTTACAGCTTCAGTCGAAGAACGCCTCGACCACATTGCGCTTGCCGAGCATGAAGGCGTCGGCGACATGCTGCAGCGGGGCGAGATCGACATCGGAGAGGCCGGCGCGCACGATCTCGGCGAAGCGCCTGTAGAGCATCGGATATTCCGCTTCCGGCTCGTCGTGAACGATGCGGCCGTCGACCGCGAGTTTTGACCCGCCGCCCGAAAGCACCATCGCGCCCTTGTCCGTCTCGGCCAGGATGTCCCAGCTTTGCGGACCGGTCTGGCGCCAGTCGAGCTCCATCGTCACCGGCAATCCATCAGAGGTGCGGAAGGCGATATGCGCGGCGATCGGGGCTGCGCGGTTTTCAGGAAAATCGAGAATTGCCGAGGTGATGAACATTGCCGGCAATATGTGGGTCGCGATCGACAGCGCGTTGATGCCGGGATCGAACACACCGAAGCCGCCTGGGGCCCAGATCCAGTCCTGGTTCGGGTGCCAGCGGCGCACGTCTTCCTTCCAGTTGATGGCAGCCGATCTGATCTGGGTCGAGCCGAGGAAATCGCGCGCGGCTTCCACCGCCGGCGCATAGCGCGAATGCCAGCTGGCGAACAGCGAGACGCCGTTCGCGACCGCTAGCGCCTTCAGATCCTCGACCTCGCTGACCGTGGCGCCAGGCGGCTTTTCCAGGAAGACATGTTTTTTCGCTTCGAGTGCCGTCCGTGCGGCATCATAGCGGAACTGCGGCGGCATGCAGAGCGATACGGCATCGAGCTCCGGCACCGCGTCGAGCATCGCCTCGATGGTTGGAAAATTCGGGATGTCTTCCACCTTGCCGTGCCGGCTGGCGGCGGCGGCAAGGCGATAGGCCTGGTCCTTTGCCAAGGCCGGCAGGTGCTGGTCGCGGACGATCTTTCCCACCCCGACGATGCCGAGCTTGATGGGGTTGCTGTTCGAGGACATGGGAGACTCCGCGGATTGGATGCGCTTGGCTGTCAGCAGCGAATGGTTCTTAGCAGAGAACCGATGCCGGGCAAGTCTCGGCAGAGTCGGACATGACGGTCCCAGGCGAGGGCAGGTACAGCGCCATTGCCTCTCGTTCAGACTGGCCCTGCTTCAGACTGGCCCTGCTTCAGGCCGGAACGTCGAAGGTGACGATCGACACTTCGCCTTCGAGCGCGCCCTGATAGGCCGACAGGTGCGGCTCTTCGTCGGGCACGCCGTCCAGGTCGCCGATCTGGTCGAGCTCCGCCTCGGCGTAACCTTCGGCCGAGAGCGATTCGAGCGCCCGGCGCACCGCCGAATCGTCGTCGGGCGCGACCAGCATGAGGTGGACGCCTTCCGGCTTGCCGCCCTTCCTTTTCCATGCCCGGCCGGTGATGATGGTGACCGGGCGCTCATCATTGTCGTTCACGGGCTGATTCCTCCGGGCGAGGGGGATTTGCGCTGTTCATGCCGCCTTTTTCGCATGAAGCATGGCCGCGCAACAGCCGAAAGCCGGTCACTTTCTTCCTTCCTCTTGCAAAATGACGAAAGAAAATTACATGCGCCTTTCGCATGGCTGCCAAGCCTTGGTTTCAGTGTAATATTTGGCGCTCCGGGGTTGACGGGCAACAGGCTTGCGAGTAGAAGCCGGCCAGTCAGAACCGATGTGAGGCTCTCCCTTCCGAAGCGACACGCTTTGGAGTTTGCCTCAAACAGGGTTCGTTTTACGAGCGAAAAGACATTTCCGGCGTGCATGAAGCGGCTTCCGCTTCCTCTGCCATTTGTTCGGGCAAGACCGCGAGGCGCGGTTTGTGGCCCGAATTTGCGTATGGAAATGACGCTTTGAGCGGCCCTGACCGGGCGAGACACGGAATTGAGAGACAAGAGGGTTTAATGCCTACCGTCAACCAGCTGATCCGCAAGCCGCGCATTGCGCCGGTGAAGCGCAACAAGGTCCCGGCCATGCAGCAGAACCCGCAGAAGCGGGGCGTCTGCACGCGCGTCTACACAACGACGCCGAAGAAGCCGAACTCGGCGCTGCGCAAGGTCGCCAAGATCCGCCTGACCAATGGTTTTGAAGTGATCGGCTACATCCCCGGCGAAGGCCACAACCTTCAGGAACACTCGGTGGTGATGATCCGCGGCGGCCGCGTCAAGGATCTTCCGGGCGTCCGCTACCATATCATCCGCGGCGTGCTCGACACGCAGGGTGTGAAGAACCGCAAGCAGCGCCGTTCGAAGTACGGCGCCAAGCGTCCGAAGTGACCGAAGCGTAGCCAAGGTCATTCCGGACGGCGCCAGGCGGCGATCCGGGATCCAGGCCACCACGCAGAATTGAGGCAGAGAAAAAATGTCCCGTCGTCACAGTGCAGAAAAGCGTGAGATCAACCCGGACCCGAAGTTCGGTGATCTGATCGTCACCAAGTTCATGAATGCCGTCATGTATGACGGCAAGAAGTCGGTTGCCGAGACCATCGTCTACGGTGCGCTCGACCAGGTCCAGTCCAAGACCAAGCAGGAGCCGGTCACCGTCTTCCATCAGGCGCTCGACAATGTCGCGCCGCATGTGGAAGTGCGTTCGCGCCGCGTCGGTGGTGCCACCTACCAGGTTCCGGTCGACGTGCGCCCCGAGCGCCGTCAGGCGCTGGCCATCCGCTGGCTGATCGCTGCGGCCCGCAACCGCAACGAGACCACTATGGTCGACCGCCTCTCCGGCGAGCTGATGGACGCGGCCAACAACCGCGGCACCGCCGTCAAGAAGCGTGAAGACACCCACAAAATGGCAGAAGCCAACCGCGCCTTCGCGCACTACCGCTGGTAAAGCGCGAACGAGACTGAAGAGGCACCTCCCATGGCCCGCGAATATAAAATCGAAGACTACCGCAATTTCGGTATCATGGCGCATATCGACGCCGGCAAGACGACGACCACCGAGCGCGTCCTCTATTACACGGGCAAGTCGCACAAGATCGGCGAAGTCCATGACGGCGCTGCCACCATGGATTGGATGGAGCAGGAGCAGGAGCGCGGCATCACCATCACGTCTGCCGCGACCACGACCTTCTGGAAGGCTCGTGACGGCAAGATGCATCGCTTCAATATCATCGACACCCCCGGCCACGTCGACTTCACCATCGAGGTCGAGCGTTCGCTGCGCGTGCTCGACGGCGCAATCGCGCTGCTCGACGCCAATGCCGGTGTCGAGCCGCAGACGGAGACCGTCTGGCGCCAGGCCGACAAGTACCGCGTGCCGCGCATGATCTTCTGCAACAAGATGGACAAGATCGGCGCCGATTTTTACCGTTCGGTCGAGATGATCGGCTCGCGCCTCGGCGCGCATGCCGTCGTCATGCAGCTGCCGATCGGTGCCGAGACCGAGTTCAAGGGTGTCGTCGACCTCGTCGAGATGAACGCGCTGGTCTGGCGTGACGAAACGCTGGGCGCTGCCTGGGACGTCGTCGAGATCCCGGATGACCTCAAGGCTCGTGCGGAAGAATACCGCGAGAAGATGATCGAGGCTGCCGTCGAAATGGACGAGACGGCGCTTGAGAATTACCTCGAAGGCAAGATGCCGAGCAATGACGAGATCCGCGCGCTGATCCGCAAGGGCACCATCGCGGTGAAGTTCTATCCGATGTTCTGTGGCTCGGCCTTCAAGAACAAAGGCGTGCAGCCGCTGCTCGATGCCGTCGTCGAATATCTGCCGTCGCCGGCCGATGTTCCGGCCATCAAGGGCGTCGACGCCAAGACCGATGCCGAGATCGAGCGTCATGCCGACGACAACGAGCCGTTGTCGATGCTCGCCTTCAAGATCATGAACGACCCGTTCGTCGGTTCGCTCACCTTTGCCCGCATCTATTCGGGCAAGCTCACCAAGGGCATCTCGGTCGACAACACGGTCAAGGGCAAGAAAGAGCGCATCGGCCGCATGCTGCAGATGCATGCGAACTCGCGCGCCGACGTCGAAGAGGCTTTTGCTGGTGATATCGTCGCACTGGCTGGTCTCAAGGACACGACCACGGGCGACACGCTCAGTGATCCGCTGCATCCGGTCATCCTCGAGCGCATGGAATTCCCCGATCCGGTCATCCAGATCGCTATTGAGCCGAAGACCAAGAACGACCAGGAAAAGATGGGCCTCGCCCTTCACCGCCTGGCCGCCGAGGATCCGTCCTTCCGCGTCAAGACCGACGAGGAAAGCGGCCAGACGATCATTTCCGGCATGGGCGAACTTCACCTCGACATCATCGTCGACCGCATGCGTCGCGAGTTCAAGGTCGAGGCCAATGTCGGCGCGCCGCAGGTGGCCTATCGCGAGACGATTACCCGCAGCCAAGAACAGGACTACACGCACAAGAAGCAGACCGGCGGTACCGGTCAGTTCGCCCGCGTCAAGATCCTCTTCGAGCCGAATCCGGAAAGCAGCGAATTCCAGTTCGAAACCAAGATCGTCGGCGGCGCTGTGCCGAAGGAATACATCCCCGGCGTCGAAAAGGGCATCAACAGCGTCATGACCTCGGGTCCGTTCGCGGGCTTCCCGATGATCGGCGTCAAGGCGACGCTGATCGACGGTGCTTACCACGACGTCGACTCCAGCGTTCTGGCCTTCGAAATCGCTGGCCGTGCCTGCTTCCGTGAAGCGGCGCCCAGGCTTGGCGTGCAGTTGCTCGAGCCGATCATGAAGGTCGAAGTGGTGACGCCGGAAGATTATGTCGGCAGCGTCATCGGCGATTTGAACGGCCGTCGCGGCCAGATCCAGGGCCAGGAAGCCCGTGGTGTGGCGGTGGTTATCAACGCGATGGTGCCGCTCGCCAACATGTTCAAATACGTCGACAATTTGCGCTCGATGAGCCAGGGCCGCGCGGCCTACACGATGCAGTTCGATCACTACGAGCCGGTGCCGACCGCGGTCGCTCAGGAAGTCCAGAAGAAATACGCGTAACCCGGGCGGGTTGCAGCGCTAACTTAATTCAAAGCCCGCACGGGCGAGCAGGAATGGAGACATCACATGGCAAAAGGTAAATTCGAGCGTACAAAGCCTCATGTGAACATTGGCACGATTGGCCACGTCGATCATGGCAAGACGTCGTTGACGGCGGCGATCACCAAGTATTTTGGCGAATACAAGCGCTACGACCAGATTGATGCGGCGCCTGAGGAGAAGGCGCGCGGCATCACCATCTCGACGGCGCATGTCGAATACGAGACGGCTGCCCGCCACTACGCCCATGTCGACTGCCCCGGCCACGCCGACTATGTGAAGAACATGATCACCGGTGCTGCGCAGATGGACGGCGCGATCCTGGTTGTGTCGGCCGCTGACGGCCCGATGCCGCAGACCCGCGAGCACATCCTGCTGGCCCGTCAGGTCGGCGTGCCGTCGATCGTGGTGTTTTTGAACAAGGTCGACCAAGTCGACGACGCCGAGCTGCTCGAGCTGGTCGAGCTCGAGGTGCGTGAGCTGTTGACCAAGAACGAGTTCCCCGGCGACGACATTCCGATCGTCAAGGGCTCGGCGCTTGCGGCTCTGGAAGATTCCGACAAGAAGATCGGCGAGGACGCGATCCGCGAATTGATGGCTGCGGTCGACGACTACATCCCGACGCCGGTTCGTCCGCTCGACAAGCCGTTCCTGATGCCGATCGAGGACGTGTTCTCGATCTCGGGCCGTGGCACGGTTGTGACCGGTCGCGTCGAGCGCGGCGTGGTCAAGGTCGGCGAGGAGCTCGAGATCATCGGCATCCGTCCGACGACCAAGACGACCTGCACCGGCGTCGAGATGTTCCGCAAGCTGCTCGACCAGGGCCAGGCCGGCGACAACATCGGCGCGCTGCTGCGCGGTGTCGACCGTGAAGGTGTCGAGCGCGGCCAGGTTCTGGCCAAGCCGGGCACGGTCAAGCCGCACAAGAAGTTCGTGGCCGAAGCCTACATCCTGACCAAGGACGAGGGTGGCCGTCACACGCCGTTCTTCACCAACTACCGTCCGCAGTTCTATTTCCGCACGACCGACGTGACCGGCATCGTGTCGCTGCCGGAAGGCACCGAGATGGTGATGCCGGGCGACAACATCACGGTCGATGTCGAGCTGATCGTGCCGATCGCAATGGAAGAGAAGCTGCGCTTCGCCATCCGTGAAGGCGGCCGCACCGTCGGTGCCGGCATCGTCGTCACCATCAAAGAGTAATTTGGACTTAAACCGATCTGTCGCGGGCGCTGCCCGCGCCGCGCCAGAACAAGGAAGTGACGCATGAACGGACAGAATATCCGCATCCGCCTGAAGGCGTTTGATCACCGGGTGCTTGACGCCTCGACGCGGGAAATCGTGTCGACGGCCAAGCGCACCGGCGCCAACGTCCGCGGCCCCATTCCGCTGCCGACGCGGATCGAAAAGTTCACGGTCAACCGGTCGCCTCACGTCGACAAGAAGAGCCGCGAGCAGTTCGAGATGCGCACGCACAAGCGTCTGCTCGATATCGTTGACCCGACCCCGCAGACGGTCGACGCTTTGATGAAGCTCGATCTTGCCGCCGGTGTCGACGTCGAGATCAAGCTCTAAGGAACCAGAGGGGCGGGGCGACCCGGAACTCTGAAGGAACAAGAGGCGTGGAGGGGCGACAGCCCCGACAGGGAACTCTAAAGGAATTGAACCGATGCGTTCAGGTGTGATTGCAAAGAAGGTGGGAATGACCCGCATCTACAACGATGCCGGGGAACATGTTCCCGTCACTGTTCTCCAGATGGAGAACTGCCAGGTCGTGGCGCAGCGCACGCAGGAGAAGAACGGCTATACCGCCGTCCAGCTCGGCGTTGGCCTTGCCAAGGTGAAGAACACGTCGAAGGCTATGCGCGGCCATTTCGCGACCGCTTCCGTCGAGCCGAAGGCCAAGGTTGCCGAATTCCGTGTCTCCGCCGACAACATGATCGATGTCGGCGCCGAGATCACCGTCGATCATTTCGTTGCCGGCCAGAAGGTCGATGTGACGGGAACCACGATCGGCAAGGGTTTCCAGGGCGTTATCAAGCGGCACCACATGGGCGGTGGCCGCGCGACCCACGGCAACTCGGTCTCGCACCGTACGCACGGCTCGACCGGCCAGCGCCAGGACCCGGGCAAGGTGTTCAAGGGCAAGCATATGGCTGGCCACATGGGTGACACCCGCGTCACAACGCAGAATGTCGAGGTCGTCTCGACCGATGCCGATCGCGGTCTGATCCTGATCCGCGGCGCGGTTCCCGGTTCGAAGGGTGCCTGGATCCTGGTCCGCGACGCGGCCAAGGTTGCGCTGCCGGCCAATGCGCCGAAGCCCGCCGCAATCCGCGCCATTGCGACCAATGATGGCGCCAAGAACGATGCCCCGGCCACAGTAGATGCCCCGGCCACAGAGGGAGCGGAATAATGGACCTCAAGATCACAACGCTTGGCGGCAAGGACGCCGGCAAGGTGAAACTCTCCGAGGAGATTTTCGGCCTTGATCCGCGCGAGGACATTCTGCAGCGCGTCGTGCGCTGGCAGCTTGCCAAGAAGCAGCAGGGCACGCACAAGACCAAGGGTCGCGCCGAGATCGCTCGGACCGGCGCCAAGATGTACAAGCAGAAGGGTACGGGCCGCGCCCGCCACCATTCGGCACGCGCTCCGCAGTTCCGCGGCGGCGGCAAGGCCCACGGTCCGGTCGTCCGCAGCCACGAGCACGATTTGCCGAAGAAGGTGCGTGCGCTGGGCCTCAAGCATGCTCTGTCGGCCAAGGCCAAGAGCGCATCGCTCATCATCATCGACGAGTTGATGTTGACCGAGGCCAAGACCAAGGCGCTGATCGCGAATTTCGCGACGCTGGGCCTGTCCAACGCCCTGCTGATCGGCGGCGCCGAGCTCGATAAGAACTTCAAGCTGGCGGCGACGAACATCCCGAACATCGACGTGCTGCCCATCCAGGGCATCAACGTCTACGACATTCTGCGCCGCGGCACGCTGGTCCTCTCGAAGGCCGCCGTCGAGGCTCTCGAGGAGCGCTTCAAATGACCGACCTTCGTCACTACGACGTGATCGTCTCGCCGGCGATCACCGAAAAGTCGACCATGGCTTCCGAACAGAACCAGGTCGTCTTCAACGTCGCCAAGAAGGCGTCGAAGCCGGAAATCAAGGCCGCCGTCGAAGCGCTGTTCGGCGTCAAGGTGATGGCCGTGAACACGCTTGTCCGCAAGGGCAAGATCAAGCGCTTCCGCGGCACGATCGGCCGCCAGAGCGACGTCAAGAAGGCGATTGTGACGCTGGCCGACGGCCAGTCGATCGACGTCGCGACGGGTCTCTGAGCAAGACCGCGAGGACAGAAACATGGCACTGAAAAAATTCAACCCGATAACGCCGAGCACCCGCCAGCTGGTCATCGTCGATCGCTCGGGCCTCTATAAGGGTAAGCCCGTCAAGGGCCTGACCGAAGGCCTGACCAAGTCGGGCGGCCGCAACAATTACGGCCGCATCACGGCTCGCTTCATCGGCGGCGGTCACAAGCGTACGTACCGCATCATCGACTTCAAGCGCCGCAAGTTCGACGTTGTCGGCACGGTCGAGCGTATCGAATACGATCCGAACCGCAGCGCCTTCATCGCGCTGATCAAGTATGACGATGGCGAGCTGTCCTACATCATCGCTCCGCAGCGCCTTGCTGCCGGCGACAAGATCGTGGCCGGCGAAGCGGTCGACGTGAAGCCGGGCAATGCGATGCCGCTGGCCTCGATGCCGGTCGGCACGATCGTCCACAACATCGAGCTGAAGCCGGGCAAGGGCGCCCAGGTTGCCCGTTCGGCTGGCGGTTATGCTCAGCTCGTCGGCCGTGACCAGGGCATGGCGATCCTGCGCCTGAACTCAGGCGAGCAGCGTGTCGTCCACGGCTCGTGCATGGCCACTGTCGGCGCCGTGTCCAACCCGGACCACGGCAACATCAATGACGGCAAGGCAGGCCGCACGGTGTGGCGGGGAAAACGTCCGCACAATCGCGGCGTGACCATGAACCCGGTCGACCATCCGCATGGCGGCGGCGAAGGCCGCACCTCGGGTGGCCGCCATCCGGTTTCGCCTTGGGGCAAGCCGACCAAGGGCAAGAAGACGCGGTCCAATAAGGCGACCGACAAGTTCATCCTGCGCTCGCGCCATCAGCGCAAGAGCTAAGAAGAGGTAACGCCAAGTGACTCGTTCGATTTGGAAAGGCCCCTTCATCGACGGCTACCTTCTCAAGAAGGTGGACAAGGTTCGTGAAGGTGGTCGCAATGAGGTGATCAAGATGTGGAGCCGTCGCTCCACCATCCTGCCGCAGTTCGTCGGCTTCACCTTCGGTGTCTACAACGGCCAGAAGCACGTTCCCGTTTCGGTGAACGAGGACATGGTCGGCCACAAGTTCGGTGAATTCGCTCCGACCCGGACCTATTACGGTCACGGCGCGGATAAGAAGGCGAAGAGGAAATAATCATGGGCAAGGCCAAAGCTCCGCGCAGGCTTGCTGATAACGAAGCGCGCGCCGTGTTGCGCACGATCCGTATCAGCCCGCAGAAGCTGAACCTGGTTGCCGCGCTGATCCGCGGCAAGAAGGTCGCGACAGCGCTTTCCGATCTCGAATTCTCGGCCAAGCGGATTTCCGGCACGGTCAAGAAGACGCTGGAATCGGCGATCGCCAACGCGGAAAACAACCACGACCTCGACGTCGATGCGCTGATCGTGGCGGAAGCCTATGTCGGCAAGTCGATCGTCATGAAGCGGTTCCATGCCCGTGGCCGTGGTCGCGCCAGCCGTATCGAGAAGCCGTTCTCGCACCTCACGATCGTCGTTCGTGAAGTCGAAGAAAAAGGGGAGGCCGCATAATGGGCCAGAAAGTCAATCCGATCGGTCTGCGTCTCGGCATCAACCGCACCTGGGATTCGCGCTGGTTCGCGAACACCGGCGAGTATGGCAAGCTGCTGCATGAGGACATCAAGATCCGCAAATATCTTGAGAAGGAACTCAAGCAGGCTGCGATTTCGAAGGTCGTGATCGAGCGTCCGCACAAGAAGTGCCGCGTCACCATTCATGCGGCGCGCCCGGGCCTGATCATCGGCAAGAAGGGCGCCGACATCGAGAAGCTTCGCAAGAAGCTGATGGAGATGACGAAGTCCGAGACGCATTTGAACATCGTCGAAGTGCGCAAGCCCGAGATTGACGCGACGCTGGTCGCCCAGTCGATCGCCCAGCAGCTCGAGCGCCGCATCGCGTTCCGCCGCGCCATGAAGCGCGCCGTGCAGTCTGCGATGCGCCTCGGTGCCGAAGGCATCCGCATCAACTGCGCCGGCCGTCTCGGCGGCGCCGAGATCGCGCGCATGGAATGGTACCGCGAAGGTCGCGTGCCGCTGCATACGCTGCGCGCCGATGTCGACTACGGCACGGCCGAAGCGCACACCGCTTACGGCATCTGCGGCGTCAAGGTCTGGGTGTTCAAGGGCGAAATCCTCGAGCACGACCCGATGGCTTCGGAGCGCCGTGCGACCGAGGGCGATCATGCGCATGGCGGTGGTGGTGAGCGCGAACGCGGTCGCCGTCGCGAAAACGCCTGAGACAGTTGAGAATTTGGAGTTAGAACGATGCTGCAGCCAAAGCGCACAAAGTTCCGCAAGCAGTTCAAGGGTCGTATCCACGGTGCCGCCAAGGGTGGCACCAATCTGGATTTCGGCGGTTTCGGGCTGAAGGCGCTTGAGCCGAACCGCGTCACCGCGCGTGAGATCGAGGCGGCCCGCCGCGCGATCACCCGCGAAATGAAGCGCGCCGGCCGCGTCTGGATCCGTATCTTCCCGGACGTGCCGGTGACGTCGAAGCCGACCGAAGTCCGCATGGGCAAGGGCAAGGGCGCGGTCGATTACTGGGCGGCGCGCGTCAAGCCAGGCCGCATCATGTTCGAGATCGACGGCGTCAATGAGGAAACCGCCCGTGAGGCGCTGCGTCTCGGCGCGGCCAAGCTCTCGGTCAGGACGCGCTTCGTACAGCGCATCGCAGAATAAGGACGGGCTGATCATGAAAGCCGAAGACATCCGGACCAAGACCCAGGACCAGCTGACCGACGATCTGGCCAGCCTGAAGAAGGAGCAGTTCAACCTGCGCTTCCAGAAGGCCACCGGCCAGCTCGAGAAGACCGCGCGCGTGAGGCAGGTCCGTAAGGACATTGCGCGTATCAAGACCATCGCTGCGGAAAAGTCCGCGGCTAAGAAGGCTTAAGGACGAAAACCATGCCAAAGCGCATTCTGCAGGGCACCGTCGTCAGCGACAAAAACGAGAAGACGGTTGTCGTCAAGGTCGAACGGCGCTTCACGCATCCCGTGATGAAGAAGACCGTGCGCATGACCAAGAAGTACAAGGCGCACGACGAGAACAACGCCCACAAAGTCGGCGATCAGGTGTTCATCCAGGAATCGAAGCCGATTTCCAAGGACAAGCGCTGGACCGTAGTGTCTTCGGACCAGGCGTAAACAACGAATTTTGGACAGACCGGGGAGGGGCTTTGAGCCCGTCCCGTTAGAAGAGAAGAAGGCGGCCAGTCATGATTCAGATGCAAACAAACCTCGACGTCGCGGATAATTCCGGCGCCCGTCGTGTCATGTGCATCAAGGTGCTGGGCGGCTCGAAGCGGAAATACGCTTCTGTGGGCGACATCATCGTGGTGTCGATCAAGGAAGCCATCCCGCGCGGCCGCGTCAAGAAGGGCGATGTGATGAAGGCGGTCGTGGTTCGCACGGCCAAGGACATCCGCCGCCCGGACGGCAGCGTGATCCGTTTCGACAAGAACGCGGCCGTTCTCGTCGACAACAAGAAAGAGCCGATCGGCACGCGTATCTTCGGACCGGTTCCGCGCGAACTCCGCGCCAAGAACCACATGAAGATCATCTCGCTCGCGCCTGAAGTGCTGTAAGGAGCCGGACCAATGCAGAAGATTAGAAAAGGCGACAAGGTCGTCGTGCTGGCCGGCAAGGACAAGGGCCGTTCGGGCGAAGTCCTCTCGGTACAGCCGAAGGAAGACACCGCGCTGGTGCGCGGCGTCAACATGATCCGTCGTCACCAGAAGCAGTCCCAGTCCCAAGAGGGCGGGATCATCACCAAGGAAGCGCCGATCCAGCTGTCGAACATCGCGCTGGCCGACCCCAAGGATGGCAAGCCGACCCGCGTCGGTTTCATCTTCCAGAAGGACGGCAAGAAGGTGCGCGTCGCCAAGCGCTCGGGAGAAGTCATCAATGGCTAAGTCTCAAACCAAGCAGGCGACTGCTCAGAACACGCCGCGCCTCAAGCAGGTCTACAACGAGACCATTCGCAAGGCGCTGCAGGAGCAGTTCGGCTACGAGAACGAGATGCAGGTTCCGCGCATCGACAAGATCGTGCTGAACATGGGCGTCGGCGAAGCCACCGGCGATTCGAAGAAGCCTTCGATCGCTGCGGAAGACCTTGCGATGATCGCCGGCCAGAAGGCCGTCGTCACCCACGCCCGCAATTCGATCGCCGGCTTCAAGGTCCGCGAAAAGATGCCGATCGGCGCCAAGGTCACGCTGCGCAAGGAACGCATGTACGAGTTCCTCGACCGCCTCGTGAACATCGCGCTGCCGCGCGTCCGCGACTTCCGCGGGCTCAATCCGAAGAGCTTCGATGGCCGTGGCAACTATGCCATGGGCATCAAGGAACACATCGTGTTCCCGGAGATCAACTACGACAAGGTTGATCAGATCTGGGGCATGGACGTCATCGTTTGTACGACTGCGAAGACGGACGACGAAGCCAGGGCATTGCTCAAGGCCTTCAACTTCCCCTTCCGCCAGTAACGGCAGCGAGAAAAGGAAAAATCTGAAATGGCAAAGACCAGCTCAGTCGAGAAGAACAACAGGCGCCGCAAGCTTGTGGACCAGTACGCTGCCAAGCGTAAGGCCCTCAAGGCGATCATCATGGATCAGTCCAAGCCGATGGAAGAGCGCTTCCGCGCTCAGCTGAAGCTTGCGGCACTGCCGCGCAACTCGGCCAAGATCCGCATCCGCAACCGCTGCGAAGTCACCGGACGTCCGCGTGCCTACTATCGCAAGCTCAAAGTATCGCGCATCGCGCTTCGGGATCTCGGCAATAACGGCCAGATCCCGGGCCTGGTCAAGTCGAGCTGGTAAGGAGGACATAACATGTCATTGAGCGATCCTCTCGGCGATATGCTGACCCGCATCCGCAACGCCTATGGCCGCAAGAAGTCGAGCGTTTCGACGCCGGCTTCGCGCCTGCGTACCCGCGTCCTCGACGTGCTGAAGGCGGAAGGCTATATCCGCGACTACAGCCAGACCGACTTCGACAACGGCAAGTCCGAAATCGAGATCGAGCTGAAGTATTTCGACGGTGCGCCGGTCGTGCGCGAAATCGCCCGCGTCTCGAAGCCGGGCCGTCGCGTCTACGTTTCGGCGAAGTCGATCCCGCACGTCGCCAACGGCCTCGGCATCGCCATCCTTTCGACGCCGAAGGGCGTGATGGCCGACCACGAAGCGCGTGAACAGAATGTCGGCGGGGAAATCCTCTGCCAGATCTTCTGATCTGGCAGCGAGATCCCGAAAAGTGGTTACCGGTTTTCGGGCAAGATCTCGCTCGAAAATAGAGACCTGAAACAAGAGAAGTGACGAGGACAACAAAATGTCTCGTATTGGAAAGAAACCCGTTTCGCTGCCGCAGGGCGTGACCGCGACCGTTGACGGCCAGACCGTCACGGCGAAGGGCCCCAAGGGTGAGCTGAAGTTCGTGGTGAACGACGAAGTGCTGGTCAAGATGGAAGGCAGCGAGATCGCTGTCCAGCCGCGCGACCAGACCAAGACCGCCCGCTCCAAATGGGGTATGTCGCGCACGCAGATCGTCAACATCCTGCAGGGCGTCAAGGACGGTTTCGAAAAGAAGCTCGAGATCACCGGCGTCGGCTATCGCGCCGCCATGCAGGGCAAGAACCTGCAGCTTGCGCTCGGCTTCAGCCATGACGTCGTCTACGAAACGCCGCAGGACATCACGATCACCGTGCCGAAGCCGACGGAAATCACCGTGACCGGCATCGACAAGCAGAAGGTCGGTCAGGTTGCTGCCGAGATCCGCGAATATCGCGGTCCCGAGCCGTACAAGGGCAAGGGCGTTCGTTACGCTGGCGAGAAGATCGTCCGCAAGGAAGGCAAGAAGAAGTAATTTCAACGCCGCGGGGAGCGGTCGCGGGAGGCTTGTCCTACCGCACAGGGTTGCCCCCGTTTTTTGAAGGCAAGGAACTGATATCATGGGCTCGAAAGAATCCACCCAACGCCGCGCTCAGCGCGTCCGCCGCCAGATCAAGAAGGTCGCAGGCGAGCGTCCGCGCCTGTCGGTCCACCGCACGTCGAAGAACATCTACGTGCAGGTCATCGACGACGCCAAGGGCCACACCATCGCTGCCGCCTCGACGCTGGAGAAGGACCTCAAGGGTTCGCTCAAGACCGGTGCCGACACTGCCGCCGCTGTCGCAATCGGCAAGTTGATTGCCGAGCGCGCTTCGAAGGCCGGCGTCAAGGAAGTTGTCTTCGACCGCGGACCGTACATCTATCACGGCCGCGTCAAGGCACTGGCCGAGGCTGCCCGTGAAGGCGGCTTGAGCTTCTAAAAAGTTTCGCCCCCGGCAACCCCACAGAGGGAACCGGATATCATCATCAACCGTGCTTCCGGAAAAAAACAAGGAACAGGATATGGCACAGGAACGTAGGGATGGCGGCCGCGGCCGTGATCGCGAAGAGCGCGACGACGGCATGGTGGACAAGCTCGTCCACATCAACCGCGTCGCCAAGGTCGTCAAGGGCGGCCGGCGCTTCGGCTTTGCAGCACTCGTCGTCGTCGGCGACCAGAAGGGCCGCGTCGGCTTCGGTCATGGCAAGGCGCGCGAAGTGCCTGAGGCGATCCGCAAGGCGACCGAATCGGCCAAGCGCGACATGATCTTCGTGCCGCTGCGCTCGGGCCGTACGCTGCACCACGACGTCGAGGGACGTTGGGGAGCCGGACGCGTTCTGCTGCGCGCTGCCAAGCAGGGTACCGGCATCATCGCCGGCGGGCCGATGCGCGCCGTCTTCGAGACGCTAGGCATGCATGACGTGGTTGCCAAGTCGATGGGTTCGTCGAACCCGTACAACATGGTTCGCGCCACCTTCGACGCGCTGAAGAGCCAGATGCATCCCAAAGATGTGGCCGCTGCGCGCGGCATCAAGTATTCGACCCTTCAGGCCCGCCGCGGCACCGCCGTTGCGGCCGAAGAATAGTCGATCTGACCAGGGATTTTGACCATGGCCAAGAAAGCAACCAAGACCATCACCGTCGAGCAGATCGGTTCGCCGATCCGCCGGCCGAAGGAGCAGCGCGCTACGCTGGTCGGCCTCGGCCTCAACAAGATGCACAAGCAGCGCACGCTGGAGGACACCCCCTCCGTGCGCGGCATGATCGCTGCCGTCCAGCATCTCGTCCGCGTCGTGGACGAGGGCTGAGCCAGAGCGCAGGAGAACTCAGATGAAACTCAACGATCTGCGTGACAAGGACGGCGCGACGCATTCCAAGAAGCGTCTCGGCCGCGGCATCGGTTCCGGCTCGGGCAAGACCGCCGGTCGCGGCGTCAAGGGTCAGAAGGCGCGCTCCGGCGTCGCCATCAACGGCTTCGAGGGCGGCCAGATGCCGCTCTACCGGCGTCTGCCGAAGCGTGGCTTCAACAACATCTTCGCCAAGAGCTTCACTGTCGTGTCGCTGGCCCGCATCCAGGCCGCGCTCGACGCCAAGAAGCTCGACGCCAAGACGACTGTGACGGCCGAAGCGCTGGTCGCTGCCGGCGTCATTCGCCGCGTCAAGGACGGCGTGCGCATCCTCTCCGACGGCGACATCAAGTCGAAACTCGCCTTCGACGTGGCCGGCGCCTCCAAGGCTGCCATCGAGAAGATCGAAAAGGCCGGCGGTTCGGTGAAGCTGCCGGAAAAGGCAGCCGCCGAGTAACGTCGATTTGAAGCGCGATCGGCAAGAGTGGGATACGTTTCGCTTTTGATTGCGCTTTGATCCGACCAATATGGCGGCCGCGTCAACGCGGCCGCTTGCATGTTTGCAGTCCGGAGCTTATCTCGTGAGCTTCGGTGACACGCGCCGCCTGAGTTGCGGGCCATCGAGCGTGACCAAGCGGAGAATCAGGCATGGCTTCGGCTGCTGAACAACTAGCCTCGAATCTGAATTTCTCGGCCTTCGCCAAGGCGGAGGATCTGAAGAAGCGCATCTGGTTCACCATCGGTGCGCTGCTCGTCTACCGCCTCGGCACCTATATCCCGCTGCCCGGCATCAATCCCGACGCTTTCGCCCAGGCCTTCTCGTCGCAGAGCAAGGGCGTGCTCGGCATGTTCAACATGTTCGCCGGCGGCGCCGTGGAGCGCATGGCGATCTTTGCCCTCGGCATCATGCCCTATATCTCCGCTTCCATCATCATGCAGCTGATGACCTCCGTCATCCCGTCGCTGGAAGCGCTGAAGAAGGAAGGCGAGCAGGGCCGCAAGGTCATCAACCAGTACACGCGCTACGGCACCGTGCTTTTAGCGCTGGTCCAGGCCTATGGCATTTCGGTCGGACTGGAAGGCGGCAACGGCATCGTCAGCGATCCAGGCATGTTCTTCCGCGTCTCGACGGTCATCACGCTGGTCGGCGGCACCATGTTCCTGATGTGGCTCGGCGAGCAGATCACCGCCCGCGGCATCGGCAACGGCATTTCGCTGATCATCTTTTCCGGCATCGTCGCCGGCCTGCCGCAAGCCATCTCCGGTACGCTGGAACTTGGCCGCACCGGCGCGCTGTCGACCGGCCTGATCCTGGCGATCATCGTTCTCGCCGTCGTCGTCATCGCGCTGATCGTGTTCTTCGAGCGCGCCCAGCGGCGCTTGCTGATCCAGTATCCGAAGCGCCAGGTCGGCAACCGCATGTTCCAGGGCGACACTTCGCACCTGCCGCTCAAGCTCAATACGGCCGGCGTCATTCCGCCGATCTTCGCCTCTTCGCTGCTGTTGCTGCCGGCGACGGTCGCAGGCTTCTCGCAGACCACCAACATGCCAGCCTGGGCCAGCACCGTGCTCGCGGCACTCGGCCATGGCCAGCCGCTCTACATGGCGTTCTATGCGGCGATGATCGTGTTTTTCGCCTTCTTCTATACGGCGATCGTCTTCAACCCGAAGGACACCGCCGACCAGCTCAAGAAGCATTCGGGTTTCATTCCGGGCTACCGTCCGGGCGAGCGCACGGCCGATTACATCGACTATGTTCTCACCCGCATCACCGTCGTCGGCGCCATCTATCTGGTGCTGGTGTGTCTGCTGCCCGAGTTCCTGATTTCAGCGACTGGCGTACCATTCTACCTCGGTGGCACATCGCTTCTGATCGTGGTCAGTGTAACGCTCGATACGGTGGCGCAGATTCAGGGTCACCTGATCGCGCATCAGTATGAGGGCCTGATCAAGAAGTCGAAGCTGCGCGGGGGGAAAAAGGCCAGATGAGGTTGATATTGCTTGGACCGCCAGGGGCGGGCAAGGGGACGCAAGCACAAAGACTGGTAGAAAAATACGGCATACCCCAACTCTCCACGGGCGATATGCTGCGCGCTGCTGTCCAGGCCGGCACCGATGTCGGCAAACGCGCCAAGGCGGTGATGGACGCGGGCGAACTGGTCTCCGACGCCATCGTCAACGCCATCGTGGCCGAGCGGATCGATCAGGCCGATTGCGCCGGGGGATTCATCCTTGACGGATACCCGCGAACCTTGGTGCAAGCGGACGCGGTTGAATCGATGCTCTCGGATCGCGGCCTCACGCTCGACGCTGTCATCGAACTCGTCGTCGACGACAAGGCACTGGTTGGTCGAATCGGCAAGCGCGCCGAACAGGCCAAGGCCGCGGGTCTGCCGGTACGCAAAGACGACAATCCGGCGGTGTTCGAAGAGCGCCTGAGGGAGTACTACAAGAAAACGTCGCCGCTGATCGGCTACTACTATGCCAAGGGCAAGCTGAGAGGTGTCGACGGAATGGCCGACATCGATGCGGTGACGCAACAGATCGAAGTGGTGCTCGCGGCCGCGACCCAAGGGGCGGCAAACGGAAAATAAACGATTACGCTTGACTGGAGCGGCTCGCTGGGGTATGGCGGCCCGTCTTCCTATCAGGCATGAGGCTTGC
This sequence comes from Mesorhizobium sp. M6A.T.Cr.TU.014.01.1.1, assembly GCF_004022765.1. Classification (NCBI taxonomy): domain Bacteria; kingdom Pseudomonadati; phylum Pseudomonadota; class Alphaproteobacteria; order Hyphomicrobiales; family Phyllobacteriaceae; genus Mesorhizobium; species Mesorhizobium sp. M6A.T.Cr.TU.014.01.1.1. Next base: position 137,779 of record NZ_RZPG01000002.1, read on the forward strand.
TTGCCCGCAAGGGCAAGGCAGCCGCTTTGAACTGGAAACTCCCGCATGGGCCGGCCTCCACCGGACGCGGGGCAACTTTGATAGCGCCGGCTTGTCCGGCCCACATGGAGAAGAGAAGAACATGGCTCGTATAGCTGGCGTTAACATTCCGACCAACAAGCGCGTCGTCATTGCGCTTCAGTACATTCACGGCATTGGCAAGAACTTCGCCCAGGAGATCGTCGACAAGGTCGGCATCCCGGCCGAGCGCCGCGTCAACCAGCTGACCGACGCGGAAGTGCTGCAGATCCGCGAGACGATCGACCGCGACTATCAGGTCGAGGGCGATCTGCGCCGCGAAGTGTCGATGAACATCAAGCGGCTCATGGACCTCGGCTGCTATCGCGGCCTGCGTCATCGCCGCTCGCTGCCGGTTCGCGGCCAGCGCACGCACACCAATGCGCGCACCCGCAAGGGCCCGGCCAAGTCGATCGCCGGCAAGAAGAAGTAATTTAGGGGAATATGGGAGTAGGGCAGTAAGGCAGTATGTAATGCGGCGCGGTTCGTCTGCGGCCAGACATACTCCCTACTGCCCTATTCCCCTACTCCCTTAGCAAGGTGGAGCCGCTGGCATTACGGCGGTGTAGAGATCAACTGAAAGGACCATCATGGCCAAGGAAGCCACACGTGTTCGCCGTCGCGAACGCAAGAATATCTCGTCGGGCGTTGCCCACGTCAACTCGACCTTCAACAACACGATGATCACCATCACCGACGCGCAGGGCAATTCGATTGCCTGGTCGTCGGCGGGAGCCCAGGGCTTCAAGGGGTCTCGCAAGTCGACGCCGTTCGCTGCCCAGATGGCTGCCGAAGACGTCGCCAAGAAGGCCCAGGAACACGGCATGCGCATGCTCGAGGTCGAGGTCTGCGGACCCGGCTCCGGTCGTGAATCGGCGCTGCGCGCGCTGCAGGCAGCCGGCTTCACCATCACCTCGATCCGTGATGTGACGCCGATCCCGCACAATGGCTGCCGCCCGCGCAAGAAGCGCCGCGTCTAAAGCATGTCGCCAAAAAGTGCGCAGCGGTTTTGGGGCAACGACATGCATAAAAACAGAGACCTAAAGCGCGACGCGCTTTAGGAAATTACCGAACGCCGCGCGAACGCCCAGTTGCGTTCCTCCACGGCATTCCAGGTCGCCCGCCACGATTGGATGGTGGCGGGTCAACGGAAGGAAAGTATTATGATCCAGAAAAATTGGCAGGAACTGATCAAGCCGAACAAGATCGAGTTTTCGTCGAAGAAGAAGACGCTGACCACGCTGGTCGCCGAGCCGCTCGAGCGCGGCTTTGGTCTTACCCTCGGCAATGCGCTGCGTCGCGTGCTTCTGTCTTCGTTGCGTGGCGCGGCTGTGACCGCCGTGCAGATCGACGGCGTTCTGCATGAATTCTCGTCCATCGCCGGCGTGCGCGAGGACGTGACCGACATCGTCTTGAACATCAAGGAAATCGCCATCCGCATGGAAGGCGACGGCCCCAAGCGCATGGTCGTGCGCAAGCAGGGACCGGGCGCCGTTCTCGCCGGCGACATCCAGACGGTCGGCGACGTCGAGATCCTCAACCCCGACCACGTCATCTGCACGCTGGACGAAGGCGCTGAAATCCGCATGGAGTTCACCGTCGATACCGGCAAGGGCTACGTTCCGGCCGACCGCAATCGCGCCGAAGACGCGCCGATCGGCCTCATCCCGGTCGACAGCCTCTACTCGCCGGTCAAGAAGGTTTCCTACAAGGTCGAGAACACCCGCGAGGGCCAGGTTCTCGACTATGACAAGCTGACCATGACGATCGACACCGACGGTTCGATCTCGGGCGAGGACGCGGTGGCTTTCGCCGCTCGCATCCTGCAGGATCAGCTTGGCCTGTTCGTCAATTTCGACGAGCCGCAGAAGGAAGTCGCCGCCGAGCAGGTGACCGAGCTTGCCTTCAACCCGGCGCTGCTCAAGAAGGTCGACGAACTCGAGCTTTCGGTGCGTTCGGCCAACTGCCTGAAGAACGACAACATCGTCTATATCGGCGACCTGATCCAGAAGACCGAAGCCGAGATGCTGCGCACCCCGAACTTCGGCCGCAAGTCGCTGAACGAGATAAAGGAAGTCCTGGCGGCAATGGGCCTGCACCTCGGCATGGAAGTGCCGGATTGGCCGCCGGAAAACATCGAAGACCTCGCCAAGCGTTACGAAGATCAATATTGAGCATGATCCCGAAAAGTTGCAGACTTTTCGGGCAAGATCATGCGGCTAACCAACTGAGGCTGTGGCCTCTTGAACCCGGAATGAAGGAGAAGAGCCATGCGCCACGGATTTAAAGGCCGCCGGTTCGCCCGCAGCATAAGCCATCGCAAATCGATGTTTGCCAACCTTGCCGTATCGCTCATCGAGCATGAGCAAATCCTCACCACATTGCCGAAGGCGAAGGATCTGCGTCCGATCGTCGAGAAGCTGGTGACGCTCGGCAAGCGCGGTGATCTGCATGCCCGCCGTCAGGTGATTGCCCAGATCGGCAATGAAGGCGTCGTCAAGCGTCTGTTCGACACGATCGCGCCCCGCTACGCCACCCGCAACGGCGGTTATCTGCGCATCATGAAGGCGGGCTTCCGCCACGGTGACAATGCCGCCATGGCGGTCATCGAGTTCGTCGATCGCGACACCTCGGCCAAGGGCGCCGGCGACCGTGCCCGCATCGAGGCCGAAGGCACCGACGAGGAAGCCGCAGCTGCATAAGCTTCGGTTTCTCCTGAGTGAGTTTAAGGGGCCTGCGGGCCCCTTTTCGCATTCCGGAAGCGGCAAGGAGCATTTGCTGCGACTTCTTGGCTCAGCTCATGCCTTTCCGCCCAAAATAATCGGATTTCAGCGCCTTAGCCTTTCATTTTGCACAATCGTCGGGACAATGGCGCCCGACCCGGAGGATTCGGAATGCACGTAAAACGGCTGTCCCTTGTTCTACTCTGCGCCTTGATGGCGCTGGCAGTCGTGCCGGCGGCCAGGCAGGCGCTGGCGCAGGACACCAAAGCCGATCCCGGCCTGTCCGATGTGCTGACCGACCTGCTGCGCGGCGCCGAAGGCGAAAATGCCACCTCCGGTCCAGACAAGCGCGTGCCATTCGGCCGCGAGGAGGTGCAACTGTCCTTCGCGCCGCTGGTCAAGCAGACGGCGCCGGCCGTGGTCAATGTCTATGCCTCGCAAACGGCCAAGATGAGATCGCCCTTCGACGGCGATCCGTTCTTCGAAGAGTTCTTCGGCCGTTCGCAGCCGCGTGCGCAGTCCTCGCTCGGCTCCGGCGTGCTGGTCGATCCGACGGGCATAGTGGTCACCAATTTCCACGTCATCAAGGATGCCGATCAGGTCAAGGTCGCTACCGCGGACGGGCGTGAATTCGACAGCAAGGTGCTGCTCAAGGACGAGACGCTTGACCTCGCTGTGCTCAAGATCTCCGCCGACAAGCCATTTCCGGTCGTCGCCATCGGTGATTCCGATGCGCTCGAGGTTGGCGACCTGTTGCTGGCCATCGGCAATCCCTTCGGTGTCGGCCAGACCACAACCAGCGGCATTGTTTCGGCGCTTGCCCGCAGCCACATCGGCGTTTCCGATTCCAGTTTCTTCATCCAGACCGACGCCGCGATCAATCCCGGCAACTCCGGCGGCGCGCTGATCAACATGGGCGGCCAGCTCGTCGGCATCAACACGGCGATCTACAGCCGTAGCGGCGGCTCGATCGGCATCGGCTTTGCTATTCCTTCCAACATGGTTCGCGCTTTTGCCGATGCGGCCAAGGCCGGGCGCGACTTCTTCGAGCGGCCCTATATCGGCGCCGAATTCGAGCGCGTGACGCCGCAGATCGCCGAATCGCTCGGCATGGAGACCTCGACCGGCGCGCTGGTCTCGTCTGTCGAAGCAGCAGGGCCGGCGGCCACGGCGGGGCTCAAGGCCGGTGACGTCGTGTTGTCGCTCAACGGCACGCCGGTCGAGAGTATCGAGGCGCTGGATTACCGGATGGCGACGCTGTCGATCGGCACCAGTGCCAGCTTCGCCGTGCTGAGCAAAGGCCAGCAAGCGACGATGGACATCGCGCTGCAGCGCGCTCCGGAAGGTGCAAAACTTGCGGAAGTGACGCTGCGCGGCCGCAGCCCGTTTTCCGGTGCCAAGGTTGCTGAACTGTCGCCTCGGCTCGCTCAGCGGCTAGGCATGCGCACGGATGCCAAGGGCGTTACCGTGATCGACATCAATCGTGGCTCGCCCGCAGCCGGCTTCGGCTTCCAGCCGGGCGACATCGTTCGCGAGGTCAATGGCTTGACCATCGATACCGCAGCGACCCTGGAACAGGCATCCATGCAGGAGACTCGCTGGTGGCGCTTTACCGTCGAGCGCGGCGGGCAGATACTGCGCCAGGTGTTGCGTTACTAAGCCCGAACTCGATCCTTCGGACGAGATCGCGCTCCAACGAAAAGAAGTGCATGGCCGATCTGTTCAGTGTCGATGAACCGGAAAAAGCGCCGCCCGGCAGGCCGCTGGCCGACCGACTGCGCCCGAAGAACCTTGCCGAGGTCGTTGGCCAGGAGCATCTGACCGGGCCTGACGGCGCACTGACGCGGCTCATCGGCTCAGGCTCGCTCGGCTCGATGATCTTCTGGGGGCCGCCGGGGACTGGCAAGACTACCGTCGCGCGGTTGCTTGCCGGCGAAACCAGTCTTGCCTTCGAGCAGATATCGGCGGTGTTTTCCGGCGTCGCCGATTTGAAAAAAGTGTTCGAGACGGCGAAGCTGCGTCGCACCAATGGCCGTCAGACGCTGCTTTTCGTCGACGAGATCCATCGCTTCAACCGCGCCCAGCAGGACAGTTTTCTGCCTGTGATGGAAGATGGCACTGTCGTGCTGGTTGGCGCCACCACCGAGAACCCGTCCTTCGAGCTGAATGCCGCGCTGTTGTCCCGCGCCCGCGTGCTGGTCTTCCATTCGCTCGGTGAGGACAGCATCGCCAAGCTGCTGGCGCGGGCGGAGGAGACCGAGGGCAGGGGGCTGCCGCTCGACGACGAGGCGAGGGCGATGCTCATCCGCATGAGCGATGGCGATGGCCGCGCGGCGCTGACGCTGGCCGAAGAGGTTTGGCGCGCCGCCAAATCAGGCGAGGTGTTCGGCGCCGAGGGCCTGCAGCGCATCGTCCAGCGCCGCGCGCCGATCTATGACAAGGGCCAGGACGGCCACTACAATCTGATTTCGGCGCTGCACAAATCGGTGCGCGGCTCCGACCCGGACGCCGCCCTCTATTATCTCGCCCGCATGTTCGACGCCGGTGAGGATCCGCTCTATCTCGGCCGCCGGCTGGTGCGCATGGCGATGGAGGATATCGGGCTGGCCGACCCGCAGGCGCTGGTCATCGCCAATGCCGCCAAGGATGCCTACGACTATCTGGGCTCGCCAGAAGGCGAGCTCGCTTTTGCCGAGGCCACCGTCTATCTCGCCAGCGCGCCCAAATCCAACGCCGTCTACACCGCCTTCAAGGCCGCCACACAGGCGGCGAAGGAGTTCGGCTCGCTGCTGCCGCCCAAACACATCCTCAACGCGCCGACCAAGCTGATGAAGGAAGAAGATTACGGCGCAGGCTACCGTTATGACCACGACGAGCCGGACGCTTTTTCCGGACAGGATTATTTTCCGGAAAAGATGGGCCGCCACACATTCTATGATCCGCCCGAGCGCGGCTTTGAACGCGATATCAGGAAACGGCTCGACTATTGGGCGAAGCTGCGCGGCGAGCGGAAAAAGTAGCCTCGTACGGTTTTTCCGCTCGGGACGGCGCCGCACGCTGAGCAGCAGGGATTGACCGAGGCCGTCCTGTAGGGGCAGTAGACGGCGATGATTAATCTCCTGCTTGTTGCCGCGGGCGGCGCTATTGGTGCGGGGCTGCGCCACGTCGCCAATTTCGTTGCGCTGCGTCTTGTCGGCCCGAGTTTTCCCTGGGGCACGATGGCGATCAACATCGTCGGCTCCTTTGCCATGGGCCTGTTCATCACGACCCTGGCGCGGCGCTACGGCGGATCGAACGAGCTTCGGCTGTTCGTTGCCACCGGCATCCTCGGCGGCTTCACCACTTTCTCCGCCTTTTCGCTCGATTTTGCGACGCTGTGGGAGCGTGGCGCGACGCTGCCGGCGTTCGGATATGCCCTTGCCAGCCTCATTGGCGCGATCATTGCCCTGTTTCTGGGTCTTTGGCTCGCAAGAAGCCTGCCTTAATGCTATTGCCCCCGCTTGCAGCACCTCGCGTCCCTTAGGACGCGCAAAGACGCTGTAGCATTTTGATTTGCGCACGACCCTTTCCGAAAATCGATTTCAGGTCATGCGCTAGAAACGGGTAAAACGAGACAATGGCAGGTGTTGAACAGATCACGGTGGAGGCCGGCGAGGCGGGCATGCGGCTCGACCGCTGGTTCAAGACCCATTTTCCGGGTCTTGGCTTCGGCCATCTGCAAAAACTGCTGCGTTCCGGCCAGATCCGTGTCGATGGCGGCAGGGTGAAGGCCGATACCCGCGTCGAGCCCGGCCAGATGGTCCGCATCCCGCCGCTCGAGGTGGACAAGAAGGGTGAAAGCGCGCTCACTGGTCACTCGATCCGCAACCAGGGCGACGCCGACGTCCTGGCCAAGATGCTGATCCATGAAGATCCGAAAGTCTTCGTCTTCAACAAGCCGGCCGGCCTTGCCGTTCAGGGTGGCTCGGGCGTCACCCGCAATGTCGACGACATGCTGGAAGCCTGGCGCAGCCAGAAGGGCGAGAAACCACGCCTGGTGCATCGGCTCGACCGCGACACGTCAGGCGTGCTGGTCGTCGCCCGCACCAGGCTCGCCGCCATGAAGCTCGCCGAGGCGTTCCGGGCGCGTGAAACCAAGAAGACCTATTGGGCGCTGGTCAAGGGCGTGCCGCCGAAGCGCGAGGACAAGATCTCGACCTGGCTGATCAAGGAGCCGACGCCGGACGGCGACCGCGTGCGCGTCGCCAAACATGGCGAAAAGGGCGCCGACCATGCGGTGTCTTACTACCGTATTATCGAGCAGGCGGCGCAGACGATGACCTGGCTGGAGATGGAGCCCTATACCGGCCGCACCCATCAGCTTCGCGTCCATGCCGCTCACATCGGCTCCCCGATCATCGGTGACCCCAAATATTTCGAGGCCGACACCAATTGGGATTTTCCCGGCGGCATGCAGAACCGCTTGCATCTGCACGCGCGCCGCATCGTCATCCCGCATCCCGACAAGGGTTTTATCGACGTCACCGCACCGATGCCGCCGCATATGCGCCAGAGCTGGAACCTGATCGGCTTCGACGACGCAAGCGCAGAGGACTAGGGCCTGTGGGTATCGCCACCGATACGCTCGACCGCCGCGACACGGTCGACATGGCGGCCGCCGCCATCATGGTCGGGCTGACCTTTTCCTGGGGGCTGAACTATGTCGCCGCCAAGATCTCCTATGCCGGCTACGATCCCGTTTTCCTGTCGATCGCACGGTCGGTCATTGGCGGGCTATGCGTTCTCATCTGGTGCCGCTGGCGCGGCATTGTGCTTTTTACCCGCGACGGAACGCTTGTCGCCGGTATTCTGGCAGGCGCGCTTTTTGGTCTCGAGTTCCTGTTTCTCTATGTCGGGCTCGAACAGACGACCGTCGCGCGCAACACCTTGCTGGTCAATACCATGCCGTTCTGGGTGCTGGTCGGCGGGCATTTCCTGCTGGGCGAACGCATCACCGTGCGCCGGCTCGTCGGCCTTCTGCTCGCTTTCACCGGATTGGTAGCGGTGTTCTCCGACCAGCTGAGCGCCGACAATGGTTCGACACTGACCGGTGATCTGCTCAGTCTCGGCGCCGGCATTCTCTGGGCCTTGACCTACATCGTCATCAAGCGGACGAAATTGGCGGAAACGAGCGCCGAGAAATTGCTGCTCTACCAACTGGCCGGCGCTGCCGTGGTAGGCGCCTTGGTGCTGCCTTTCGCCGGGCCGCCCGTCCGCGACTTCGCCGCCTTGCCGACCTTGGCCCTGCTTTTCCAGGCGGTCTACATCGTTGCGTTCACCTATGTGCTGTGGTTCTGGCTGATCAGGCGCTATCCGGCATCGGGCCTCTCGAGCTTCACCTTCCTGTCGCCGGTGTTCGGCGTTCTGTGCGGCGCCATCTTCTTGAACGAGCCGCTGAGCGTTCGTATTTTCCTGGCACTCGGCCTCATCGCAGCCGGCCTGATCATCGTGAACCGGCCAGCCCGAAAACAGATCCCCGGATGAAAGGCTCCGGCATGCGCGATATCCTCAACGACCTCGAAGCGGGAAAGCAGCTTTCCGATCCGGATCCGGTGCGCCGTGCCCAGATCCAGATGAAGACGCACTTGCCGAAACGCTTCTACAAAGCCGTTTCGGTCGCACCGGCCGAAGATGGTTTTAACATTCATCTCGATGGCAAGCCGGTCCGCACGCCGGGCAAAGCGCTGCTGGTCCTGCCGACCGAAAAAGCGGCCGCTCTGGTCGCCGACGAGTTCGCCGCGCAAGGTGAGACTATCGACCCGGTGACGATGCCGGTCATGCGTCTGGTCAATACGGCCATCGACGGCGTCGCCAGCGACCCGCAAGCGGTGCTGGAGGACATCCTGCGTTTCGCCTCGTCCGATCTGCTCTGCTATCGCGCCGACGCTCCACAAGGGCTGGTCGACCGGCAGAACGAACATTGGGATCCCATCATCGACTGGGCGCGGCGCGCGCTTGGCGCCAGGTTTCACCTCGCCGAAGGGGTGATCCATGTCGAGCAGCCGCGTGAGAGCATTGCGGTGCTCGGGGTTCATCTTGCCCAGCGTGCCGACCCGCTACGGCTGGCGGCCATCCACGTCATGACGTCGCTGACAGGATCGGCTCTGCTGGCTCTGGCCGTCGATTTCGGCGAGATCGACGGCGACGCCGCCTGGACTGCCGGCCATGTCGACGAGGACTGGCAGGCCGAGCACTGGGGCCATGACGCGGAAGCTGTCGCGAGCCGCTCGGCCCGCAAGCGCGACATGATGGCCGCCGTCGGCCTGCTCGAGGCACTCAAAGCCTGACCGCAATCGCCGCCCGCGTTGCATATTGGACCAAAGTCATAATCCCAAAGACGGCCTGCCTCTGGGCGGCGCTTTCTGTCATTTCTTGCGGCGGTAGCTGCGCGAGTTCCGTGTCCTGAGGCACGACACCGCGCAGCATCAAGCACAGCGAGATATCACGGGAGGACGAATTCATGGTAATGGCAGCGACCGCCGGCAGAGCAAGCCGCGGCATGACGCGGGAAGAGAAGAAAGTCATCTTCGCTTCCTCACTCGGCACCGTTTTCGAATGGTATGATTTTTATCTCTACGGCACTTTGGCGGCCGCGATCGGCGCCGCGTTCTTCACGCAATATCCCGAAACAACGCGCAACATCTTCACGCTGCTGGCTTTCGCCGCGGGCTTCCTCGTGCGCCCATTCGGGGCGCTGGTGTTTGGCCGCATCGGCGATCTCGTCGGCCGTAAATACACCTTTCTCGTTACCATCCTGATCATGGGTCTGTCGACCTTCCTGGTCGGCATACTTCCTGGCGCAGCCAGTTGGGGCATCGCGGCGCCGATCATCCTGGTTGCACTGCGCATGCTGCAAGGCCTGGCGCTGGGTGGCGAGTATGGCGGTGCTGCGACCTACGTCGCCGAGCACGCTCCCGACGATCGTCGTGGCTTCTACACGTCGTGGATCCAGACGACAGCCACGCTCGGCCTGTTCCTGTCGCTGATCGTCATCCTGATCGTGCAGAATTCGCTGAGCAAGGAAGACTTCGCGGCCTGGGGCTGGCGCATACCGTTCCTGGTCTCTGCGGTCCTGCTGGGCATTTCGGTCTGGATACGCCTGTCGCTTGCCGAATCGCCGACATTCCAGCGGATGAAGGATGAAGGTAAGGGCTCCAAGGCGCCACTGACGGAAGCGTTCGGCCAATGGAAAAATGCCAAGATCGCCATTTTGGCGCTTCTCGGCCTTACTGCTGGCCAGGCCGTGGTTTGGTACAACGGGCAGTTCTACGCACTGTTCTTCCTGCAGAACGTGCTCAAGGTCGACGGCCAGTCGGTCAACATCATGATCGCCATCGCGTTGGCGCTCGGCACGATCTTCTTCGTCGTGTTCGGCTGGCTCTCCGACAAGATTGGCCGCAAGCCGATCATCATGGCGGGCCTGGCGCTGGCGATCGTCACCACATTTCCGCTGTTCAAGGCGCTGACCTGGGCAGCCAATCCGGCGCTCGCCACTGCGCAGCAAAACACCCGTGCCACGATTACCGCTGCGCCTGGCGACTGCAAGTTCCAGTTCAATCCGACTGGAACGCGCAAGCCTCTCACGTCGTGCGATATTGCGACGGACTTCCTCGCCAAGAGCTCCGTGCCCTATGACATTGTCACGACAGCGGCTCCGGGGACCGCGGCCAGTGTCAAGATCGGCGCCGAAACGGTGGCGTCCTATGATGCCGTGGCAGCCGCAGACAAGGCAACGTCAAGCGACGCCGCCTTCAAGAAGGCAATCAACATTGCGTTGCAGGACGGCGGCTACCCGCTCAAGCGTGCTGCAGCCAAGGTCGCCGACCAGAAGCTTGACGCCTTCGTCGCGGCCAACCCGGAACTGAAGCTCGACGCCGCCGCAATCCGTGCCGGCGACAAGACGACGGTTGCGGTCGACCAGGCGATCAAGGACAAGCTGCTGACGGCCGATGAGGCTGCGGCGGGAGCGCCCGAGATCACCGTCTACAACGTCCCGGAAGCAGGCGCCTTTGCGATGTTTGCCGACCCTGCACAGGTCAACTGGGCAAAGGTCATCGGCATCCTGTTCATCCTGGTCCTTTACGTGACCATGGTCTACGGACCGATCGCCGCGATCCTGGTCGAGATGTTCCCGACACGCATCCGCTATACCGGCATGTCGTTGCCCTATCACATCGGCAATGGCTGGTTCGGTGGCCTGCTGCCAGCAACGGTGTTCGCGCTCAGCGCCTACAAGGGCGACATCTATTACGGCCTCTGGTATCCGGTGGTGATCGCGGCGATGTCGCTGATCATCGGTATGATCTTCGTCAAGGATACGCTGGGAACGAACTTGCACGCCAAGACCTGATCCTGGCCTGACGGCGAAAATGACAAGCCCGGCGCGAGTGATCGCGCCGGGCTTTTCAATTCGTTGGAAGCGAGGCGGAAGGAAGGCCCTTCAGCTCTTCCGCTCCTGATTCTCTTCTTCGATGGCCGCTTCGTGATACCAGCCGCTTCCGAAATCCGTACGGTTGCGCAATGAAGCAAGTTCTGCCGCGAACTTAGCCTTTCCGCTTAAATTTGAGGCAGAAGCGCGCGCTGCCACCGGGAACGTCAGAATCTTGGCCGACTGACGGGTAGGGGTGATTTCCATTGTCGGTCTCCTTTCTTCTGCAGAGCCTTGCCGATTCAATCTTTCCCGAAGATAGGTTCTGCAATCCAGTTAGGCAATATGATTATAAAAAGATCAGAAACTGCCTATTATTTATACAAAACATGCTTGTGATTGATCCGGACGCATTGCGATGACGACGCAACGAATTTGTCGGGATGCGGCGTCAGTTTTGTCGCATCCTTTGCCGGTGAAAATGGCACACGAATTGCTTTTTAATAATCCGGCAGGTCGGCTGCAGTGTGGCTGGCACGCCGGCGCCGTCCAAGGTTCGGTGATCAAAGCAACGAGAGGCTAGAATGACGAAATACAAGCTCGAGTACATTTGGCTCGATGGATACACCCCGGTTCCCAACCTTCGCGGAAAGACGCAGATCAAGGAATATGCCGAGTTCCCGACGCTCGACCAGCTTCCGCTGTGGGGCTTCGACGGTTCTTCGACCATGCAGGCCGAGGGCCACTCGTCCGACTGCGTGCTGAAGCCGGTCGCCATCTATCCGGATCCCGCGCGCACCAATGGCGTGCTCGTCATGTGCGAAGTCATGATGCCGGACGGCGTGACGCCGCATGCATCCAACAAGCGCGCCACCATCCTCGATGACGAGGGCGCCTGGTTCGGCTTCGAGCAGGAGTATTTCTTCTACAAGGATGGCCGCCCGCTCGGCTTCCCCGAAAGCGGTTACCCGGCGCCGCAAGGCCCGTATTACACCGGCGTCGGCTACAGCAACGTCGGCAGCGTCGCCCGGCAGATCGTCGAGGAGCATCTCGATCTCTGCCTTGCCGCCGGCATCAACCATGAAGGCATCAACGCCGAGGTCGCCAAAGGCCAGTGGGAATTCCAGATTTTCGGCAAGGGCTCCAAGAAGGCCGCCGACCAGATGTGGATGGCCCGCTACCTGATGCAGCGCCTCACCGAGAAATACGGCATCGACATCGAATATCACTGCAAGCCGCTCGGCGACACCGACTGGAATGGTTCCGGCATGCACGCCAATTTCTCGACCGCCCATATGCGCGAAGTCGGTGGCAAGGCCTATTTCGAGGCGCTGATGGCCGCCTTCGACAAAAACTTGATGGATCACATCGCAGTCTATGGCCCGGACAACGACAAGCGTTTGACCGGCAAGCATGAGACCGCGCCGTGGAACAGGTTCAGCTATGGCATCGCCGACCGCGGCGCCTCGATCCGAGTGCCGCATTCCTTCATCAACAACGGCTATAAGGGTTATCTCGAGGATCGCCGCCCGAACTCGCAGGGCGACCCCTACCAGATCGCTTCCCAGATCCTGAAGACGATCGCCTCCGTGAGCACGGCAGAGAAGAAGGCCGCAGCCTGAGCATTCCGCACGGCGTAGACGCCAGCGTCTGCGCCGTGATGTGGCGGATGATGTCTTTGACTCGCCGCAACTAAAGACAGTCGAGCATCGAGATTGTTCGCAACGATAGCGGGCTGAAGCTAAAGATAGTGGGTCTGAAGCTTCAGCCCTGCGTGCCGACTACCTTGTTACCGCGCACAATTACAGTCTTCCGGCCGGGGGCGAAATCGTGCTCGCCCTGACGTTCCATAACCACCAACGCCGCATCATCGGATTCATTGGGGTCTCGGACGCGGCCCGCCCCGGCATCCGACCCGCGCGGTTTTCCCTGGCCGAAGTATTTTACTTTCAGATGGTCAAGGTCCGCTCCAACCCCGTCGACCTTGGGAAGCGACGTAGAGTCGATCGGAATCTCATCGATCGCCGTCCAACCCTTCATATTTTGTTCTGCAATTGTCTTGGGACTCTTCGCCATGACAGCCACCTTTCTAATCCCACACTACCACCGCTTGGACTACCATCCCAGTCCCAAGCAAGTGAATTGCCTCAGGATTTTATACTCGATCGCCCATTCCGGGGCAGTTACACGGCCGTGAGGCATATCCCTTATATAGGCCTGCTTGGCTTGAAACAAAGCCTGCGCCGGCGCAGCCCCAGCTGCGAAGGCCATCCAGAAGCTGCGGTGGATGGGCTCCCCGAAAAAATTCAGCTGACCGTCCAACGGCGAATAGTGGGCACCGGTGCAACCGACATAGGCGAGCGCTCCGAGCTCCAAAAAACGCAATGCCAACGACGAAGCGACGGTCCTCGGCGTGACCGCCCAGTGATCGCTTGCCCGTGTCGCGATCTCCTGCACCGTCAGGGCGCCCCAGCAACAGCCGGTGAGCACGGTGGCTCCATGGGCCTTGATGGCGCCGGCAAGATTGGTGAGGTTCACCGCCTCGACCGCTCCTCCATCGTCTTCGCCCCAAAACCGGGTTCCGTCGGTGTCGGAACCGTGTAGCATGAAATAGAGCTGCCGCGCATCGAAGTGCCCGGTCCGAACGTTTCCGAAGTCGTCCGGGCCGCTGACCAACATTTGACCCCGTCCGCCAAGCCTACGGAACACGTTATCCGCAAACGGTCGCTCGGCATTCCGCGACGCGAACTTGATCGGTGTGGTGCGGTTGTCTTCGGCCGTGAGGCAACCCAGCAGGAACGCCGCGCTCGAACAGTCGGGAATTCGCGACACTGGCAATTCCCCGAGACCGTCTCCGTCGACATCGCCATATCGTTGGTCGCTCCAGACGACAAAGCGGTCAGGATCCGAATTCGCCGAGACTCTGTCCCTCAGGTCTGGAGGCAGAACGTCGTATATCAGCGCGGGCACGACATTGTAGTCGCCGAGGATTACAACACCCTTCACTCCCGTCGCGCTATTCCTGATCTTGGTGAAGGTAGCTTCCTCGCCCGTGGCTTCGACAAGCGTACTGCCGCCTTCCTCGATCATGGTCCTCGCCGTGTCATAACCTGCATCGCCGATCTTGCGCCGCAGCCGTTGAGGATCAGTCAAGAACAACAGCCTGGGCAGGACACGGCGATTTCCCAGATAGCGCTTCGTCATATCGTCGGAGGCAGAAACCGCACCAACTGTGTTTTGCTCGATGTCTACCGTGATGGTTACCCGCTTCAGCAGTGCCGGGATCTTCGCGGTGATCTCCAAAATTGCATCGGCCGGAAGCTGAGACGCGGCCATCCCGGAAATTGGATTTCCGCCAAGCGAGGCCGGTGGCGGCCCAGCCGGCATTGTCACCGTTGAGATGGCCGTTGCGGGCTCGAGGACCAATTCGTCACGCGGTTTGGGCTGTGGATCGCTCAATTCGCCCTCTGTTATGCTGATCCTTACCTGTCCCCGGGAAACGTCGACCGTGAACTGGCCGTTCTTGTCCGTTCTGGCCCAGATGAGCGGATTGCTTGAATTGCGAAGCAGCCGCAGCACCTTTGGATTTGGATGCGCCGCTCCGTTGCGGCCGGTCGACATACCAAAGAATCGGGTGTCGGGGAATCGCGACAGCACATGCTCCTCGAAAGCGTTGTAGGAGGCATGGTGCGGCAGCTTGATGAACGCATACGGTCCCGCTTCGACCACATGGTCCAAAAGAGCCGCCATTTCATTTTCAAGGCCTTCGACCTCGGCCTCGGCGAACTGCATGTCGCCGGTGAGCAAGCAACGATTGGCTCCTTTTCCCACGGAGATGACAATGCTCTGGTTATTCTTGGCGGCGCCTGCGCCAGGTCTGTCGAGAAAGTCGAGGACGGCATCGGGAAGAATGACGTCCGGTGTCGGATTGCCGTCGGTAAGTGTCCGGTAGATGGCCACGTCGTCGAGATCGCCGGCCTGCAGGCTGGCAATCGCGTCGACAGCGTCACGATCGAATTGCGCGATGGTTTCCGCGCACAGGACAATTTGTTCCGCTGACGGTCCGAGAACCTTCAGACCGATATTGCGGAACTGCTCTTCAAGATCAGAAATCTCCGGATCGTCGAGACCGCGGTAGCGAACGACTCTCGTGCCGCGCTGCTCCAATGTTTCAATCATCTCGATGTACAGATCACGCTGGGAAGCGGCGTCGGATATGAACGCCTGTACGGTTGCATCGCTCAATCCGGGAGCCAGAGGCTCTTCCTGAAGGCTGGCCAGGACACGAAACCGCAGGCGATCGGATGCATCGCTGCCGAGCGCGAGTCCATATCCAGCAAACTCATCGGCAACCAGAGCGACCTTGGGCGCGATGACCTCCCGCTCAACCATTTCCGGCAGGCACCCGATGTGATCGGAATGACAGTGCGTCAGGATGAGCAGAGAAAGTTCGAGCGGTCCTTCCGGCTGGTCCATCAATTCACGGAGCTGCGCGGGGATGGAAAGGTGCCCAGAGGATCCTGTGAAGTCGCCCTTGTGAGCACCGTCGATAAGGATGGTTCTGCTGTTCGCCTGAATCAATATGCAGTCGCCATACTGGCTTTGACCTACATCGAGAAAATGGATTTGCATCGCCCCCTCCGCTTGATAAGCCACCGCCTTAGTATGATGCATTAGCGATCGACAATAAATAGGTCGCGTTAAAGAGCACTAATATAACGTTCCTGTTGCCGTACTATGAAAACCTCGCATTGTTTTCTGCCTATCCGACTTACCGACTTCTATCCGCACGGCCATATCTCGATTGGCTCCTACGACAGATGACAAGAAAAAACCCCGGCGTCTCCGCCGGGGTTTTTTCTTGTCTCTTAACGGTCGGTCAGACCGAATAATACATGTCATACTCGACCGGATGCGGGGTCATTTCGAAGCGCATCACTTCGGCCATCTTGAGCTCGATATAGCTGTCGATCTGGTCGTCGTCGAACACGCCGCCGGCCTTCAGGAAGCCGCGGTCCTTGTCGAGGTTCTGCAGCGCTTCGCGCAGAGAGCCGCAGACGGTTGGGATCTTCTTCAGTTCCTTCGGCGGCAGGTCATAGAGATCCTTGTCCATCGGCTGGCCGGGATGGATCTTGTTCTTGATGCCGTCGAGGCCGGCCATCAGCATGGCGGCAAAGGCGAGGTAGGGGTTCGCTCCCGGATCGGGGAAGCGGACCTCGACGCGCTTGGCCTTCGGCGATGAGCCGAATGGAATGCGGCAGGAGGCAGAGCGGTTGCGGGCCGAATAGGCGAGCAGCACCGGCGCTTCATAGCCGGGCACCAAGCGCTTGTAGGAGTTGGTAAGCGGGTTGGTGAAGGCATTGATGGCCTTGGCGTGCTTGATGATGCCGCCGATGTAAAACAGGCAGCTCTCCGAGAGGCCGGCATATTCATTGCCCGCGAAGGTCGGCTTGCCGCCCTTCCAGATCGACTGGTGGACGTGCATGCCCGAGCCGTTGTCGCCGAAGACCGGCTTCGGCATGAAGGTGGCCGTCTTGCCGTAGGCGTTGGCGACCTGGTGCACGACATACTTGTAGATCAGCATCTTGTCGGCGTTGCGGACCAGCGTGTCGAACTTGATGCCGAGCTCGTGCTGGGCAGCTGCGACTTCGTGGTGATGCTTTTCGACGCGCACGCCCATTTCGGCGAGCACGGTCAGCATCTCCGAGCGCATGTCCTGTGCCGAATCGATCGGCGGCACCGGGAAATAGCCGCCCTTGATACGCGGACGGTGACCGAGGTTGCCGGTCTCATAGTCGGTGTCGTCGTTGGACGGCAATTCGGTCGAGTCGAGCTTGAAGCCGGTGTTGTACGGGTCGGCCTTGTACTTGACATCGTCAAAGACGAAGAACTCGGCTTCCGGGCCGACGAAGATCTGATCGCCGATGCCTTCGGCCTTCATGTAGGCTTCGGCCTTCTTGGCGGTGCCGCGCGGGTCGCGGTTGTAGGACTCTCCGGAAATCGGATCGAGGATGTCGCACAGGATGACCATGGTCGACTGTGCGAAGAACGGGTCCATATGCACCGTCTCGGTGTCGGGCATCAGCACCATGTCGGACTCGTTGATCGCCTTCCAGCCGGCGATGGAGGATCCGTCGAACATGACGCCGTCGGCAAACATGTCTTCCTCGACCTCAACGACATCCATCGTCACGTGCTGCAGCTTGCCCTTCGGATCTGTGAAGCGCAGGTCAACGAATTTCACGTCGTTGTCCTTGATCTGCTTCATGATGTCTTTGGCTGTCGTCATGTCATGTTTCCCTGTCTGATGACGTTTCGAGGAGATGATCTGAAATCAGAAACCTCAGACCGCGTCCATCCCTGTTTCGCCGGTGCGGATGCGCACGACTTCCTCGATGTTGGAGACGAAGATCTTGCCGTCGCCGATGCGGCCGGTCTGGGCGGCCTTTCGGATGGCTTCGATCGCGCCTTCGACTGCGTCGTCACCGAGCACGACCTCGATTTTCACCTTGGGCAGAAAATCGACAACATATTCGGCGCCGCGATAGAGTTCGGTATGGCCCTTCTGGCGGCCAAAACCCTTGGCCTCCGTAACGGTGATGCCTTGCAGCCCGGCCTCCTGAAGCGCTTCCTTCACTTCGTCTAGCTTGAACGGCTTGATGATCGCTTCGATCTTTTTCATGTAAAAAGTGGCCTCCACTGCCAAAAAGACGGGTTGTGAGCCCCGCTTGCGCCTCCTTCAAGCACGAACTGTGCCAATTTGAGGGGATTCGAAGCGGTATCACGCGATTTCGATGCCATGCCGCGTCAGGATGTGATTTCGCGTCATTCGCTGCGTTGGATGCGTCATGGATACTGGGAACCTACACATTGTCAGCGCTCCCGTCCGCACAATAATTGAGCATATAGCGCACTTTGCAGGCATTTGTGTTTCGGCGACGCCATTGTCCCCAACGATGTGCTTACAGATTGCGCCATCTCGGCACCCGTTTGCTTCGAACCGAAAACTGGACGATCTTTGAACACAGGACCGGGGTTTTGAACACAAGGATCGGGCTTGAGCCAATGCGTATCGGCACTCCATGAGTAGCGAACTTTTGTCTCCGGCCGAGATGACCGAGGCCGACCGGCTGGCGATCGCCACCGGCCCATTGGCCGGCATCGACCTTATGCGCAACGCAGGTGCCGCGGTCTCTGCCGTGGTGCTCGCCCATTTTCCAGTTGCCAGACGGGCCCACGTCCTGTGCGGTCCCGGCAACAACGGTGGCGACGGATATGTCGTCGCCCGCATTCTGAGGGACAGCGCCGTCGACGTAACCGTGTGGGCGTCCGGCTCGCCGAAAGCCGGCAGCGACGCGGCGCTCGCTGCTTCGGAGTGCCCGGTCAGGCTTCGGCCGCTATCGGAGTTTGTTGCCGAGGCAGGTTCGATCGTGGTCGACGCGCTCTATGGGGCAGGGCTGTCCAAGCCGTTGTCCGGCGATGCCGCCAGGGCGGTCGAGGTTGCGACAGAACTGAACCTGCCAGTCGTCGCGGTCGATCTGCCTTCAGGTGTATCAGGCGAGAGCGGCCAGAGTCTCGGCCACGCATTCCGCGCCCGGATCACGGTGACGTTCGCGCGGAAAAAGCCCGGCCATCTGCTGTTGCCTGGGCGCGAGATGTGCGGCGAGCTGGTGCTTGCCGACATCGGCATCGGCGACGGGATCATTGCGCAGCTTGAACCGCGGACCTTCGAGAACACCCCGCCGCTTTGGATCGGGGATTTCCCGGTTCCAGCCGTCGACACCCATAAATACAGGCGCGGCCATGTCGGCGTTTTTTCCGGCGGGCCATCGGCGACGGGTGCCGCACGGCTGTCGGCGCTTGCCGCGGCCAGAAGCGGGGCAGGGGCGGTGACCGTGCTGTCGCCGGCGAACGCGCTGCAGGTAAATGCCGCGCATCTGACCTCGATCATGCTGCACAAGAGTGACAGCGTTGCGGACGTACAGGAATTCATCGGCCGCCGCCGGCCGTCGGCTTTCGTCCTCGGGCCCGGATTTGGCGTCGGCGAAAAAACACGTGATTTTGCCCTCGGCGTGCTGGCTACCGAGCAGCGGCCAGACGGCAGGGTCGACGGGCTGGTGCTCGATGCCGATGGCATCACTTCGTTTCGCGATGCGCCGAACGTTTTGTTCGAAGCCGCCCGTCGTCCGAACGCGCCGGCGCTGGTGCTGACGCCGCATGAGGGCGAATTCGCCAGGCTGTTTCCGGACATCGCCGGAGACACGAACCTGTCCAAGCTGGCCAAGGCGCGCACTGCCGCCGAGCGCGCCGGCGCCATCGTCGTCTACAAGGGCGCGGACACCGTGATCGCGGCGCCCGATGGCAGAGCAGCGATCAACGGCAATGGCGCGCCATGGCTGGCCACCGCCGGTTCGGGCGACGTGCTGTCGGGCATCATCGCCGGCTTTCTGGCGCAAGGCATGCCGGCTTTCGAAGCCGCCTGCGCAGCGGTCTGGATCCATGCCGAGGCCGGCAGCCGTTTCGGACCGGGGCTGATCGCCGAAGACTTGCCGCTGGCGCTGCTGCCGGTGCTGCGCGAGCTTGCCGAACGTCGCAACGAGGTGATTGCTCGATGAACCGCTGGGTCGCGCTGCTTGCCGCAATCTTCATCGCCGTTTTCATGGCGCACACCGCGCGTGCCGAAAGTCCGGTGACAATCATCGACGATCCGGCCGTGCTCGCCGCCCTCGACGCCAAGGGTTTTGGGTTCACCGGCATTTTCGGCGTCGATGGCAAGGGCGACCTGAAGACGCTCTATGACAAGGCGGCTGCCTATCATCAGATCGTCGAAACGGTTGCCAGCGATGTCGCCGCGCTGCGGGCCGAGATGAAGGCTGGCGGGCGGCCGCTCTACGAAGTCACCGACGGCAATGTCGGCCGCATCATGGACATGCGCTGGTTGAAGACCGGCGCCGCGCGCTTCCGGCTGGTCGGCGTCGTCAACCGGCTCGACCGGCGCGATTTCATTGAAGCGCGCGGCGAGGGCAGCTGCGGCGAGGTGCGGTTCATCTATCGCCTTGCCTACAGCTTCAAGAAAAACGGCAAGATTCTGGCTTCGCGCCTGCCGTTCAACTTCAATGCCATCTACAGCGCCGCGCCGGACGCCGATGGCGGCTGCGTTGGCGTTGCCGGGCGCTGGACGCCACAGCTCGATGAGACCGTCGATGCCGGTTGGCTCATCGGCGGGCCGCTGGAGAAGGGCGGGCTGAGTTTCAAGCAGCTCGAGCTCAACGCCCAGGTGGTGCGCTTTCCCTCCGGCCAGGAGACCGAATTCGGCGGGCAGGCCGCCTATCTCATGCGGATTTTCGGCATCGACGGCGCGGCGGTCAGCGAGAGGCCGCTGGAAAACACGCCGGATGTGGCGCTGCTCTCGGAAGACGCCGCGCTGAAAGCAAAACTCGCCGACTATATCAGCGCCAATCTCGCGGCGGTCGATCTCGGCGTCTATGAAATCCCGGATGAATTCCTGGCGAAGAAAATCCTCTCGTGGTCGACTTTCGGCAGCGCGAGGCAGGCCAACCACCCGTTCACGCCGCTGTTCCAGCCCGCGGATTTTGTCGGGCACGACTATTCCGCGCTGAAACTGGTGCGCACGCCGGAAGCGCTGGTCGAACGGCTGGATAATGGCGCCTGCCAGGGATGCCATCAGGCGGGTTCGACCGCCGGTTTCCATTTCATCGGTCTCGACGACAAGACGACCTCGCCGCTGAACCGCATCGAGGTCGGCATCTCACCGCATCTTCATGCCGAGATGCCGCGGCGCGAGGCCTGGCTGCGCGCGACGGCAGAGGGCAAGGAGCCGAACCGCTTCCGCCCATTGTCCTTCGCGCCGCCGGCCACATGGAAGGACGCCGGCGAGGTCGCCTATGCGCCAGCCGCAATGGCGATGCCGTGCCTGATGCCGGGGGATGCGGCCCGCTTCGGCGCGACTTGGCAATGCGGTGGCGGCACTGTCTGCACGCCGCTGGCGAGTGCGTCGGGGGTGCGGACCAATTTGGCGCAATGCCTGTTGCCTAAGGACAGCGACAAGATGTTTGCTGGCCACCCGTGCCTGACCGGCTCGATCGCCAGCAACGGCACGCAGCCTTTCAACGACCGCTACAGCATATCAGGCCAGTTTGCGGCCTTCGCGCCCGACATTTCGCGCACCGCCTACACGTGCCGGCCGCCGAAGATCGGCGTGCCGGCCGGCATCGCCTATCGCGGCTGCGACAACAAGGATCGTGCCTTTGCTGGCTTCAAGCCGGGCAAGCCGATGCCGAACGAGATCTGCGGGCTGGTCGGCGGCAAGAAATTCGACACTTGCGTGGCAACCAACAATTTCGACCAGTGCCTCGGCGGCGCGGTCAATCGCGGCAACCGGCCGGCTTGCTCGGCCGATCATTTCTGCCGCGAGGACTATATGTGCCAGTCGCTGCCACCAGACACGCCTGGTATCGGTAAGGTGAAAGGTATCGGCTTCTGCTCGCCGACCTATTTCATTTTTCAGATGCGCATCGACAACCACGCGACACCTTGGGCGGGCGCTGTCCGTGCCACCATGGGAGCAGGATTTGGCGCGGCGGAAGCGGAGTGAGCTTTTGCTGTGGTCGCTTTCGCGCTGTCAGCGCCGTCACAGCGGAATGTTGTCGTGCTTCTTCCAAGGGTTCTGCATATCCTTGTTGCGCAGCATGCGGAGCGCGCGCGCGATGCGACGACGGGTCGAATGTGGCATGATCACCTCATCGACGTAGCCGCGCTCGGCGGCGACGAAGGGCGACAGGAAGCGATCCTCGTAAGCCTTTGTATGCGCTGCGATCTTCTCCGCATCGCCGATGTCCTTGCGATAGATGATCTCAACGGCGCCTCTGGCGCCCATCACTGCGATCTGCGCCGTCGGCCAGGCATAGTTCATGTCGCCGCGCAGATGCTTTGACGCCATCACGTCATACGCACCGCCATAGGCCTTTCGGGTGATGACGGTGATCTTCGGAACGGTCGCCTCGGCATAGGCGAACAAAAGCTTGGCGCCATGCTTGATCAGCCCGCCATATTCCTGCGCGGTGCCGGGCAGAAAGCCCGGAACGTCGACTAAGGTGACGATCGGAATCGAGAAACAGTCGCAGAAGCGCACGAACCGCGCCGCCTTGCGGCTGGCGTCCGAATCGAGCACGCCCGCCAGCACCATCGGCTGGTTGGCGACGAAGCCGACCGTGCGGCCTTCAACGCGCCCAAAACCGGTGACGATGTTTTTCGCAAAATTCTGCTGGATCTCGAAGAAGTCACCCTCGTCGGCAACTTTAAGGATCAACTCCTTGATGTCGTAGGGTTTGTTGGCGTTGTCGGGGATCAGCCGGTCGAGCGACAGATCGTGATCGGTGACCGACTGGTAGCATTCGATCTCGGGGATATCAGCCGTATTGGAGGCAGGCAGCAGATCGACCAGCCGGCGCATCTGCAGCAACGCCTCGACGTCATTGTCATATGCGCCATCGGCGATCGAGGACTTGGTCGTGTGGACGAAGGCGCCGCCGAGGCTCTCGGCGGTCACTGTTTCGTTGGTGACGGTCTTCACCACGTCCGGCCCGGTGACGAACATGTAAGAGGTGTCGCGCACCATGAAGATGAAGTCGGTCATGGCCGGCGAATAAACGTCGCCGCCGGCGCAAGGGCCCATGATTAGTGAAATCTGCGGGATGACGCCGGAGGCGAGCACATTGCGCTGGAAGATCTCGGCATAGCCGCCAAGTGCTGCCACGCCTTCCTGGATGCGGGCGCCGCCGGCGTCGTAGAGGCCGATGATCGGTGCGCGGTTGCGCAGCGCCATCTCCTGCACCTTGACCACCTTTTCGGCGTGCGCCTCGGACAGCGAGCCGCCGAACACGGTAAAATCCTTGGCGAAGACATAGACCGGGCGGCCGTTGACGGTACCCCAGCCGGTGACGACGCCGTCGCCGGCGATCTTGGTCTTCTCCATGCCGAAATCGGTCGAGCGATGCTCGACATACATGTCGAACTCCTCGAACGAGCCCTCGTCGAGAAAGACGTCGATGCGTTCTCGCGCGGTGAGCTTGCCCTTCTTGTGCTGTGCGTCGATCCGGGCCTGACCTCCGCCCATGCGTGCCATGTCGCGGCGGCGCTCGAGTTCCTTCAGCACGTCCTTCATCGGTCGATCCCCAATACGGAAGCTGATTTGTGGTAATCATGCAGGCAGGGGAGCGCAAGCGCGGCTTTTGCCGTCGATTTGCTGCGCCGCAACATGGCACCCCTTGCATTCCGCGGCGAACTGGGCCATATGCGGCGACATAGGCGCTTGGGCCGGGAGTATCCGGCCTTCTCGACGAATGAGACTGGTTGCGTCTGTTTTCCCTCTTTCCGACATATCGGCAAGGCGGCGAAAAAGCCCCGTGGCATGATGCCTGCGGGCACGACAGCGCAGCCGTGCGGACGATAGTGTCCGCCGCCTTGTCGTTTCATGACAGTTTTTTCGACGGCAGGTTGCGCCCTGCCGCCATCGATGTTTGCGGCCACGAGCCGCGTGAAAGAAGAATATTTTGACCAACGAAAACACTTTGACCGGTGAAAACAATTTGACCGGTACGAACACTGGGGAACTTTCGGGTTTCGCAGCACTTGGAATCACCGGCGCGCTGCTCAAGGCCACCCATGGCGCCGGCTTCACCGAGCCGAAGCCGATCCAGGCCCAGGCGATCCCGCCGCAGCTGGAAGGCCGTGACATTTTTGGCATCGCCCAGACCGGTTCGGGCAAGACCGCGGCGTTCGCGCTGCCGATCCTGTCGAAGATCATCGCGCTCGGCACCAAGCGCCGGCCGAAGACCGCTCGCGCGCTGATCCTGGCGCCGACGCGTGAGCTTGCCGTGCAGATCGAAGAGATGATCAAGCTGCTCGCCAAGGGCGCGCATGTCTCGACAGCACTCGTGCTTGGCGGCGTCTCGCGCTTCAGCCAGGTGAAGAAGATTGCTCCCGGCGTCGACATTTTGATTGCCACGCCCGGCCGGCTGACCGACCTGGTGCGTGAGGGCGATCTTGTGCTTGCCGACACCAAATGGCTGGTGCTGGACGAAGGCGACCGCATGCTCGACATGGGCTTCATCAACGACGTCAAGCGCATCGCCAGGGCGACCGCGCCGGACCGTCAGACGGTGCTGTTCTCGGCGACCATGCCGGCCGAAATCGCCGAACTGGCGAAAGGCCTGCTGAAGAACCCGATCCGCGTCGAGGTGGCGCCTCACAGCACCGCAGCAGCCGAGATCGTGCAGGGTGTTGTCTTCGCCCGCACCAAGCAGAAGCGCCAGGTGCTGTCGACGATGCTCGCCGACGAGGCAATGAAGTCCGTCATCATCTTTTCGCGCACCAAGCATGGCGCCGACAGGGTGACCAAGGACCTTGAGCGCGACGGCTTCAAGGCCGCCGTCATCCACGGCAACAAGTCGCAGAACGCCCGCCAGAAGGCGCTGAACGATTTCCGCGAGGGTTCGGTGCGCATTCTTGTGGCGACCGATATCGCGGCGCGCGGCATCGACGTGCCTGGTATCAGCCACGTGGTGAATTTCGACCTGCCGGACGAGGCGGAGAGCTATGTCCACCGCATCGGCCGTACCGGCCGTAACGGCATGGACGGCATCGCCATCACGCTTTGCGATCCCTCCGAGAACAGCAAGCTGCGCCAGGTCGAGCGCATCATCCGCACCAAGCTGCCGATCGTTGCCGACCATCTCGGCAGCCCCGATCCGCAGCGCAATCCCGCCGAAAAGAACGAGCGCCATTTCGAGCCGGCCAACGACCGCAATGGTCGTCGCGACGGCAGGCGGCCAGGCGGCCAGAACAACGGCAAGAAGCGCTTCGGCGACAAGCCGGCCTTTGCCGGCGAGCGCAAGCCGGAAGGCGCCAAGCCCTTCAAGGGCAACAACAAGCGCCGCTTCGGCGGCAAGCGGCCAGCGGCGCGGGCTGCGTAATCAGATAGTTGCATCCGGCCGAGCCTATCGGGGCTCGGCTGCTCACAATTGAAAAAGGCGATCGGAGCGATGCTTCGGTCGCCTTTTTCGCCTGAGACCTACTTCACCACCGCCTCTACCCACACGACAATGCGCTGCGCGAGGAAAGCCGTCGTTGCTGGCGACAGCGCGTCACCTGCAATGACGTGGTTGTCCCGATCGCCGGTATCGTCGACCGGCACCAATTCGTGCGCGGCGCCCCAGCGCCCGGCAATTTCGCGGGTGCGGTCGGGCCGCACTATCCTGTCCGAATCCGAAAAGATGAACAGGGCAGGGATCGTCGCCTTCTCCACCGGCGCGCCATAGGCAAGCTCGGTCAGCGCCACCATCGGCAGGGTCGCGGCGATCGGATAGCGGTAGGTCCAGAATTTTTCGTGCAGCGCATTGCGTGGCACGAAGCTGTGTTCCTTGCCGGCGACTAGCTCGGCGATCGCTCGGCCCCACGGCATGGTCAGGAGTTCGGCGCCGGAAGCCTTGACGCCGAAATTCGGCGAGATGAACGCGATGGCCGCCACCCCGCCCGATGCGCCCGGCTGGGTCGCAGCCCAGGCCGCCAGCGAGCCGCCGGTCGAGGTAGCGATGACGATCACCTTGTCGCCGATCGCCCGGCCGATGGCGAGCGCTTCCTCATAGTCGTTGATCCAGGCGTTGACGCTGCCTTCGGCCATCGCAGCACCGCCCTGTCCGTGGCCGGTGAGGCGGGTGTAGTAAAGATTGGCGTCCAACTCGTCGGCCACCTCGTCGGGCAGTGGACGAACCTCGCCCTTCGATGCCGAAAAGCCGTGGATGTACACGATCGCGAGCGGCGTCCTGGCATGAACCATCGGGTTGGCCCAGATGATTTCCTTCTCCAGCCCGTCGTAGATGCCCGGTACGGCAGCCTCGTTGCGTGCCAGATAGGCTTGCGGGTCATCGCCGATCACGGAAGGATCGAAGCGGATCGTGGTATCGGCTTGCACGCGTGGGCCAAGCACGAAGGCCAGGACAAGAATGACGGCGAGACCCAGTACCGCAAGCATGATCCGTCGCCCCATTGCAGACTCCACGTAACAATTTTCAACCTATGGCCGCAAAATGCAAACACGCAACGGGCATCCTGCCGGCGGCTGGACCGCCAACTTTGATGGCCGGCTTATTCGCTCGGCGGCTTGCGGTCGAAATTCAGCGGACGTGCCTTCCAGCGGGTCGCGGTGCTGATGACCCACCGGCAGAATGGTCTCGGCAGGATGCTGAGCAGCTTCAGGCCCCAGCTCAAGCGGCGCGGGAAGGTGACTTCGAAGCCGCCGGATTTGATGCCGCGCGCCATGCGGCGCGAGGCGCGGTTGACGGGCATCAGCCCGGGCATCGGCAGCAAATTCTTCTCGGTCAGCGGCGTGTCGACAAAGCCCGGATTCATCACCTGGATGCGCACGTTCATCTTATCAAAGTCGTATTTCAGCGACTCCGCTAGGATATTGATCGCCGCCTTGGTGCCGCCATAGGCGGCCGTGGTCGGCCAGCCGAAATAGGCGGTGACCGAACCAACCAGGACGATATGGCCGCGCGCACGGACGCGCATGCGTTCGATGACCGGCACCAGGCCATTGATGATGCCGAAGTAATTGACATCGAAGGATTGGCGAAACCCGCGGACGGTGAGATCTTCGCCGGCGGTCGCAATATAGTTCCCGGCATTGAAGACGGCCAAGACGATCGGGCCGAGATCCTTCTCGATCGCCGCGACTGTCTTTGCCATGCGCTTCTCGTCGGTGACGTCGCAGGGATAGGCCGTGACACGGCCCGGCATCTGCGCCGTCTCGACGACAAGCGTGTCGATCGGTTCGTCGTCGAGCGCCGTCACCGCGACGGTATAGCCCTGAGCCGCAAGGTCCTTGGCCAGTGAACGGCCGATGCCGCTGCTGCCGCCCGTGATCCAGGCGACGCCGTGCTTCGGGTTGGCCCGATAGAGAGTCATGCTATGCCCTGCGACTTTTTCTTAGCCTGTGCTCTAGCGATGAAGAAATCGAATGAAAAGAGCGCTTTTCAGCGAAAGCTTCGAACGAATGCTGGAACGCGACATCTGTTTTAGGAATTGCAGCCCAGAAATGCCGCTGGACCAGGCAAATTCTTGCCTTGAAACCGAAGCTTCGGGTTTCTAGGGTTCCGCCGCAAGCATAAAGGAATCTCCATGCCCCGTTCTGTGATCGAAGCGATCGGTAACACGCCTCTGATCCGCCTCAACAAAGCTTCGGAAGAAACCGGCTGCGAGATCCTGGGCAAGGCCGAATTCATGAATCCGGGCCAGTCGGTCAAGGACCGCGCCGCGCTGTTCATCATCCGCGACGCCGAGCAGCGCGGGCTCTTGAGGCCGGGCGGGGTCATCGTCGAGGGGACGGCCGGCAACACCGGCATCGGATTGACGCTGGTCGCCAAGGCGCTTGGCTACCGCACCGTGATCGTCATCCCCGAGACGCAAAGCCAGGAGAAGAAGGACACGATCAAATTGCTCGGCGCCGAGCTGATCGAGGTGCCTGCCGTTCCCTACAAGAATCCCAACAATTACGTGAAACTGTCGGGCCGTCTGGCCGAGCAGATGGCCAGGTCCGAGCCGAACGGCGCGATCTGGGCCAATCAGTTCGACAACGTTGCCAACCGTGACGGCCATACCCGCACCACGGCGGAAGAAATCTGGGCCCAGACCGGCGGCAAGGTCGACGGTTTCGTCTCGGCGGTCGGCTCCGGCGGAACGCTGGCCGGCGTCGCCTTTGGGTTGAAGGCCAGGAGCAAGGACGTCAAGATCGCGCTCGCCGATCCGCTGGGTGCGGCGCTCTACAGTTTCTACACCAGCGGTGAGTTGAAATCCGAAGGCAGCTCGATCACCGAAGGCATCGGGCAGGGGCGGATCACCGCCAATCTGGAGGGGTTCACGCCGGATTTCTCCTTCCAGATTCCAGATGAGGACGCGCTGCCGATCGTCTTCGACCTGATCCAGGAGGAGGGCCTGTGCGTCGGCGGCTCGACAGGCATCAACATTGCCGGCGCGATCCGGCTGGCGCGCGAAATGGGTCCCGGCCACACCATCGTGACCGTGCTTTGCGACTACGGCACGCGCTATCAGTCGAAATTGTTCAACCCGGAATTCCTGCGCCAAAAGAAACTGCCGGTGCCGGGCTGGATGGAACAGCGAAGCACAATTTCGGTGCCGTTCGAAAAGGTTGCGTGATGGCTTACAGGACGGATGCCCTGTTTCGTGGCGACGCCTATCTCAGGACGGCTGATGCCGTGGTTGTCGCCGTCAACGACCGTGGCGGCATCATTCTGGACCGGACGATCTTCTATGCCACGTCGGGCGGGCAGCCGGGCGATACGGGCACTCTCGAACGCGCCGACGGCAGCCTGATAACTGTTGCCGCCACCATCACCGGCGAGACCAAGGACGAGATCATCCACGTGCCGCCGCCTGAGCGGGTGGCGCTTGAGATCGGCGAGTCGATAAAGCTCGCCCTCGATTGGGAGAGGCGGCATCTGCTGATGCGCATGCACACAGCCTGCCATTTGCTCACCGTCGTCTGCCCGTTCCCGATCACCGGTGCCTCGGTTTCCGAGGACGACAGCCGTGTCGACTTCGATATTCCCGATGCCGGCTTCACCAAGGAGGACGTGACGGCCAGGCTGATGGAACTGGTGCGGGCCGACCACCCGGTCTTTGTCAGGCTGATCACCGACGAGGAACTGGCGGCTAATCCCGGACTGGTGAAATCCAAGAATGTTCGGCCACCCGTCGGCACCGGCAAGATCCGCCTGGTCTGCATCGGCGACAACGCCTCGATCGACAGCCAGCCTTGCGGCGGCACCCATGTGAGGAGCACTGGAGAAGTCGGCGAGGTCCATATCGGTAAAATCGAGAAGAAGGGTCGCGAAAACCGGCGCTTCCGCATACGCTTTGGCCCGATGCCCGCGGCTTGATATATAGTTTGCCAGAGGCGGGACAGGAGAAGAAGAATGGCCGAAGACAGCCCTTTCACCGTCGACGCGGATTGGTTGCAGAAGCGCCTCGGCGAGCCCGGCCTGACCATCGTCGACGCGTCCTGGTATCTGCCGGCGCAAAAGCGCGACGCGCGCGCCGAATATGATGCAGCGCACATTCCGGGCGCCCGTTTCCTCGATCAGGATGCGATCTCGGATCCCGATTCCCCACTGCCGCACACGCTGCCGTCGCCGCAGCATTTCGCCCAATATGTCGGTGCGATGGGTATCTCGGCCGACGACACCATCGTCGTCTATGATGGTCCGGGCTTCTTCTCGGCGCCGCGCGCGTGGTGGATGTTCCGCGTCATGGGTGTGTTCCAGGTCTATATATTGGACGGCGGCTTCGACCGCTGGAAAGCGGCGGGACGGCCGGTCACGGCGGAGCCGACGAAGATCGCGCCTTGCGTTTTTCACGCCGATTTCGATGCCGCTCGCGTCGCCAGCCTTGCCGACATGCGCCGGATCGTTGGGACGGGGGAAAACCAGATCGCCGACGCCCGATCTGCCGGCCGGTTTGCCGGTACCGAGCCTGAACCTCGCGCCGGCATCCGCTCAGGCCATATGCCCGGCGCGCACAATGTGCCGTTTTCGGCGCTTGCTGAAAACGGCGAACTGCTGCCGAAAGACCGCTTGCGCAAGGTGATCGAGGACGCCGGCATCGACCTGTCGAAGCCGGTCGTCACCTCTTGCGGTTCTGGCATTACGGCGGCGGCGATCACGCTGGCGCTCGAGACGCTTGGCCATACCGACAACAGGCTCTACGACGGTTCATGGACGGAATGGGGTGGGCTTTCCGATACGCCCGTGGTGACGGGCAAGGACTGACGGTGATGAAGAACGGAGCGCTGGAAGACATCGAGGTCACGGTGACGTTTCTCGAAATGCATGTGCCGCCGGCCTATTCGCCGCCAGTGCCGTACAACCGTCAGATCGCATTGCTGAAGACCAAGGACATTCCACTGCATTTCTACCGCTATCTGATGGACCGGGTGGGCCGCAAATGGCACTGGGTCAACGTGCTGAGGCTAAGCGACGAGGAGCTGTCTGCAGGCATCCACCGCGAAGACCGCGACATCAGGGTGCTCTATCTCGACGGCGCACCGGCCGGCTTTTTCGACCTCAAGCCGCATTTGCCGGAGGAAGTGGAACTCGCCTATTTCGGCATGATGGAGCATGCGACAGGCCAAGGCATAGGCCGCTGGTTCCTGGGTGCGGCGATCGCCGCCGCCTGGTCGCATGGGCCGAAGCGGGTGACGGTGCAGACCTGCACGCTCGATCATCCTGCGGCACTGCCGCTCTACCAGAAACTCGGCTTTGCGCCGGTGGCGCAAAAGAAGGAGATCGTGCATCCAATGTCCTTAGCCGAGCGCTCGGCCAGCGTCATGCGACCATGATTTTCTCCGCAACCTGAACTTATTGTTCATCAAAGCTTCAGCTTGTCTTTGCCATCTTGCCGGCACCATCAATGCGGCCGAGGCCGAAGGAGAAAAGACATGCTGACCCGACGCACATTTGCCGCCGCGCTGATTGCCGCGCTCGCCGTGCCGACCGTAGCCGCCGCCCAGGCGACCACGCCCTCGGCGGCGACGATCGAGCGCCAGCTTGAGGCGGCGCCCCGAGTTAAGCTGCGCCCGAACCAGCGCGTCACCATCCGCGAATTCAAGAGGCGGCCGGACCTGCGGCGCATGGCCCGCTCGATCGATATCCAGTCGATCAATTTCGCCTTTGGCTCAGCGGCCATTTCCAGCTCGCAATACGGCAAGATCGAAAACATCGCCGATGCGCTTCAGCGCATCTTGCGGCGCGACCCTGGTGCCCGTGTTTTGATCGAGGGCCATACCGACGCGGTCGGCTCCTTCCAGTCGAACCAAATCCTGTCCGAACAGCGCGCCGCCTCGCTGAAGCGCACCCTGGTGCGCGAATTCGACGTGCCGGGTTATGCGCTCGAAACCGTCGGTTACGGCGAGGAATTCCTGCTCGTGCAAACGCAGAACGAGAATTGGCGCAATCGCCGGGTGACGCTCCGCCGCTTCGACGACTTCATAAGGTAGTAAGTCAGATACTCGACGCCTGCCGAACCTATTCTCCGTCTGGATCAACAGTCAAAACAGTCAAAAGAGAGCCCGGCTTGAATGAGCCGGGTTCTTTCCATATCGCTGGTCGTTCAAGCCCAATGTGATGGCGCGAAAGGACCAAAACGATGGCGATACGTGTGGTGATGGCCGGTGCGACCGGCTGGGTCGGCAAGGCGCTGGTTCCGGCGATCGGGGCGCAAGGCGACATGGCGCTGGCCGGGGCCGTGTCACGCAGCGGCGCGGGGCAGGATTCCGGCCTGCTGGTTGGCATCCCGGCCAACGGCATCACCGTTTCCGCCTCGCTGGCCGAGGCGCTGGAGGTGCCGTCCGACGTGCTGGTCGACTACACCAAGCCGCATGTAGTGAAGGACCATGCGCTGCTGGCCATCGAGAAAGGACGGCACGTTGTGATCGGCACGTCGGGGTTGGGTGCGGCCGATTTTGCCGAGATCGATGCTGCAGCACGCGCCAATCGTGTCGGCGTTATTGCAGCCGGCAATTTTTCGATCACCGCCACGCTGATGAAGCGGTTTGCTCTAATGGCGGCGAAATATGTGCCGGATGTCGAGGTCATCGACTATGCCAGCGCCAAGAAGCCCGACGCGCCGTCCGGCACCGCGCGCGAGCTTGCGGAGGCGCTGGCCGATGTCCGCAAGGCTTCGACCGCGCGGCCGGTCTCGGAGGTCTCCGGTGTGCCTGGAACGCGCGGCGCGGCGGTCGGTGCGGGCGAGGGGGTGCAGGTGCATGCGCTTCGCCTGCCTTCCTACATCCTGTCCTGCGAGGCGTTGTTCGGCCTGCCCGACGAGCGGCTGACTATTCGTCACGACGCCGGCTCGTCCGCCGCTCCTTACGTGGCCGGCACGCTGCTCGCCATCCGGCGTGTACAGGAGATCACCGGGCTGGTGCGTGGTCTCGACGCCCTGATGGACTGATAGACTCGGCAGGAATCGGGTGGGAAGCGCTGGCGAAGCGGCGTAATTTCTGGTCGACGACACCGGAGATTTCGCCATGACCATCCAGTTCAAAGCCTTGCCCACGGAAGATGTCAGAGCCTTGCAGCGCGGCGGGCCGGACGCCTACGGCCTCACACCAGAGCGGAAAATGTCCGACGGTGATGGCGTGCCTTGCCGCCACTGCCTGAACAACGTGGCCGCCGGCGACGCCTATCTCATTCTGGCCTACCGGCCATTCCCGGAATTGCAGCCCTATGCCGAGACAGGGCCGATCTTTCTACACGCCGAGGAATGCGAGCGCGCTGCCGAAGCCGAGGCGCTTCCCGAAATGCTCGAAAGCACCGACTACATCGTCCGCGGCTACGGCAAGGACGACCGCATCGTCTATGGCAGTGGCGGCGTCATCCCGACGGGCGCTATCGCGGCGCGGGCAGAGACTTTGTTCGAGCGCGACGACATCGCCTATGTGCATGTCCGCTCGGCGCGCAACAATTGCTACCAGTGCCGGATCGAGCGCGCGTGACGATCCGGGCGGTATTCATCTGTCGTACGCCTGTCGCAATGTCGCGTTAGAAAAGCATTGTCGATCGATTTGCCGACCGCGGATGAACCGGCGGGAAGTCTCGACATCCGAGGAAGCGGGGCTTTGGCTCCGCTTTTTTGTTGCCCGCATTCTCTCGCCCAAAGAAAAAGCCCGCCGGAACGACCGACGGGCTTTGACTGTTGTCTGGACGGTTTTAGTTGAACTTGTACTTCGCACCGATACGGACGGTGTGGAACGAAGGCGTGGAGGTGAGGCTGTCATCCGGCGCCCCAATATCCGACGAAAAATCCTTCTTGGAGAACTGCGAATAGCGGTATTCGAGGCCGACGGTCACGTTGCTGGACATAGCCGTTTCCAGACCGCCACCAACTGAGAAGCCGCTGGAGTCCCAATCGAGGATATCACCGATGGGTGAGGACGCATTCAGATCGAAGTGCTGCCAGCTGTAGCCGCCGAGCACATAGGCCAGGGTTGATTCGTTGACTTTCATACCGACGCGGCCAAGCACATCGAAACCGTAATCAGTATCCAGATTAATGGATCCGCCCGGGAGCTTCAGCTCTGAAGTCATGCCGGAGTAGCGGGCATCAACCATGACGCCTGCGACCCAGCTGCCGAAGTCATGGTCGTAGCCGACGTTCAATTCGCCGAACACACCTTCGCCACCGAGCCCGTTGAACTCCAGGCCACCAAGCGGCGGAACTTCGATCTGATGCACCGACGCACCCGCGCCGGCGGCACCGCCGACGTAGAAGCCAGTCCAGTTGTAGGCAGGGGCCTCAAAAGAGGCGACACCGCCATTCTGGGCGCCAAAGCGATAGTTGGCCGCAACCTGGAACGTATGCCGCGACGTGTCCGTGTCGAGAACGCCGTCCGGTATATCGAACTCGGAAAGAATGTTCTGAGTACCGAAGCGGGTATAGCGATATTCTGACTTGATGGTCCAGTTGCTGTTGATGGCCGTTTCAACGCCAGCTCCGACAAAGTAGCCGCTCTGGTCCCAATCGAATTCAAAACCTGCGTTCGTGTCGAGCTTGTACTTCTGCCAGGAATAGCCGCCGAGCACATAGCCCAAAGTGTTTGGCGTGAAGAGGTAGCCAACCCGCAAACCAGCGTCGAAACCATAGGTCTCGCGGATCGAAGCGTCCAATCCAGCAACATCGAGCGTGGTTTCAATGTTGCCGACATGGGCGTCCAAAAGCCCGCCGATCAGGAAGCGCGGCGACACCATGTAGTCGTAGCCGACGGTCAGTTCACCGTACACGCCTTCACCGCCAATGCCGTTCAACGAGAAGCCAGGAAGGAAATCGCTGCTGAGCTCGTGGACATTGGCGCCTGCGCCAACCCCAAAGCCGACATAGATGCCACTCCAGTTGAAGCCGGACGTCTCGACGACCGGCACAACCGCGTCGGCGGCATGAGAAACCGATCCGAGCGCCAGCACCGAAACCGCGCCAAGAAGAACAGATTTTGCGAATCTTTTGCTGATCATTGCCCCTAACCCCTTTGAAACCCAGCACGTCTCTAGCAGCAGCCCATACTGGCCGCTGTAGCAAAAAAGTCACAGGAGGAGCAGATTGCAAGCAAGCCGAGCAAAACCGGTCAGCTAATCGCAAACCGTGAAATCTGCTTGTGGAAAAACAGAGCCGCCGACGGGCGTCGGCGGCTCTGTGGGGAAGGAATCAGGGGCGGGTTCAGGCGGCGAGAACGGCCTTCGGCTCGACCAACTCGTAGCCGAGTGCTTCGGCCACCGCGCGGTTGGTGATCTTGCCCTTGTGGACATTCAGGCCGTTGCGCAAATGATGATCGTCGACCAGCGCCTTCAGGCCCTTGTCGGCGAGCTGCAGGCCGTAATGCAGAGTCGCGTTGTTGAGCGCATGGGCCGAGGTGACCGGCACCGCGCCCGGCATGTTGGCGACGCAATAGTGAATGACGCCGTCGACCTCATAGGTCGGCTCGGCATGGGTGGTGGCGTGCGAGCTCTCGAAGCAGCCGCCCTGGTCGATGGCGACGTCGACAAGCACCGAGCCTTTCTTCATGCCCGACAGCATTTCGCGCGAAACGAGTTTCGGCGCGGCGGCACCTGGAATCAGCACGGCGCCGACGACGATGTCGGCCGAAAAACATTCCTCTTCCAGCGCCTCGACGGTCGAGTAGCGGGTGTGGACGCGGCCGCCGAAGATATCGTCGAGCTGGCGCAGGCGCGGGATCGAGCGGTCGATGATGGTGACGTCGGCGCCAAGCCCTGCCGCCATCCGG
This sequence comes from Mesorhizobium sp. M6A.T.Cr.TU.014.01.1.1, assembly GCF_004022765.1. Taxonomy (NCBI): domain Bacteria; kingdom Pseudomonadati; phylum Pseudomonadota; class Alphaproteobacteria; order Hyphomicrobiales; family Phyllobacteriaceae; genus Mesorhizobium; species Mesorhizobium sp. M6A.T.Cr.TU.014.01.1.1. The sequence continues at coordinate 172,838 of NZ_RZPG01000002.1, forward strand.
GCGGCATGCAGGCCGACGACGCCGCCGCCGAGCACAGTGACCTTGCCGGGCAGCACCCCGGGCACGCCGCCGAGCAGCACGCCGCGGCCGCCATTGGCCTTCTGCAGCGCGGTAGCGCCGGCCTGGATCGACAGGCGGCCGGCAACTTCCGACATCGGCGCCAGCAGCGGCAGGCCGCCGCGGTCGTCGGTGACGGTCTCGTAGGCGATGGCCGTCACGCCCGAGGCCAGCAGGCCCTTAGTCTGCTCCGGATCCGGAGCGAGATGGAGATAGGTGTAGAGGATCTGGCCGTCACGGAGCTGAGCCCATTCATTGGGCTGAGGTTCTTTGACCTTGACGATCATGTCGGACTTGGCGAACACGTCGGCGGCCGTCTTGGCGATGGTGGCGCCGGCGGCGCGATAGGCGTTGTCGTCGGCGCCGATGCCGGCGCCGGCACCGGTCTCGACCAGCACCTCGTGGCCATGCGCGACATACTCGCGGACCGAGCCCGGCGTCAGGCCGACGCGGTATTCGTGGTTCTTGATTTCCCGGGGGCAGCCGACACGCATCTTCTTCTTCTCCTGATCCAGCCCTTTGGGGCATGTTCCCTGTCTCGAGATAGTGAACCATGAATCGTCCCGTAAGTGTTTGCGAATGCGCTTGCGCAACAGGGCTTGGTTCGATAATCGTTGCGCAAAATAGATGGATTGTCGCAGGAATCCCGAAAAATGCCGCTCGACAGGATCGATATCGCCATTCTCGAGACGTTGCAGAAGGATGGGCGGATACCCAATGCGGCGCTTGCCGAGAAGGTCGGCCTGTCGCAGTCGGCCTGCTCGCGGCGGCTGGACAATCTGGAGAAATCCGGAACCATCCGCGGCTACCACGCACGGCTTTCCAATGCCGCTCTTGGCCACCAGATGACGGCGATTGTGCATATATCGCTATCGGGGCAATTCGAGAAAACACTGTCGGATTTCGAGGCGGCGATAAAGCGCTGCCCGAATGTTCTGTCCTGCCACCTCATGTCAGGCGAATACGATTATATCCTGCGCATCGCGGCGAAGGACCTCGTCGACTATGAGCGCATCCATAAGGAATGGCTGTCGGCGATGCCGCATGTGACGAAGATCAATTCATCCTTCGCCTTGCGCGAGATCGTCGACCGGACGGCCGTGGGGATGAAGCCGGAGATGGCTTAGGCCTCGAAGGCCTCTGTCACCACCCGGTCCATCGGTACGTCATGCGGCTGCGGGTAGATGGTGGGGATGCGCTGCAGCTCGTAGCCGACACCGATGACCAGCGGCTTGAATGGCATCGCCGCCAAGGTGCGGTCGAAGAAGCCGCCGCCATAGCCCAGGCGATAGCAGGCCGGATCGATGCCGACGATCGGCGAAATGACGATGTCGGGCAGCACCGGATCGCCTTCAGCCGGGATCGGGATATTCCAGACACCTTTTTCCAGCCGATCGCCCGGAACGTAGGCACGAAAGATAAGCGGGCGGGCTTTCTCAATGACAACAGGCAGTGCGGTACGGCCGCCGCGCTCATTGATGGACGCCATCCATGGCCGCAGATCCGGCTCGCCGCGGAACGGCCAATAGAGGCTGACCATGCGGCCGTCGATGGCACCGATCACCGCGTCGAGGCTTTCGCCGATGCGCTGCGACATTGCCGTCCGCACGTCAGCCGAGACAGAGAGGCGGGCTGCAATCAGCCGCTCGCGCTCGGCCTTGCGCCATCGTTTCACGTCGGTCCAGTCGGATAGGGGCGCCCGGAATTCCGGGTCGAGCTCGTGCATGAAGCAAGGCGGCGAGGAATAGTGCGCCGGACCGTCGTCATGATCGCTATCCAAGTTCCACTCCCGTCGTCTGTTTCGATGAAATTATACCCGCCGGCAGGATGGGGGCAGGTACGTTCGCGACATCTTAGGGCGGGCAGTCGGCAAAGTTGGATGTTGTTGCAGTGCACAAAACTATCTACATCAGCCTTGGCGAAATTGCTCTCCGGAGTGAATGAGATGAATGAATCCAGCCATCACGTCGTTGTCGTCGGGGCAGGCTTTGGCGGGCTCGAATTCACCCGCGCGCTTGACGGTGCGCCGGTGCGCATCACCATGATCGACAAGCGCAACCACCATCTCTTCCAGCCGCTGCTCTACCAGGTGGCGACCACGGCGCTGGCGACCTCGGAAGTCGCCTGGCCGATCCGCCATCTCCTGCGCAAGCGCAAGGACGTGACGACGCTGCTCGCCACCGTCAGCGGTGTCGACCGCGCCGGCAAACGCGTGCTGCTCGATGATGGCAATGCGGTCGCCTACGACACGTTGCTGCTGGCCACCGGCGCCCGCCACGCCTATTTCGGCCATGACGAATGGGAGCCTTTCGCACCGGGGCTGAAGACGCTGGAGGACGCCACCACCATTCGACGGCGCATTCTGCTCGCCTTCGAGCAGGCCGAGCGGGAAACCGATCTCGCCAAGCGCCAGGCGCTGCTTACGCTGGCGATCGTCGGTGGCGGGCCGACCGGCGTGGAACTGGCCGGCACTATTGTCGAACTGGCGCACGACACGCTGCGCGGCGAGTTCCGCAACATCGACACGCGGCAGACGCGCGTGGTGCTGATCGAGGCCGGCGACCGCGTCCTTCCCAATTTCGCCCCGGAACTCTCCGATTACGCCAGCAAGGCGCTCGAGCGGCTCGGCGTGACGGTCGAACTCGGCCGGCCCGTCACGCGCTGCGATGCCGAGGGCGTGGTTTTCGGTGATACGCACCTGCCGGCCAGGACGATCCTGTGGGCAGCCGGGGTCGCCGCTTCGCCGGCCGCCGAATGGCTGGGGGCGGCGGCGGACCGGGCTGGCAGGGTGCTCGTTGAGCCCGACCTGACCGTGCCGGGCAGCCCGGAGATTTTCATCGTCGGTGACGCTGCACATGTCCTGCGGCCGGATGGCCGCATGGTGCCCGGCGTCGCACCTGCCGCCAAACAGCAAGGCCGGCATGTCGCCGCGACGATCAAGGCCCGGCTTGCCGGCGACGCAACCCCGCGGCCGTTCCACTACAAGCATGACGGCGATCTGGCCACGATCGGCAAGCGCGCCGCCGCGATCGATTTCGGCTGGATCAAGCTCACCGGCCGGCCGGCCTGGTGGCTGTGGGGCCTCGCGCACATCTACTTCCTGATCGGCTTCCGTAACCGGCTTGCGGTTTCACTGAGCTGGCTATGGATCTACGTGACAGGTCAGCGCAGCGCGCGGCTAATCACCCAAGGCGACGACGACAGGAACTGACGTCTCCGCCCGCGCGCATTCATCGGCACGTCATCTGTTCCTGATGGACTCGACCGGATTTCGGCGCGAAGCTTTGCTTCGGGCAGGGCTTGGCACGCCGTTGAAGGCAGGCATGTTGCCGAAGCCTGACATGCCGTCGAACAGGAGAAAACAAAGCAATGCTCGAACTGCTTCAACCCGTCTCCCGTCGCGGGTTCCTTGCCAGCGCCGCCGCCACCGGAGCGCTGATCATGCTTCACCCGTTCTCCGCTCGCGCTCAGGGGAATCAGGCGCATCTCAGGATCATGGAGACGACCGACATCCATGTGAATGTCCTGCCTTACGATTACTACGCCGACAAAGAGAACGACACGATGGGACTATCACGCACCGCTTCGCTGATCGATGCGGTGCGCAAGGAAGCCACCAATGCGATGCTGATCGACAATGGCGACCTTCTGCAGGGCAACCCGATGGGCGACTATATTGCCTACGAGCGGGGGATGAAGGATGGCGACCTGCATCCGGTCATGAAGGGCATGAACCTGCTCGGCTATGAATGCTCGACGCTCGGCAACCACGAATTCAATTACGGCCTGCCGTTCATGGACAAGGTGCTGGCGGGCGCCAATTTTCCGTTCGTCTGCGCCAACCTGATCCGCGGCACCGAACTCGCTGCGAACCCGCGGGACGACAAGCTCTATCTCAAGCCTTACGTCATCCTCGACAAGAAGATCAGGGACGGGTCCGGCGCCGAGCAGCCTCTCAGGATCGGCGTCATCGGCTTCGTGCCGCCGCAGATCATGGTCTGGGACCTGAAGAATCTCGAGGGCAACGTCAAGACGCGCGACATTGTCGAGGCGGCCAAGGCGTGGGTGCCGCAGATGAACGAGGAGGGCGCCGACATCATTATTGCGCTCTCACATTCCGGCATCGACGTGAAGCAGGGCGACATGATGGAAAACGCCTCGTTCTTCGTCGCTGGCGTCGAGGGCATCGACGCAGTGTTCACCGGCCACCAGCATCTCGTCTTTCCCGGCAAGAAGGACTTTCAGGCGCTCGAGGCCGTCGATACTGAAAAGGGCACGCTGCAGGGCAAGCCTGCCGTCATGGGCGGCTTCTGGGGCTCGCATATGGGTCTGATCGACTTGTTGCTGGAGCGCGACGGGTCGAAATGGCGGGTCGTCTCGGCGACCTCCGAGGCACGGCCGATCTACGAGCGGGTCGAGAAGGCGAACAAGCCGACGGTCGCTGACGACCAGCGCATCGTCGATGCGCTGAAAGAAGATCACGAGGCGACGCTTGCCTATGTGCGCCGGCCGGTCGGGAAAACCTCGGCGCCGCTCTATTCCTATTTCGCGCTGGTCGCCGACGATCCGTCGGTGCAGATCGTCAGCCAGGCGCAGGCCTGGTATCTCAGGGATATCCTCAAAAATACGCAGTGGAAGGACGTGCCGCTGCTGTCGGCGGCGGCGCCCTTCAAGGCCGGCGGGCGCAACGGCGCCGACTACTATACCGACGTTCCCGTGGGCGACATCGCCATCAAGAACGTCGCTGATCTCTATCTCTATCCGAACACTGTCCGCGCCGTCGAAATCACCGGGGCTGAAGTGAAGGATTGGCTGGAAATGTCGGCCGGCATCTTCAACCAGATCGAGCCCGGTAAGCCCGACCAGCCGCTCATCAACACCGATTTCCCATCCTACAATTTCGACGTGATCGACGGCGTCACCTACCGGATCGATCTGTCGCGGCCGCCGAAATATGATTCCAAGGGCGGGCTGGTGAACGCCGGATCGAGCCGCATCGTCAACTTGATGTTCGACGGAAAACCAATTGATCCCCAACGAAAATTCGTCGTCGCCACCAACAACTACCGCGCCGGCGGTGGCGGCAATTTCCCGGAGATCGACGCCTCGAAGATCATCTACGAGGCGCCGGATACCAACCGCGACGTGATCGTGCGCTACCTCATCAGCCAAGGCACGATCAACCCGTCGGCGGACGCCAACTGGTCGTTTGCGCCAATGCCTGGAACCAGCGTGGTGTTCGAGACCGGCGCCAAGGCGAAGGATTTTATTGCGCAGGTGAAGTCGCTGAAGATCGAACCGGCAGGCGAAGGCGAAGCAGGGTTTGCCAAGTACCGCATCACTCTCTGAAGACAAAGCTTTTGCGCGCTAACTCAAACCCACGCCTACAGCGGCGTAGGGTTTGGCGCTTCAAGCTGGCGGTGCGAAACGCCGCTTGATCACGGGCATGACCAGATCCAGCGCGTCCGTGGAAATGCCGCCGGAATAGCCGTCCGGCAACTGGTCGATCAGTTCGGGCTCGTCGAGCCCTTGCGAAAAGCCGCCGCCGGCATAGGGGCCGAGCAGGTAGACGCGGGTGTCGACGCTGTCCATGCGATCCAGAAAACGGTCGGGCCAGCCCCACAGCCATTGGGCGACATTGATCGGGATGAGCAGGGTCCCCTGCCGGCACGCCTCCGGAACGTAGCCGCTCCAGCCGAGCGCCGCATAGCGCAGGATGCATCGGGTCAGCGATGCACGGCTCAGCGTATGCATGTCTGGCAGTGCCGTCTTGACCGCCGCGATCGGCCTGTCGCCGCCATACACAGTCAAGCCGGCGCGCTCGGTTGGCTTCAGCGTGGCGAGCCAGGAGGCCAACGTCTCGCCTTCCTTGGGGTCGTTGCTTTTGATGTTGATGTTGAAACGGCGGTTCGGGAAGTGCTGCAGCACCTCGTCCAGCGACGGCATCATGCCGATCCCCTTGCCGCGAAACGGAAAGGTCTTGCCGCCATCAGCCGTATAGCCATAGCCGACATCGAGCGCCTTCAACTCGGACATGGCATGGGCGCGCGTTTCTCCCTTGCCTTCAGTGCGGCAATCCAGCGTCCAGTCGTGGAAGACGGCGAACTTGCCGTCCGTGGTCGGGTGAACGTCGAGTTCGAGCGCGTCCGCGCCAAACGCGAAGGCGGCTTCCATCGAGGGGATCGTGTTTTCAAGGAAAGGATGGCGTGGCGGCAGCATGCGTTCGGCCGTGCAGGTGTCGGGACCAAGGTCCTTGCGGTCGAAATCCTGGGCAAGGCCGCGATGGGCAAGCACGGTCGGGGTGCCGGCCGGACGGTTCGACAGCAGCGAGCTGTTGTTGAGCCAGATGCCGCCCGCAGCGACAAGAAGAGCGACGAGGAAGATCGTCCGTTTGCGCATGATGTGATTCCGATTCTTGCAGCCGCATCATGCGTCGGGATCGGACTTTTTCACGGCAGCCAGATTATTGCATGGCTGCAAAATCAGCGATGATGATGTCCCGAACTGACCTAAGCCTTGTAAACCACCTGGCGGACATCGATGTAGCTGGCGCGGAAGCCGGCTTCGCAATAGTGCAGGTAAAACTCCCAGAGCTTCTTGAAGCGATCGTCGAAACCAAGCGGCACGATCTTTTCCCATGACGCCCAGAAGCGATGGCGCCATTCGGCGAGCGTGCGGGCATAGTCGTCCGGGAAAATGCGCTCGCGCAGATGAGCAAGGCCATGGTCGTTGCCGAGCGTTTTCAGGATCGACGGTGTCGGCAGCATGCCGCCCGGGAAGACGTAACGCTGGATGAAATCCGGCCGCGCGCGATAGGTGTCGTAGGCCTTCTCGTTGATGGTGATGATCTGCAGGCCGGCGGTACCGCCAGGCCGCAGGCAATCCTTCATCTTGCCGAAAAACACGGGCCAGTATTTTTCGCCGACCGCCTCGAACATCTCGATCGAGGCTATGCGGTCGTAGGATCCGGTTTCGTCGCGGTAGTCTTGCAGCTTGATGTCGACCTTGTCGGCAAGTCCAGCTTTCTGGACGCGCGCTTTGGCGAAATCATGCTGCTCGCGGCTGATGGTCAACCCGGTGACGCGGCAGCCGATCTCGCGAGCGGCGAATTCGGCAAAGCCGCCCCAGCCGCAACCGATTTCCAGCACGTTGTCTTTCGCGCCGATGCCCGTGTCCTTGGCCAGCGCGCGATACTTGGCGGCTTGCGCGCTTTCCAGATCGTTGGCGCCAGCCGCATAGAGCGCCGACGAATAGGTCATGCTTGGATCCAGCCATTCCTTGTAGAAGGCGTTGCCGAGATCGTAGTGCGCCGAAATGTTGCGCTTCGAGCCGGTGCGGGTGTTTTGGTTGAACCAGTGGCGGACACGCTGAACGGCGTTGATGAGCCAGTTGGCGCCGCCGGCGATGCGCTCTCCGATTTCCGAATTGACCACGAACAGTTCCAGGAAACTGGTTACATCGGGACTGTCCCAATCGCCGTCGATGTAGGATTCGGCGATGCCGATGGTGCCACCGGTGAAGGCGCGGCCGGGCAAACGCCAGTTCTTGAGCACCAGTTCGGCGTCCGGACCCGGCGCCTTGCCGCCGACGAGGACGGCGCGGCCGTCCGGCATCCTCACCTTGAGCGAGCCACGCGGCAGGTTCATCGCCGCCGACAATACCATGCGCGCCTTGGCCGGCAGGCCCTTGACGGTATCGGCGAAATTGAATTCGTCCAGCCTGACCGCGTCGCCCCACGCAACGTCGGTGTCTTCCTTGTGAGCCATATCACGCCCCCCGAACTTCTGCGGAGCCGGCGCAACAATGGCCAGTTTCCACACTCGCAGTTCATTCGCCAGGGCGCGAACGCCGCTTCCTGATGAATCCCCGCAGCAATCTTTCATCTCATCAAAGGGAACTTCAAGAGGCAAGGGGCAAGCGAACACGGATCAATGGACAGATTTTGGGGGAGGGCGTTGATCAACGCCGGAATCACTATGGTTGCAACCACCCAGATGCAGTAGTTGTAGCCATGCGTTACGTTATCGTCATCTGCTCCGCCACGTTCTTCCTGATCTGGGACGGAATCTACAATCAGGGCCGCTATCTCGACACCACGGTCAGGGAGATAACGCGCATCGTGCGCTACATCACCAGCCTGGTGTAGGTTTCTTTCCCGCTCAACGCGTTGTCGCCGCGACATCGTTGCCGGTTGACGCGACCGTTTTGCCCACACAAAACACGCTTGCACATCGATCGAGGAGGCTGGGTTGATCCGGCATATCGTTTTCTTCAGCGCGCGGCACAAAGAGGATGTCGAGGCCGTACGCACGGGCTTGCTGGCGCTGGGCAATATCCCACATTCCCGCCTTTTCGAGGTGGCGCTCAACACCAAGGTCGACCCGCTTTCGGACGAAATCGACGTGGTCGTTTATGCTGAATTCGAGGATGAGGCCGCTCTGGCCGCCTACAAGGCGCATCCGCTCTATGGCGAGACGACCAGCCAGGTCAAACCGCTGCGTGAACTGCGATATTCGGCGGATGTTGTGGCGGCGTCCTGAAAAGAAATCGACCGAGAGCAACGTGCTTCGCTTACTCCGTCTGAGCGGCGGTCGGTTCGGTCAGATCTGCGCCGGGCTGCTTCGGCGCACTCCAGACCAGTATGGCAATAACAGCCATCGCGACGACCGCTGCCGCTATGAACAGCATCTTTCTCATTTGGATCACCTAGGTTGATTTCCGGCAGCGGCAAGTGTTCCAGGGGCTCGCGTACTGACGCCGCGCGATCGGCCACCTGGCTCCTTGCGGAGACGAGGCTCTTGAACCAACTTCCGGAATGATGCACACCGCGCCGGCATGACCGAAACGATGCCAGCAGGCCCTCATTCGCTCGACCATCTTGTGCTGCCGACCGCGAGCCTCGACGTGGCGCGGGCGCGGCTGGTTTCGCTTGGATTTGTCGTGGCGCCGACCGGCATCCATCCTTTCGGAACGGAAAACTGCTGCGTCTTCCTTGAAGACAGCACCTATCTCGAGCCGCTGGCGGTGGGGAACGCGCAAGCTGCGGCGAAAGCGATCGCGGACGGCAACGTCTTCGTCGCGCGCGATCGTGCCTATCGCGACGAGCGCGGCAATGAGGGATTTTCCGCCCTTGTCCTGGGCACCGAAAATGCGAACGCAGATCATATGCGCTATGTCGAAGCCGGCCTGTCGGCCGGAGACATGCTGAGCTTTTCGCGCGCCTTCGCTGACACAGCTGGAAAGAGCGACATGGCATCGTTCAAACTGGCCTTCGCCTCCGGTGCCGGGGCGAAGGACGCATTCCTGTTCGCCTGCGAGCGGATCAATGCGCCGAAAGTGGATCGCACCGCGTTGCAGATCCACCCCAATGGCGCAACCGGCATCATCGAAGTCGTGGCGGTCAGCGACCAGCCATCCGAACAGCACCGATTGATCTCGATCGCGGCGCGCAGTCCCGCGGCCGGACAGGGGAGCACCGCGTTTGGCCTGCCGAACGCGACCTTGACCCTGCTTGACCCCGCCGCTTTCGAAGCGCGCTTCGGCATACCTGCCGGCGCGCCATCGGAACTCCGCTTCGCGGGGGTAGTCTTTTCAGTTCGCCGCGCAGACACGGTCGCAAAGCTGCTTGCAGCCAGTTCCGTCGAACACGACATGCGCGGCAATGATATTGTCGTGCGGCCGGCACCCGGGCAGGGTGCGGCCTTCATCTTCCGGGAGATCGCATGAGCAAGCCCAATTCGTCCGTAACCGTCGGCAATGTCGTCTTCGGCAACACCGCGCCGCTGTCGCTGATTGCCGGCCCGTGCCAGCTTGAATCACGCCAGCACGCCTTCGACATGGCTGGCGCGCTGAAGGAACTGACTGAGAAGCTGGGACTGGGCCTCGTCTACAAGACCAGCTACGACAAGGCCAACCGCACCTCGCTTGGCGGCACGCGCGGCGCCGGGCTCGATGCGGCGCTGCCGGTCTTCGACGATTTGCGCAAGGCGTTTTCGCTGCCGATCCTGACCGATATCCACACCGAGGAACAGTGCGCGGTCGTGGCGCCGCATGTCGACATCCTGCAGATTCCGGCTTTCCTCAGCCGCCAGACCGACCTGCTGATCGCGGCTGCAAGAACCGGCAAGGTCGTCAATGTGAAGAAGGGCCAGTTCCTCGCGCCCTGGGACATGAAGAACGTCGTCGCCAAGATCACCGGTTCCGGCAACGCCAACGTGCTGGTTACCGAGCGCGGCGCATCCTTCGGCTACAACACGCTGGTGTCCGATATGCGCGCCCTGCCGATCATGGCCGAGATCGGCGCGCCGGTGATTTTCGACGCCACGCATTCCGTGCAGCAGCCGGGCGGGCAGGGCGGCTCCACGGGTGGCGATCGGCGCTTCGTCGAGACGCTGGCGCGCGCCGCGGTTGCTGTCGGCGTCGCCGGCGTGTTCATCGAGACGCACCAGGATCCCGACAACGCCCCCTCCGATGGCCCCAATATGGTGCCGCTGAAGGATCTCCCGGCCCTGCTTGAAAGGCTGATGGCATTCGACCGCGTCGCCAAGGGCTGAGCATGCCCAGGGTCCTAAGTCCCGCCTCCCTCTAAACTTGTGGTCAACAGGTGCCGGTTGTACGCTGTCCAGGCAACCGAGTACCTTGGAGGAGGAAGCCATGCCCGTCGCCCGTGTCACCGAAATCACGTCATCGTCGAAGAAGAGCTTTCAGGACGCTATCGAACTGGGAATTGCGCGCGCTGCAAAGACTTTAAAGAACGTCGAAGGCGCCTGGATCCAGGACCAGAAGGTCGTCGTCGAGGACGGTAAGATCTCCGCCTACCGCGTCAACATGAAGGTCACCTTCATCTTGGCTGAGTGACCGACTGGCGTCGAAAAGTCTGGAACCTTCATTCGCGCCCCTCATTGTCAAGCATAGCGTCAACGACAACGAGGAGTACATAAATGACAACCCAGACAGGACACACAGAAGCCATCGCTGCCTCGCGGGTCATCGGCACATCAGTCTACAACACGGAAGGCACGCATATCGGCGACATCGAGGATGTCATGCTCGACAAGTTGTCGAATGGAATCATGTTTGCCGTGATCGGCTTTGGCGGATTTCTCGGCATCGGCGAGAAGTATCACGCCATTCCGTGGGCGACCCTCGACTATGACGAGAACAAGGGCGGCTACGTCGTGCCGTTCACCAAGGAGCAACTGAAGGCTGCTCCCGCCTATTCGATCAACGAACTGACGGGCGCCGACGGCGAGGCCGCGCGTGATGCTTCATACAGCTACTACAAGGTCGAGCCTTATTGGCACTGACCTTGATCTGCCGGAATCAAAAGGCCCTCGGTTGAACCGAGGGCCTCTTCTGCAGGATATCTACTCCGCCGCTTGAAGGGTCGACAACTCTACCGCGCCTTGTTGAGGCTGCTGAGTGTCACACGACGTCAGAAACGCCGCCGCGATCAGGAACAAACTCACAATGCCGCTCAACTGAGACATGGCGAAACTCCTCCTGTTTCGCCCCGCGCAAGTGCGAGCATAACCAGAAAGTCGCATGCCGCCAAGACTTATGATGACAGCAATTTTTGCTTCGTGAACCGGCATGGCGGAGGTGGCGGCAATATTTGCGGACACCCCGATTGCGTTTTGCAGCACTTTGGCTAAGACGTGCGCGACGCTTTGTCAGATCAAATCGGGGACATCGTATGACCGCCATCATCGACATTGTCGGGCGTGAAATCCTGGACAGCCGCGGAAACCCGACCGTCGAGGTCGACGTCGTGCTCGAAGACGGCTCGATGGGCCGCGCAGCGGTGCCCTCCGGCGCTTCGACCGGCGCGCATGAGGCGGTCGAGCTGCGCGACGGCGGCGCCCGCTACCTCGGCAAGGGCGTCCTGCGGGCGGTAGAGGCCGTCAATGGCGAGCTGTTCGAGGCGATTGGCGGCATGGAAGCCGAGAACCAGATCCACATCGACCAGACCATGATCGAGCTCGACGGCACGCCCAACAAGAGCCGGCTCGGCGCCAACGCCATCCTCGGCGTGTCGCTGGCAGTGGCGAAGGCTGCGGCGGAAGCGGCTGGCCTGCCGCTCTATCGCTATGTCGGCGGCACCAAGGCGCATGTGCTTCCGGTGCCGATGATGAACATCATCAACGGCGGCGCCCACGCCGACAACCCGATCGACTTCCAGGAATTCATGATCCTGCCGATCGGTGCGCCGACACTGCGTGACGGCGTGCGCTGGGGCTCGGAAATCTTCCACACGCTGAGGAAGCGGCTGAAGGACGCCGGCCATAATACCAATGTCGGCGACGAGGGCGGCTTCGCTCCTAACCTGAAGAGCGCGCCCGCTGCGCTCGATTTCATCATGGAATCGATCGAGCAGGCTGGCTTCAAGCCGGGCGAAGAGGTTGCGCTCGGTCTCGATTGCGCCGCCACCGAATTCTTCAAGGACGGCAACTACGTCTATGAAGGCGAGAAGAAGACCCGCGATCCGAAGACCCAGGCCAAATATCTGGCCAAGCTCGCCGCCGACTATCCGATCATCACCATCGAGGACGGGCTGGCCGAGGACGACTGGGACGGCTGGAAAACGCTGACCGACCTCATCGGCAAGAAGACCCAGCTGGTCGGCGACGATCTGTTCGTCACCAACACGGCGCGGCTACGCGACGGCATTCGCATGGGCGTCGCCAATTCGATCCTGGTCAAGGTCAACCAGATCGGCTCACTGACCGAGACGCTTGACGCCGTCGAGACCGCGCACAAGGCCGGCTACACCGCTGTCATGTCGCATCGCTCGGGCGAAACCGAAGATTCGACCATCGCCGATCTCGCGGTTGCCACCAATTGCGGGCAGATCAAGACAGGTTCGCTGTCGCGCTCTGATCGCATGGCCAAGTACAACCAGCTCATCCGCATCGAGGAAGAACTCGGCAAGCAGGCGCTCTATGCCGGCAAGTCGATCGTCAAAGGCTGAGCCAGCCGAAAATATCCGGAATGAAAGGGCGGGGCATTCTCCGCCCTTTTTGCTTTACACCGCCAATCCGGCCGTCCGTAACCGTCCATTAAGCACAATTGGGCGAGAAAGGAGGCTAGGTCGCAGAGTGTTAGAGCGTCCTTTGCTCGTCCAAGAGGACGCGCGGCGCTTTATGGGATTTGGATCATGTGGACACGTCAGCACAAGCAGAGAAATACCGGGCGGCTGATCATTCCCTCGCTCTGCGTGGTGTTCCTGGCCTATTTCGGATTCCACGCCTATCACGGCGAATTCGGCATCTATTCCAAGTACCGGTTGGAAGCCGAAACCGTCGACCTGCAAGGCAAGCTCGATGCCGTCAAGGCGCGCCGGCTCGACCTGCAGCGTCGCGTTCAGCTCATGCATCAGGGCACGCTGGAGAAGGACATGCTTGACGAGCAGGCGCGCAAGGCGCTCAATATGTCCCACGCCGACGAAATCACCATCATGTTACCGGCTACGGCAAGATAACCATATTTCAGTTAATCGGCAATATTTTCAATGATTTTAATCGCTTAGACGCATGTCAGCCATGCATTTTCGGCATGGCGAAACGCCTTCTCGCGTGTTAGCCTCCCCAAAATCGGTGGGGAGAGCTGATCTCCCTCAGTGTCCGCAAGAGACGCCAACAGGGAGTGATGCATGGCCACCGCCGCCAGAAAAGCGCCTGCCAAATCCAAATCCAGATCCGACGGCAAATCGGCGGGGCTTTCAGCCCCCAAGCCTGTCGACTTCACCAAGCAAGAGGAGCTTGACGCCTACCGGCGCATGCTGCTTATCCGCCGTTTCGAGGAAAAGGCCGGCCAGCTCTACGGCATGGGTTTCATCGGCGGCTTCTGCCATCTCTATATCGGCCAGGAAGCAGTCGTTACCGGCATGAAGATGGCGCTGGTCGATGGCGACCAGATGATCACCGCCTACCGCGATCACGGCCACATGCTGGCGATGGAACTGTCGCCGCGCGGCGTCATGGCCGAATTGACAGGGCGCCGCGGCGGCTTGTCCCGGGGCAAGGGCGGCTCCATGCACATGTTCTCCAAGGAGAAGCATTTTTACGGCGGCCACGGCATTGTCGGCGCGCAGGTTTCGCTCGGCACCGGCCTCGCCTTCGCCAACCGCTATCGCGGCAACAACAATGTGACGCTGACCTATTTCGGCGACGGCGCCGCCAATCAGGGCCAGGTCTATGAAAGCTTCAACATGGCCTCGCTGTGGAAGCTGCCGGTGATCTACATCATCGAGAACAACCGCTACGCAATGGGCACCTCGGTATCGCGTTCATCGGCCGAGACGGATTTTTCGCACCGCGGCGCCTCCTTCAAGATCCCCGGCATCCAGGTCGATGGCATGGACGTCCGCGCGGTCAAGGCAGCCGGCGATCTCGCCACCGAATGGTGCCGCGCCGGCAAGGGGCCGCTGATCCTCGAAATGCAGACCTACCGCTACCGCGGTCACTCGATGTCCGATCCGGCAAAGTACCGCTCCAAGGAAGAAGTGCAGAAGATGCGCTCCGAGCGTGACCCGATCGAGCAGGTCAAGGCGCGCCTGATCGAAAAGAAGTGGGCCGATGAGGACGAGCTCAAGGCCGTCGACAAGGAGGTTCGCGATATCGTCGCCGACGCCGCTGAATTTGCCCAGAATGACGCAGAGCCGGATCCGTCCGAGCTCTGGACCGACATCGTACTGTAACGAGAGGGCAAGGACATGCCGATCGAAATTCTCATGCCCGCTCTCTCGCCGACCATGGAAGAGGGCAATGTTTCCAAATGGTTGAAGAACGAGGGCGACAAGGTCGTCGCCGGTGACGTCATCGCCGAGATCGAGACCGACAAGGCGACGATGGAAATCGAGGCCGTCGACGAAGGCACGCTTGCCAAGATCGTGGTTCCTGCCGGCACCGAAGGTGTCAAGGTCAACGCGCTGATCGCTGTGCTCGCCATTGATGGCGAAGACATCGACAAGGCCGGCGAAGGCGTCGGCGAAGAAGAACCTGCCAAGGCTGAAACAGCAGCGCCACCACCTGCTGCGGCCAAGAGCGAGGCGGCAGCACCTGTCGCCGCCGCGCCGAGAACCGAAATTGCCGCCGATCCGGACATCCCGGCCGGCACGGAAATGGTCTCGACCACTGTGCGCGAGGCGTTGCGTGACGCGATGGCCGAGGAGATGCGCCGCGATGGCGACGTCTTCGTCATGGGCGAGGAGGTCGCCGAGTACCAGGGCGCGTACAAGATCACGCAAGGGTTGCTGCAGGAATTCGGGCCGCGTCGCGTCGTCGACACGCCGATCACCGAGCATGGTTTCGCCGGCGTTGGCGTTGGGGCCGCGATGGCTGGCCTGAAACCGATCGTCGAGTTCATGACCTTCAACTTCGCCATGCAGGCGATCGACCAGATCATCAACTCCGCCGCCAAGACGCTCTATATGTCCGGCGGCCAGATGGGCGCGCCCATCGTCTTCCGCGGGCCGAACGGCGCGGCTGCCCGCGTCGCCGCCCAGCATTCGCAGTGCTATGCCGCCTGGTACAGCCACATTCCCGGTCTGAAGGTGGTGATGCCCTACACCGCCGCCGACGCCAAGGGGTTGCTGAAGGCCGCGATCCGCGACCCGAACCCGATCATCTTCCTCGAAAACGAAATCCTCTATGGCCACTCCTTCGACGTGCCGAAGATGGACGATTTCGTGTTGCCGATCGGCAAGGCGCGCATCCATAAATCAGGCAAGGACGTCACCATCGTCTCCTTCGGCATTGGCATGACCTATGCGATCAAGGCCGAGGCCGAATTGCGCGGCATGGGCATCGATGCCGAGATCATCGACCTCAGGACCATCCGTCCGCTAGATTTCGACACCATTATCGCTTCGGTCAAGAAGACCAACCGTCTGGTGGTGGTGGAGGAAGGATTTCCGCAGAACTCGGTCGGCGACCACATCGCCAACCAGGTGTCGCAGCGCGCCTTCGATTTCCTCGACGCGCCTGTCATCACCATTGCCGGCAAGGACGTGCCAATGCCTTATGCGGCCAACCTCGAAAAGCTGGCGCTGCCCAATGTCGGCGAGGTCGTCGAGGCGGTCAAAGCCGTCACATATCGCTGAGCAGGGCGGGAGGACAAAATGCCGATCAACATCACCATGCCTGCCCTCTCGCCCACGATGGAAGAGGGCAATCTGTCCAAATGGCTCGTCAAGGAGGGCGACAAGGTTTCGCCGGGCGACGTGATCGCCGAGATCGAGACCGACAAGGCGACGATGGAAGTCGAGGCCGTCGATGAAGGCACGGTCGCCAAGCTGGTCGTTCCGGCCGGCACCGAAGGCGTCAAGGTCAACGCGCTGATCGCCGTGCTCGCCGCCGAAGGCGAGGATGCGGCGGCCGCCGCGAAGAGCGGTGATGGCGCTGCGCCGACAAAGGCCGAGGCTCCGAAAGCGGATGCCCCTAAAGCTGAAACACCAAAGCCCGAAGCGCCGAAGCCGGAACCTGCCGCTGCACCTGCGCCCAAGGCGGAAGCGGCTCCGGTCGCCAATGGCCATGCAAGCGGTGAGCGCACCTTCGCCTCGCCACTGGCCCGTCGCATCGCCCGGGAAGCCGGCGTCGACGTCTCAGCGGTGACCGGTTCCGGCCCGCATGGCCGCGTGGTCAAGGCCGATGTCGATGCAGCTATTTCCAGCGGCAGCACCAAGGCGCCCGCTGCAAAAGCGGCGCCCACCGGCGCTCCGGCTCCAGTTGCCACAGCCAAGCCAATGTCGGACGACCAGGTGCTGAAACTGTTCGCCGAAGGCTCTTACGAGCTTGTCCCGCACGACACCATGCGCAAGACCATCGCGCGCCGGCTGGTCGAGGCCACGACCACCATCCCGCATTTCTACCTGACGCTCGACTGCGAGCTTGACGCGCTTCTGGCGCTGCGCACGCAGATCAATGCGGCCGCCCCGGTGAGGAAGACCGACAAGGGGGAGGCGCCGGCCTACAAGCTGTCGGTCAACGACATGGTCATCAAAGCGATGGCGATGGCGCTGATGGCGGTGCCGGATGCCAATGCCTCATGGACCGAGAGCGCCATGGTCAAGCACAAGCATGCCGATGTCGGTGTCGCGGTCTCGATCCCCGGCGGCCTGATCACGCCGATCATCCGGCGTGCCGACGAAAAGACCCTGTCGGTCATTTCCAATGAGATGAAGGACCTTGCCAGCCGTGCCCGCAGCCGCAAGCTGAAGCCGGAAGAATATCAGGGCGGCACCACGGCAGTGTCTAATCTCGGCATGTTCGGCATCAAGGACTTTGCCGCTGTCATCAACCCGCCGCATGCGACGATCCTGGCGGTCGGCGCCGGCGAGGAGCGCGCGGTGGTCAGGAGCGGCGAGATCAAGATCGCCACCATCATGTCGGTGACGCTGTCGACAGATCACCGCGCCGTCGACGGTGCGCTCGGCGCCGAACTGCTCGTCGCCTTCAAGCGCATGATCGAAAACCCGATGGGCATGCTGGTCTAGAAAGGAAGAAGGCGGTGCGGAAATTCTTCACCAGCCTTTTTGCCTTCATCCTTTCCGGTTTGGCCGGCGGATTGGTGGCGCAGGGGCTCGCCGTCGCCACTGATGCCGACGTAGAGTACATCCTTGTGTTCATGATCTCGGCTCTCGTCACCATCCTCGTGACGGTCGCCCTCTTCATCGCGCAGTTTATGTCGAACCCGCAAAACGCGATAAACCTGACGTCGCTTATCGCGGTTGCGTTTTTTGTGCTCGTCGGGGTTGGCCTGATTACCTGGACTTTTTCCCAGCCACCCGGAAAGAGCCAGTGGTCGAGCGATCTTCCCATTGTCGCCGGCCTCGTCCTGCCGGGCCTCGCCACGGTGTTGGTCCAGTGGCTGTTCGTGGGCTGGCGGGTAAAGCGCGCACAAGCAGGATTTGGCAGGAGCGGGGCAAACGCATGAAAACAGTCCTTTGCTACGGCGACTCGCTGACCTGGGGCTATGATGCGGCAAGCCTGGATCGCCACCCGCTCGAGGACCGCTGGCCGAGCGTGCTGCAGGCGGCGTTGGGAGGCGGTATCGAAGTCATTGCCGAAGGCTTGAACGGCCGCACAACGGCCTTCGACGATCATCTGGCCGGCGCCGACCGTAACGGCGCTAGAGTGCTGCCGACGATCCTGATGACGCATGCGCCGATCGACCTGATCATCATCATGCTCGGCGCCAACGACATGAAGCCGTGGATCCACGGCAATCCGGTCGCCGCCAAGCAAGGCATCGAGCGCCTGATCGATATCGTGCGCGGGCACGACTACCCGTTCGACTGGCCGGCGCCGCAGATCCTGATCGTCGCGCCGCCCGCGGTCAGCCGTACGGAAAACGCCGAATTCAAGGAAATGTTCGCCGGCGGCGATGAAGCGTCGAAGCGGCTGGCACCACAATATTCCGCCCTTGCCGACGAGGCCGGCTGCGGCTTCTTCGATGCGGGCACGGTGGCGACGACTACGCCGCTCGACGGCGTGCATCTCGATGCCGAAAACACGCGAAACATCGGCAAGGCGCTGGCACCGCTGGTGCGCGTGATGTTAGCGACATGATAGTCAATGCATTTCTGATCATTGGCATTTGGTTGGCTGTGCATTGGCAGGGCCGCCGAAGTCGGCTTCTCGCAGGTTACGCATTTCTGGGGCTCTGGGTTTCCGACGCCCTTTTGATACTGATGCATGAGCCAGCTTTCGCGCCTTTAATACTGAGGTACGAGCCAATTTCGATACCGAAGCCTTTTTTTCGGTGAAGCCTCGCTTCAATAAGGACCACAAAATGGCTGAGAATTACGACGTCATCATCATCGGCTCCGGCCCCGGCGGCTACGTCACGGCGGTGCGTTCAGCCCAGCTCGGCTTCAAGACGGCGATCGTCGAGCGCGAGCATCTCGGCGGCATCTGCCTTAACTGGGGCTGCATCCCGACCAAGGCGCTGCTGCGCTCGGCCGAGATCATGCATTATTCCGATCATCTGAAGGACTATGGATTGAAGATCGACGGCAAGGTCAGCGTCGACACCGCTGCCGTTGTCGACCGCTCGCGGAAGGTCTCGCTGCGGCTGAACGGTGGCGTCGCCTTCCTGATGAAGAAGAACAAGGTCGACGTCATCTGGGGCGAAGCCAAGCTCTCCAGGCCCGGTGAGGTTGTTGTTTCGAAATCCTCCAAGAAGCCGATGGAGCCGCAGCCGCCGGCGCCCAAGGGCGTCAAGGGCGAGGGCACCTACACCGCAAAGCACATCATTCTTGCCACCGGCGCCAGGCCGCGTGCGCTGCCCGGCATCGAGCCTGACGGCAAACTGATCTGGACCTATTTCGAGGCGATGGTGCCGAAGGAGATGCCGAAGTCGCTGCTGGTGATGGGTTCGGGCGCGATCGGCATCGAATTCGCTTCGTTCTACCGCACCATGGGCGCCGAGGTGACGGTGGTCGAGCTGCTGCCGGCGGTAATGCCGGTCGAGGACGCCGAGGTCTCGAAATTCGCGCAGAAGCAGTTCGAGAAGCAAGGCATGAAGATCATTCTCGAAGCCAAGGTGACCAAGGTCGAGAAGGGCGCGAACTCGGTTACCGCGCATGTCGAAATGAAGGACGGCAAGGTCGAGAAGATTACCGCCGACCGGATGATCTCGGCCGTCGGGGTGCAGGGCAACATCGAGAATCTCGGCCTCGAAGCGCTCGGTGTGAAGACCGACCGCGGCTGCGTTGTCGTCGACGGCTACGGCAAGACCAATGTGCCCGGCATCTATGCGATCGGCGATGTCGCTGGCCCGCCCATGCTCGCCCACAAGGCCGAACATGAAGGCGTGGTCTGCGTGGAAAAGATCGCCAACTTTCCAGGCGTTCACGCCACTGACAAGCTGAAGATTCCGGGCTGCACCTATTGCAACCCGCAGGTAGCCTCCGTCGGCTTGACCGAAGCGAAAGCGAAGACCGAGGGCAAGGACATCCGCGTCGGCCGCTTCCAGTTCGCCGCCAACGGCAAGGCGATTGCGCTCGGCGAGGACCAGGGTTTCGTGAAGACCATCTTCGACAAGAAGACGGGGCAGTTGCTTGGCGCGCATATGGTCGGCGCCGAAGTGACCGAGCTGATCCAGGGTTTTGTCGTGGCGATGAACCTGGAGACCACCGAGGAAGAACTGATGCACACGATCTTCCCGCATCCGACCCTGTCGGAAATGATGAAAGAAAGCGTGCTGGACGCCTATGGCCGCGCGCTGAACGCGTGATAAATCGGCCGCTTGAGACGCAATACGCGAGAGCCAAGGAACTCGACGGCAAGGTAATTCGTTTCCGGATGCATTCATCACCAGAGGAGATGGCATATGGACGTGAACGGCGTGGGCTGGGTAGCAGCCATCATCATCGGCGGTTTGGCAGGCTGGCTTGCCGAGATGTTCATGAAGAGCAACACCGGCATATTGATGAACGTCATTCTTGGAATCGTCGGCGCGATCGTGCTGAATGCCATCCTGCAGGCGCTCAACATCGGCGCCTTCGGCGCCGGCTGGATCGCCTATCTGATCACCGGCTTCATTGGTGCCTGCCTGCTGATCTGGGTAGGGCGCATGGTGCGCCGTTAGTTGCTGAACTCTTGCCATGCGAAAACGGCTGTGGCGGCATGCGCCGCCGCGGCCTTTTTCTTTGCAGCGAAAAGTCCTAGATGATTTGTGAAAAGCGAACGTCGGACAGGCGATCGCCAACGAACCGGATTTCAGATGGTCACCGTCCTCGACACGATCGCCAATGCGCCGCGCCTGCGGCATCCTGAAAAGGCGCACAAGCCCGACCAGGACGTGCTGCGCAAGCCCGACTGGATCCGCGTCAAGGCGCCGATGTCGAAAGGCTATGCCGAGACGCGCGAGATCGTGAAGTCGCACAAGCTCGTGACGGTGTGCGAAGAGGCCGGTTGCCCCAATATCGGCGAGTGCTGGGAAAAGAAGCACGCCACCTTCATGATCATGGGCGAGATCTGCACGCGCGCCTGCGCCTTCTGCAACGTGGCTACCGGTATACCGATCGCGCTCGATCCCGATGAGCCGGCCCGCGTCGCCCACGCTGTCAAGCAGATGGGTCTGACCCATGTCGTCATCACCTCCGTCGACCGCGACGATCTCGCCGATGGCGGAGCTCAGCACTTTGCCGAGGTCATCCGCGCCATCAGGGCGGCAACGCCGTCGACGACGATCGAAATCCTGACGCCCGACTTCCTGCGCAAGGAAGGCGCGCTGGAGATCGTGGTGGCGGCGAAGCCCGACGTTTTCAACCATAATCTGGAGACCGTGCCGTCGAACTATCTGACGGTCCGGCCGGGCGCCCGCTATTTCCATTCGATCAGGCTGTTGCAGCGGGTCAAGGAGCTCGATCCGTCGATCTTCACCAAATCCGGCATCATGGTTGGCCTTGGCGAGGAGCGGAACGAGATCCTGCAGCTGATGGACGATCTGCGTTCGGCCAATGTCGACTTCATGACCATCGGCCAGTACCTGCAGCCGTCGAAGAAGCACCATCCGGTTATCCGCTTCGTCACGCCGGAGGAATTCAAGTCCTTCGAGACCATCGGCAAGACCAAGGGCTTCCTGCTGGTGGCGTCAAGCCCGCTGACGCGCTCGTCGCACCATGCCGGCGACGATTTCGCCACGCTGCGCGCGGCGCGCGAAGCGTTTCTCAGAAAGTCCGCCTAACACACTGGTTTCATGCCGCAATTCGAAGCCCATCGTCGCGTTTCCCATACGCCGGAGCAGATGTTTGCTCTGGTTGCCGATGTCGAATCCTATCCACAATTCCTGCCGCTTTGCGAGGCGCTGACGGTTCGCTCGCGCAAGGAACGCAACGGCCGCACACTGCTCATCGCCGACATGAGCATCGGCTACAAGGCGATCCGCGAGACTTTCACCACGCAGGTGCTGCTAAAGCCTGACGAGAACGCCATCGACGTAAAATACATCGACGGTCCGTTCAAATATTTGAGCAATGCCTGGCGTTTCGAGCCGGCCGACGGCGGTTGCAACGTCTGCTTCTTCATCGACTACGAATTCAAGAGCCGTATTCTGGGCGCTGTGATGGGAACGATGTTCGATCGCGCCTTCCGCATGTTCTCCGAGGCGTTCGAGAAGCGCGCCGACGTCATCTATGGGCCAGCGCCAGCAGCC
Organism: Mesorhizobium sp. M6A.T.Cr.TU.014.01.1.1; assembly: GCF_004022765.1. NCBI lineage: Bacteria > Pseudomonadati > Pseudomonadota > Alphaproteobacteria > Hyphomicrobiales > Phyllobacteriaceae > Mesorhizobium > Mesorhizobium sp. M6A.T.Cr.TU.014.01.1.1. Next base: position 195,056 of record NZ_RZPG01000002.1, read on the forward strand.
TGATCCGCAGCGAGTGCGCGCAAGCCCAGTTCAAGCGCATGCTTGACCGTCGCCTGGCGGATGAAATTGCGGCCTTTGTCGGTGAACAACTGACATTCGCTGACGACCGGCCGACCAGTCAAGGCGACACCGAACCAGACCAGGCCGACGGGCTTTTCCGTCGAGCCGCCGCCTGGACCGGCAATGCCGGTGACGGCGAGGGTCAGTCCGGCGCGCGAACGGGTCAGGGCGCCCTGCGCCATCTCGATCGCCGTTTCCCGCGAGACCGCGCCATGCGCCTCAAGCGTGGCGGCGGAAACGCCGAGCATCTCCGTCTTGGCCTCGTTGGAATAGGTGATGAAACCCCGGTCGACCACCGTGGAGGAGCCGGCGATGTCGGTCAGAGCGGCGATGATCATGCCGCCGGTGCAGCTCTCGGCCGTCGCCAGCATGATGTCGCGCTGCTGGCAGGCTTGAAGCAGGGCATCTGCGAGATCGTTGTTGCTCATTCGGGGACATCCCCTGGAAACACGACACTGGCGGTCGCGATGGCGGCTATCCCTTCCTCGCGGCCGACAAAGCCGAGCTTTTCGTTGGTTGTCGCCTTGATCGAGACACGGTTCCGGGAAATTCCCAGCATTGCCGAAAGGGTTTCTGTCATTGCTTCGCGATGCGGGCCGACCCGTGGCGACTCGCAGATCAGCGTTATGTCGGCATTTGCGATGCGCCCGCCGCGCGCGCGCACCAGTCTCGCCGCATGTTCGACGAAGATCCGCGAGGCCGCGCCCTTCCACTGCGGATCCGATGGCGGGAAATGCGTGCCGATGTCGCCGGCGCCGCAGGTGGCGAGCAGCGCGTCGGTCAAGGCGTGCAGGCCGACGTCGGCGTCCGAATGGCCGGACAGTTTCTTGTCGTGCGGGATGGAGACGCCGCACAGCATGACATGGTCACCGGGCTCGAACGCATGAACGTCGTAGCCATTGCCGGTGCGGATGTCTGGAAAGCGCGGCCGTTCGCCGGAAAGCCGCTGATCCGCCATCGAAATATCTCTTGCCCAGGTGAGTTTGACATTATCCGGCGAGCCCGGAACGATTTTCACCGGAATATGTGCCCACTCGGCGATCGCGGCATCGTCGGTGAAGTCCGCCTTGCCGAGATGATGGGCCTTTTCGTGGGCGGCCAGGATTGGCCAGAACGGAAAGCCTTGCGGCGTCTGGGCTGCATGAAGCCCGTTCCTGGAAACCGTCTCGCCGATCATGCCGGCGGCCGATTCACGTTTCAGCGTGTCGGCGACTGGTAGGGCAGGCAGCGCTGCCTGGCGCTCGCCGATGGCGGCGATCGTACGATCTATCAATTCCGCGTCGACGAAAGGGCGAACGGCATCATGGACCAGAACCTGGCCCGGCGCATGGCCTCTCAGCGCAAGCAGCCCGAGCCGAACGGAGTCTTGCCTGGACTCGCCACCCGTTACCGTGACGACCCGATCGGCGTTGGCTCCGGCGGCGCTGCGAAAAAGCGCGCTGTCGTCGGCATGGATGGCGACGACGATGGGACCGATTCTCGGATGCGCCAAAAACACGTCCAGTGTGCGCGCGATGACGGCACGGCCACCGATCCTTTGGTATTGCTTTGGCCCGTCGGCCTGACCCGCGCGCGCGCCGCGGCCGGCAGCGACAATAACGACTGCAACTTTGTTGTCCGCCGCCGAGGCTTGCTTTTCGCTTGCATCTGTCATGCCGAGACGCTTAGCGCATGATCCCGAAAAGTGGAATCGCTTTTCGGAAGAGATCATGCGCAGATGCAAAGTGCCCAAGGCGTCCTTCCCAAAGAAGCACGGCGCTTGGGCGCGGTAGGGGCTGAAGGCCGGCATTTTTCCTAAATGCGCCTTAATGCGACGTCATTGCGCGTTGCACTTCGCTATCATTCTGGCTAGAGAATGTGCAGCAATTAAAAATGCTTGGTTTTTGTGCATGCTTGACCTGACCAAATTGGCTTCGCCGCTGGACGTGGGAAGTGTGAGAATCCGCAATCGCGCCTTCCTCGCGCCCATGTCGGGTATATCAGATGAGCCGTTCCGGCAGCGTGCCTATGCGCACGGCGCCGGGTTGGTCGTGTCGGAGATGGTGGCGAGCGGCGAGCTTGCCAAAGGCAGGGCCGGTTGCGGCTTGCGCATCCGTCATTCCGGGCTGCCTGTTCACATGGTGCAGCTTGCCGGCCGTGAGGCGGCGCACATGGCCGAGGGCGCCCGTATAGCCGCGGGCGAGGGCGCCGACATCATCGACATCAACATGGGCTGCCCGGCCAAGAAGGTGACGGGCGGCTATGCCGGTTCGGCGCTGATGCGCGATCTCGATCACGCTTTGTCGCTGATCGAGGCGGTGGTCGGCGCGGTCGAGGTGCCGGTCACGGTCAAGATGCGGCTCGGCTGGGACGAAAGCGCGCTCAACGCGCCGATGCTAGCGCGCCGCGCTGAGCAGGCGGGCGTCAAGATGGTGACAGTGCATGGCCGCACGCGCTGCCAGTTCTACCAGGGCAAGGCCGACTGGCGCGCCATCGCACGCGTAAAGCAGGCTGTGTCGATACCGGTCGTTGCCAATGGCGATGTCGGCTCGCTGGCCGAGGCAGCAATGATCCTCGACCAGTCGGGCGCCGACGCGGTGATGATCGGCCGCGCGCATTATGGCGCGCCGTGGACGGCAGGCAGCATCGCGACAGCCGCGGCAAAGAAGGCAACGCCCGGCGTGCCTGAAAGCCCTGAAGTGTTGGCCGACTATGTCGTTGCCCACTACGAGGACATGCTGACGCTCTACGGCACCGAAAGCGGCGTGCGCCAGGCGCGCAAGCATCTTGGCTGGTATCTCGACCGCCACGCCGCTGGCGTCGCTGATGAGCAGCGAAAGGCCATCCTCACCTCCTTCGAGCCCGTCCGCGTCATTGCCGCGTTGCGCGAGGTGCTTTCACACGCTCCCGAGGCGATGAACCTGCGGGGCGCGGCATGAATGCCACCGTTACACAGAGCACGGATATGGCGGACGCCGCCCACATCGTGCTCAACACCATCCGCCGCCCGGTGATCATGGTCGATGCGGAAGGGTTCATCACCTTCGCCAACGCCGATGCCGAGGATTTCTTCCGCTCGAGCGCGACCATGCTCGCCCGTAACACACTACCCAAGCTCATTCCCTTCGGCAGCCCGTTGCTGACGCTTGTCGACCAGGTGCGCGAGCGCCGGGCACCCGTCAACGAATATCGGGTCGATGTGTCGTCGCCGCGCCTTGGCATTGAGAAAGTTGTCGATCTCTATGTCGCCCCGGTGTCGGAATTTCCGGGTTCCGTCGTGGTGATGTTCCAGGAGCGATCGATGGCCGACAAGATCGATCGGCAGATGACGCATCGCGGCGCGGCACGCTCGGTGACCGGCTTGGCCGCGATGCTTGCCCACGAGATCAAGAACCCGCTATCCGGCATACGGGGTGCTGCCCAGCTGCTCGAACTGTCTGCTTCCGATGAAGATCGCGCGCTGACCCGGCTGATCACCGACGAGACCGACCGCATCGTCTCGCTGGTCGATCGCATGGAGGTGTTTTCCGACGAGCGGCCGATCGACCGCTATCCGGTCAATATTCATGTCGTGCTCGACCATGTGAAGGCGATTGCCAAGAACGGTTTTTCCAAGCGGATCAAGATATTGGAGGATTATGATCCATCATTGCCTCCGGTTTTTGCCAATCGTGATCAGCTCATCCAGGTGTTCCTCAACCTGGTCAAGAATGCTGCCGAGGCCATTGGCGGCGATCCGCAAGGCGAGATCACCCTGTCGACCGCGTTCCGGCCGGGCATACGTGTCTCCGTTCCGGGATCGCAAGGCCGCGTGTCGCTGCCGCTCGAATTCTGCGTGCGCGACAACGGCTCCGGCGTTTCCGAAGATATCCTGCCGATCCTGTTCGATCCCTTCATCACCACCAAGCCGAACGGGTCGGGGCTTGGTCTTGCGCTGGTCGCGAAAATAGTCGGCGAGCATGGCGGCATCATCGAATGCGATTCGACGCCGCGCGGAACCACTTTCCGCATTCTGATGCCAGCCTGGAAAGAAACGCCGTTCGGCACAGACGATGATGGCGAAGGAGACCGCAAATGACGGTTCGCGGCAATATTCTCGTCGCCGACGACGATGCGGCCATCCGCACCGTCCTCAACCAGGCGCTTTCGCGCGTCGGCCATGAGGTGCGCGTGACGTCCAACGCCTCGACGCTGTGGCGCTGGGTGGCGGCGGGCGAGGGCGATCTCGTCATCACCGACGTGGTCATGCCGGACGAGAACGCCTTCGACATGCTGCCGCGCATCAAGAAGGCGCGACCGGAACTGCCCGTCATCGTCATGAGCGCCCAAAATACGTTCATGACCGCGATTCGCGCCTCCGAGACCGGCGCCTACGAATATCTGCCGAAACCGTTCGACCTGACCGAGCTTCTCAACATCGTCAACCGGGCGCTTTCCGAACCCCGACGGCCAAAGATAGATGCGCGGGCGGACGAGCCGCCGGAAACGATGCCGCTGGTCGGCCGTTCGGCCGCCATGCAGGATATCTACCGCATGCTGGCGCGCATGATGCAGACCGACCTGACGGTGATGATTTCAGGCGAATCGGGCACCGGCAAGGAACTGGTGGCACGCGCGCTGCACGAATACGGCCGCCGCCGCGGCGGGCCCTTCGTTGCGATCAACATGGCGGCGATCCCGCGCGACCTGATCGAATCGGAACTGTTCGGGCACGAGAAGGGCGCCTTCACCGGCGCGCAGAACCGCTCCACCGGCCGTTTCGAGCAGGCCGAAGGCGGCACGCTCTTCCTCGACGAGATCGGCGACATGCCGATGGAAGCGCAGACGCGCCTGCTGCGTGTCCTGCAGCAGGGCGAATACACCACGGTCGGCGGCCGCACGCCGATCAAGACCGACGTGCGCATCGTCGCCGCTACCAACAAGGATCTGCGCACGCTGATCAATCAGGGGCTTTTCCGCGAGGATCTCTTCTATCGCCTGAACGTCGTGCCGCTAAGGCTGCCGGCGCTGCGCGAGCGGTCCGAGGACGTTCCGGATCTCGTGCGGCACTTCTTCAAGCTCGGCGCCAGCGAGGGCCTGCAGACCAAGCGCATTTCCACCGGCGGCATCGAGCTGATGAAGCGCTATCCGTGGCCCGGCAACGTGCGCGAGCTCGAAAACCTTGTCCGCAGGCTGGCCGCGCTCTATTCGCAGGATGAGATTTCCGCCGAGATCATCGAGGCGGAACTGAAGACCGGCGAGAGGCCGGTCGTTCCCGGTGGCGGCAACCTCATTCCCGACGACCTGTCCATCGGCCAGGCGGTGGAACATTTCCTGCAGCGGTATTTTGCGTCATTCGCCGGCGATTTGCCGCCTGCCGGCCTCTATCAGCGCATTCTCTCCGAGGTCGAATATCCGCTGGTGCTGGCCTCGATGACGGCAACCCGCGGCAATCAGATCAAGGCTGCGGAACTCCTGGGCCTCAACCGCAACACGCTGCGCAAGAAAATTCGCGAACTCGGCGTCAACGTCTACAAATCGACCAGGCAGGCTTAGAGCGACGTACATTCCACGCGGGCGTACAAACGTTCGCTATAACGCTTTGAGTTTCGCGTCGTGCCTTCCGAAAATCGATCCCGATTTTCGGGCGGATGCGAATAGAGCGACGCCTTTTTCCGGGGGATCGATCGCCGAAACATTTCCGTCCAGGTCACACTTGTTGCATAATCGCCACAATGCGTTGCATACATCCGACGCAATCACTGGCTCTAGACGGCGACATGGCTTCACAGGCACCGACACTGAGCGAACCGCTTTTCAGCGAACCCGGCACAAGGGATGGGCGCCGGCTGCTTGCGCTGCCCGGTGTGGTGGCAGTTGCCGGTGCGCTGGCTACGGCGGCGATCTCCTTCGCCATTCTCGTCGGCGCCACGCCGATCACGCCGGACGAGAGGACGACGCTGGCGCTCATCGCCCTCAATGCGGCGTTCATCCTGTTCCTGATCGCGCTGGTCGGCCGCGAAGTGCATCGCATCGTGATGGCGCGCCGGCGTGGCAAGGCGGCGTCGCGGCTGCATGTGCGGATCGTCGCAATGTTCGCGCTGGTCGCCGCGATTCCCGCCATCATGGTGGCGATCATCGCCTCGATCACACTCGACATCGGCCTTGATCGCTGGTTCGAGATCCGCACCAAGACGATCGTCAATTCGTCGCTGTCGATCGCCGATGCCTATGTGCAGGAGAACGCGCGCAATCTCCAGGGAACGACCCTGTCGATGGCCTACGATCTCGACGCCTCCCGCACGCTCTACGGCCTCGATCGAACCGGTTTCCTCGATCTCATGAACAAGGAAGCCGTCGGACGCTCGCTGGCCCATGCAGCGCTGGTCAAGCCTGACGGCTCATTCGTCATGAGCGCCAAGACCGACGCCGATTTCGCCATGCCGGAGCCGCCGGAAGGCGCCATGAGCAGTGCCGCCGACGGCAGGCCGGTGCTGATCGAACCGAAGACGCGCAACATCATGGGCGCCATCGTCAAGCTGCGCGAGATCGAAGGGCTCTATCTCTACACCATCCGCTTGGTCGATCCCGAGGTGATCAAGGCGCGGCAGATTGTCAGGTCCAACACCGACGAATATCGCGGTCTGGAAGCCAATCGCCGCACGTCGCAGGTGGCCTTCGCACTTCCCTACCTGTCGCTGACGCTTATCATCATTCTGTCCGCCATCTGGACCGGCATTGCCGTGGCTGATCGCCTGGTGCGGCCCATCCGCCAGCTCATCGGCGCGGCCGACGAGGTCGCGACCGGCAATCTCGACGTTGCCGTGCCCGTTCGGCCCTCCGACGGCGACGTCGCCTCGCTCGGCGACACCTTCAACAAGATGCTGCTGGAACTGAAATCGCAGCGTAACGAGATTCTGTCCGCCAAGGACTTGATCGACGAGCGGCGGCGTTTTTCGGAAGCTGTGCTTGCCGGCGTCACCGCCGGCGTCATCGGTGTCGATCCGTATGGCATCGTCACCATCGTCAACCGGTCGGCCGAAACGATGCTGGCCATATCCGCCACCGCCGCACTCGGGCAAAACCTCTCCGCCGTGCTGCCGCATGTCGGCCGAGTCTTCGAGATCGGCCGCAAGTCGGGCAAGCCCGTCCACCGCGAGCAGGTGACCTTCTATCGCGCCGGCACGGAGCGGACCTTCAACGTGCAGATCACGGTCGAGGCCGGCGACGACGGTTCGGAGGAGAAATCCTATGTCGTGACGGTCGACGACATCACCGATCTGGTCCAGGCGCAGCGTTCCTCGGCATGGGCGGATGTGGCGCGGCGCATCGCCCACGAGATCAAGAACCCGCTGACACCGATCCAGCTTTCCGCCGAGCGCATCAAGCGCCGTTACGGCAAAGTCATCACCGAAGACCGCGAGGTTTTCGATCAGTGCACCGACACGATCATCAGGCAGGTGGAGGATATCGGCCGCATGGTCGACGAGTTCTCCGCTTTCGCACGCATGCCCAAGCCCGAAATGAAGGCCCTCGACTTGCGCGAGTCGTTGCGCGAAGCCTCGTTCCTCGTCGAAGTGAGCCGCGCCGATATCACCTTCGAGCGCGTATTCGGCAACGAACCGCTCAAGGGCACTTTCGACAGCCGCCTGATGGCGCAGGCTTTTGGCAATATTATCAAGAACGCAGCCGAGGCGATCGACGGACTTGATCAAAAGGACCGCTCGCACGGCATAATCCGGATTCAAGCCGGGCGCCAGAATGGCGCGATTCGCATTGACGTCATCGACAATGGCAAGGGCTTGCCGCGCGAGAATCGTCAGCGATTGCTCGAGCCTTACATGACGACACGCGAGAAGGGCACGGGGCTTGGCCTCGCTATCGTCAAGAAGATAGTGGAAGACCATGGCGGCTGGCTCGAACTGCATGACGCGCCGGTGGATTTCCACGGCGGGCGAGGCGCGATGATCAGCATCATCCTGCCGCTTGCCGCCACCGTGCCGTCGAGCGGCGAAGGCAGGACGGAACACGAAAGAGAAACTGAAAAGGTCGGTAATGGCGTCTGACATTCTCATCGTCGATGACGAGGAAGACATCCGCGAACTTGTCGCCGGTATCCTGAGCGACGAAGGTCACGAAACCCGCACGGCATTCGATGCCGACAGCGCCCTGGCTGCGATCGCCGACCGGGCGCCGAGGCTGATTTTCCTCGACATCTGGCTGCAAGGCTCACGTCTGGACGGACTGGCGCTGCTGGACGGGATCAAGACAATGCATCCGAGCCTGCCCGTGGTGATGATCTCGGGCCACGGCAACATCGAAACGGCGGTCTCGGCCATACGTCGCGGCGCCTATGACTTCATCGAGAAGCCGTTCAAGGCCGACAGGCTGATCCTTATCGCCGAACGTGCGATTGAAACCTCTAAGCTGAGACGCGAGGTTTCGGATCTCAAGCTGCGCAGCGGCGAAACCTTCGACCTGATCGGCATGTCGTCGGCGATGAGCCAGTTGCGTCAGACCATCGAACGCGTCGCGCCGACCAACAGCCGCGTCATGATCATCGGCCCGTCCGGGTCGGGCAAGGAACTCGCGGCACGCGCCATCCACACACTGTCGGCGCGCAAGGGGGCACCGTTCGTCACGCTGAGCGCTGCCAACATCACGCCCGAACGCATGGAAGTCGAGCTGTTCGGCACCGAATCAAACGGTGTCGAACGCAAGGTCGGCGCGCTTGAGGAAGCCCATCGCGGCATTCTCTACATTGACGAAGTGGCCGACATGCCGCGCGAAACGCAAAACAAGATCCTGCGCGTGCTGGTCGAACAGCAGTTCGAGCGGGTAGGGGGCACCAAGCGGGTCAAGGTCGATGTCCGAATCATATCGTCGACCTCGCAGAACCTGGAGGCGATGATCGCCGACGGCCGTTTCCGGGAGGATCTCTATCACCGCCTGGCGGTGGTTCCGGTGATGGTGCCGGGGCTGGCCGAGCGGCGCGAGGACATCCCCTATCTTGTCGACAATTTCATGAAGCAGATCGCCCGCCAGGCCGGCATCCGGCCGCGGCGCATCGGCGACGACGCGCTGGCCGTGCTGCAGGCGCACAACTGGCCGGGCAACGTCCGCCAGCTGCGCAACAATGTCGAGCGGCTGATGATCCTGGCGCGCGGCGACGATGTCGATGCGCCGATCACCGCAGACCTCTTGCCTGCCGAGATCGGCGACGTCATGCCGCGCACGCCAAACCAATCCGATCAGCACATCATGGCGCTGCCGTTGCGTGAGGCGCGCGAGCAGTTCGAAAAGGATTATCTGATCGCCCAGATCAACCGTTTTGGCGGCAACATCTCGAAAACGGCCGAGTTCATCGGCATGGAGCGCTCGGCGCTTCACCGCAAGCTGAAGTCGCTGGGCGTCTGATAGCCCATCCAATGGTGGCCTACGCAATTATCGGTTACGGCGCCGGCGGAATCGCATAAGAAAGCGCCGCGCGTCTTTTGGCACGCGCAAAGGACGCTGTAGCATTTTGATTTTTGCGCATGACCCGGAAAATCGATTCCGATTTTCGGGGTCATGCGCTGACTTCTCCAGGGGTGACCTCATGCCGCGCATTGCCTATGTGAACGGGCGCTATGTCGCTCACGGCGACGCTTTCGTCCATATCGAGGACCGCGGCTATCAGTTCGCCGATGGAGTCTACGAGGTTTGCGAGGTGGCGCGCGGCTTCATCGTCGATGTGCCTCGCCATCTCGGACGGCTGAACCGCTCGCTGACCGAATTGTCGATCGACTGGCCGGTCACGCGGGGCGTGTTGCCGATTATTTTGCGCGAGGTGGTCCGCCGCAACCATGTCACCGATGGCTTGGTCTATCTTCAGGTGACGCGTGGCGTCGCCAGCCGCGACTTTATTTTCCCGGCGGCGGGCACGAAGCCGTCGCTGGTGGTGACCGCCAGGAAAGCCGACCCCGCTGCTGCCGCGAAGAGGGCCGAAAGCGGAATCAAGGTTATCACCGTGCCGGAGAATCGTTGGGACCGGGTCGATATCAAGTCGGTCGGCCTGTTGCCAAATGTGCTCGCCAAGCAGAAGGCCAAGGAAGCCGGCGCCCAGGAGGCCTGGTTCGTCGATGCCGACGGCACCGTCAAGGAAGGTGGATCGTCGAATGCCTGGATCATCACCAGGGATGGCGTGCTGGTGACGCGTCCGGCCGAGCACGGCATCCTGCGCGGCATCACCCGCACCACGCTGTTCGATGTGGCCGCCAAGCTCGGCCTGAAGATCGAGGAGCGGGGCTTTTCGGTCGCCGAAGCCAAGGCCGCGCGCGAGGTTTTCATCAGCTCCGCGACCACGATCGCCATGCCGATCGTGGCGATCGACGGCGCTCCCGTCGCCAACGGCCATCCGGGCTCGATAACACTTTCCTTGCGGCAAGCCTTTTTTGACGTTGCGGAAAAAAGTCCAGCCTGATAACCGCACAGGTGGAATGAACATCAATATATCTCGTTCTGCTTGTCGTTATTGACGGCAAGATGGTGTTTGCGTGCTTGACACGTGCCGGGTAATTTGGCGCATTGAGTTGCAAACCGAAGGGGATCGGCGAAAGACAAGAACAATGGCGGAACGATCGCAAAATCTTCAGGACCTGTTCCTGAATTCAGTTCGCAAAAGCAAGAACCCACTCACCATCTTTCTCATCAACGGCGTGAAGCTGACCGGTGTGGTCACTTCGTTCGACAATTTCTGTGTTCTGCTGCGTCGAGACGGCCATTCCCAGCTCGTCTACAAGCACGCCATTTCCACGATCATGCCGAGCCAGCCGGTTCAGATGTTCGATGGTGAGGAAAGCCAGGGCGCCTGATTGGCACGTAGGAAAGACGCGGACCGCAGCGTTCGCGAAAAATCAGCATATCAGCCGGGGACGGAAGCCGAAGGCCCGACCCGGGCTGTGGTTATCGTGCCTGTGCTTACCCGCCAGCCGCGCAGCGACGAAGACACGAATCGTCCGCGCTTGACGCGTTCCGCCGAGGCCCGCCACAACGAGGCGGTTGGCCTTGCCCAAGCCATTGACCTCGACCCGATCCATACCGCGGTGGTGACCGTCAACGATCCGCGCCCGGCGACCTTGCTCGGCAGCGGCAAGGTCGCGGAGTTCGCCGAGATCGTCAAACAGGGCCATGCCGAACTGGTCATTGTCGACCATCCGCTGACGCCGGTGCAGCAGCGCAATCTGGAAAAAGAGTTGAACGCCAAAGTGCTGGATCGCACCGGGCTGATCCTGGAGATTTTCGGCGAGCGCGCGCGGACCAAGGAAGGCACGCTGCAGGTTGATCTTGCGCACCTCAACTATCAGAAGGGCCGGCTCGTGCGAAGCTGGACTCACCTCGAGCGCCAGCGCGGCGGCGCTGGCTTTCTCGGCGGCCCTGGCGAAACGCAGATCGAATCGGATCGCCGCGCCCTGCAGGACAAGATCAAGAAGCTGAAGCTCGAGCTGGAAACAGTGCGGCGCACCCGTGACCTGCACCGCGCCAAGCGCAAGAAGGTGCCTTTCCCGGTGGTGGCGATCGTCGGCTACACCAATGCCGGCAAGTCGACGCTGTTCAACAAACTGACCGGAGCAGGGGTGCTGGCCGAGGACATGTTGTTTGCCACGCTCGACCCGACACTGCGTCGGGTGCGGCTGCCGCACGGCACGCCGGTCATCCTTTCGGACACGGTCGGTTTCATTTCGGACCTGCCGACGCATCTGATCGCGGCCTTCCGGGCCACGCTGGAAGAGGTGGTCGAGGCCGATCTCGTCATCCATCTGCGCGATATCTCGGACCCCGACACGGCCGCCCAGGCCGAGGATGTCGAGCGGATCCTTGCCGATCTCGGCGTCGATGCCGGCGACAGCAAGCGCGTCATCGAAGTGTGGAACAAGATTGACCTGCTCGACGAAGGCAACAGGGCTCGGCTTCTTGCCGATGGCGCCGATGGCAACAAGACGCCGCCGATTGCCATATCGGCCGCCACCGGCGAGGGCATCGATGTGCTGAAGGCGATCATTGAGACAAGAGTTTCAGGCGAGCTGGAAACGCTGACCATCACGCTCAAGCCTGAGCAGCTCGGGCTCGTCGACTGGCTCTACCGCAATGGCGACGTCGTCTCGCGCACCGACAATGAAGATGGCGGCGTGACCGTCGCGCTCAAGGCGACGCAAAGCGCGCATGAAGAGATAGAAAGCCGATTGCACCGTAAAAACAACGGATAGTCGCTGTTACTTCGCGCTCTTGGCTTGCTGCCAAAACGCCTCCATCTCGTCGAGCGAGGCCTTTTCCAGCGTGTTTCCGGACGCTTCCAGCGCTTGCTCGACGTAGTGGAACCGCGACCGGAATTTCTCGTTGGTGCCGCTGAGCGCCGCTTCGGAATCGACCTTGAGATGACGCCCGAGATTGACGACGGCAAACAGCATGTCGCCGAACTCGTCCTTGATCGAAGCCGTATCGCCCTTGGCCAAGGCCTCGCGCAACTCGCCGATCTCTTCCTCTATCTTGTCGAGGATCGGCGTGGCCTCGCTCCAGTCGAAGCCGACGCGGGCAGCTTTCTCCTGCAGCTTGAGCGCCCGGGTCAAAGCGGGCAGGGCGACCGGTACGCTGTCCAGAAAACCCTTGCCGTGATCCTCCGGATCGTGCCCGCGGGCGAGGCGGGCGCTGCGTTTCTCAGCCTTCTCCTCGGCCTTGATCTTTTCCCACATACCCTTGGCCATGCCGGCGCTGCGCGCCTTCTCATCGCCGAAGACATGCGGGTGGCGGCGGATCATTTTCGTGGTGATGGCCTGGACCACGTCGCCAAAAGCGAATTCACCAGCCTCCTCGGCCATCTGCGCGTGGTAGACGACCTGCAGCAGAAGGTCGCCGAGCTCGTCGCGCAGATCGTCCAGGTCGCCGCGCGCGATGGCGTCCGCCACCTCGTAGGCTTCCTCGATCGTGTAAGGCGCGATGGTCGAGAAATCCTGCTCGATGTCCCACGGACAGCCGGTTTCCGGGGCCCGCAGCGCCGCCATGATCTCAATCAGCCGGGAAATGTCCTTCGAAGGTTTCATCGGCCGGATGCTAGCCTGCGTCCGACCGCGTAGCCAACGCCGTCGGACGGCGAGGGGCGATTGTCCACAGCGCTGCTCAACGCCTCAGTCGAGCACGGAGACGATCGCCTTGGCGAGCGCGTCCATACCGTCTTCCGGCAGACCGGCGACATTGATGCGGCTGTCACCGACCATATAGACGCCGTGCTCGGCGCGCAGCCGCTCGACCTGCGCTTCGGACAGGCCAAGCCGGGAAAACATGCCGCGATGGCTGGCGACGAAATCGAAGCGATCGGAATTGGACTGCCGCCGCAGCGCTTCGGCGAACTGCACCCGAAGCCGCAGCATGCGCAGGCGCATCTCCTCTAGCTCCGCTTCCCAGTCGGCGCGCAGCGTGGCGTCTTCAAGCACAGTGCACACCGCGGCCGCGCCATGGTCCGGCGGCATCGAGTACATGGCGCGCGCCGCCGACAGCATCTGGCTCATTGCCACATCCGCCTGCGCGCCGTCTTTAGCCAGGATCATCGCCGCGCCGACACGGTCGCGATACACGGCAAAGTTTTTCGAGCAGCTCGAGGCAACGACCATCTCCGGAACTTTTTCAGCCAGCAGGCGCAAGCCGGCGGCGTCTGCGTCCAGGCCTTCGCCAAAGCCCTGATAAGCAATGTCGACAAACGGCAGCAGGCCGCGCTCGACGACAAGGTCGGCTATTTCAGCCCACTGCGCGATGTCCAGATTGGCGCCTGTCGGATTGTGGCAGCAACCATGCAGCAGCACTACGTCGCCGCTCTTGGCGGTCGCCAGCGCGCTCATCATGTCGGCGAAGCGAACAGCACCTGAGGCAGCGTCGAAATAGGGATACTCGCGTATCTGCAAGCCGGCGGCGCGCATCACCGGCATGTGGTTCGGCCATGTCGGGTCCGACAGCCAGATCGTCGCGTCCGATCGCGTCCTCTTGAGCAGCTCAGCCACCAGCCGCAGCGCGCCTGAGCCGCCGGGCGCCTGCGCCGCACGGATGCGTGTAAGCTCGGCCGCAGGGCCAAAGACCAGCCTCGCCATCGCCGTGTTGAAGCCGGTATCGCCGGCAAGGCCGAGATAGGTCTTGGTATCCTGGCTCTGCAGCAATCGCTTCTCGGCTTCGCGCACGGCGCGCATCACCGGCGTCTTGCCATCGCGATCCTTGTAGACGCCGACGCCGAGGTCGACCTTGTCGGGGCGGGGATCGGCGCGATAGAGGCCAATCAAAGCAAGGATCTTGTCGGCTGGGGCAGGCTGAAGATCTTCAAACATCGGCGCGGTTCCGTTGGCGGCGGAGTGATACGCAAATCGGCCGTGCTGCGCCAGCGGTTTTCATTTGCGCCAAGTTGAAAACCGCCAACCGGGACTGGACATAGAAATCCATAGCGTGCCTCGAGGAGAGGCTCGCACCCGGCGAAAGGCCTTGATGGCACGGCGCGTCGCGCCGTTCTATCACGCTGGCTTGAGGGCAGCAGACGGCAAGGCGGCGGCAGGTTGCTGCTTCTTGGCACCCCAACCGATCCGCGGCAACCATTCGAGGTAGTAGGCGAAGCCGAACTGCAGCGCGATGCCTGTCGTGATCAGGATCGTGTCGTAGAGCAGCCCGCCCGGGCTGACGACCTTCATGACCTGCGCAATCATGGCGAGGATCGTTCCGGCGATGAAGACCGGCAGCGAATGCTTGCCGAGAACCGCGAGCGGGTGTCCGGGCCTGGTCCTCGCCAGGTTGGAAAGCGCCGGGAGCGTCACGATCAGATAGGCGATCGCCAGAATGTGCATGAGCCGCGACAGCGACAGGAATGTCTTATCGAAACCGGTCAGCACGGTAGGCAGGCCGGAGGCCGTCTCGATGCCCCACAGCGGCAGCCGCACCCAAATCAGCGCGCCGACCAGATACCCGACGGCCGCGCTCGTCATCATCCAGTTGAAGCGGATTTCGCCGCCGCGCTTGACATGCAGCATGCCGGCGATCCCGATGACAAACAGAAATTGCCAGGAGAGCGGGTTCAGGAACCAGAAGCCGTCGCCGGGAAAATTCGAGGGCGCGATCTGGAAAATGCCGGCGATGAGCCAGAGGACAGCGGACGCAGCAAGCATCAGCCGCAGGCTGAACGTGCCGATCCACAGGAAAAGCGGCATCATCAGAAGCACCACGGCATACATGGAAAGAATGTTGTTGTAGCCGATCTGATGCCCGAGCGCCGCGATGCCGAGCAGCGCTTCCGGCGTGTCCTCGATGATCATCTGGATGTTGATCAGCTTCAAAAGATCGGGCCGCGAGAAATGCAGTGCAGCTGCCGAGAAGATCGCCAGCGTCGCCACGGTGGTCATGACGTGGGTGACATAGAGGACACCCGCGCGCCGCAAGGCCTTCAGGGTGATGAGCAACCGGTTTCCCGGCTGGAACTTCAGTCCGTAGGCGAGCCCGACAGCGATACCAGAAATCAGCACGAAGGCTTCGGCCGAATCGGAAAAGCCGAAATTCTTGTGCGTGAAATACTCGAAGACTGTCCCGGGCACATGGTTGATGAAGATCGTCAGTAGCGCTAGCGCGCGGAAGACATCGATGCGGGTATCCCGCT
This sequence comes from Mesorhizobium sp. M6A.T.Cr.TU.014.01.1.1, assembly GCF_004022765.1. Taxonomy (NCBI): domain Bacteria; kingdom Pseudomonadati; phylum Pseudomonadota; class Alphaproteobacteria; order Hyphomicrobiales; family Phyllobacteriaceae; genus Mesorhizobium; species Mesorhizobium sp. M6A.T.Cr.TU.014.01.1.1. Next base: position 210,729 of record NZ_RZPG01000002.1, read on the forward strand.
GGGTTGGCGCATTGCCTGTCGTGTCGGGGCTTGTCATATCGGGTCGATAATTCGTGGAACAAAGCGGCCCAAAGGACCGTCGGCGAAGGGAAGATTCGGCGGTGAATGTTTCCTGCCTATAACTCGCAAGTGCCCCGAAAAAGATGACACCTTCGCGATTTTCCGCGTCACAAATTAATTCACGCGTAAACATCGAAATCCCCGGCGGCGCTAACCGCACAGCGAATTGTGGCGGCTGAGGGGCGGGCCGCTCGGTCGCGGACAAAGAAGCCGCACGCGTGATGGTGAGGCGTTGCACCGGTGATGTCTGACCTTCCCGGATCGCAAAAAATTCAAAGAGCGGGATTAAAAACCTGCCATGCTCCGTAAACGGGACATGAGAGGGTCGATGCCACGCTTCGATATCATAGGACAGCTTGGTTCGCTGCGGCGCTACGCGCGTTCGCTGACGCGCGACAGCGCCGAAGCAGAGGACCTGGTGCATGACGCGCTGGTGCGGGCCTATGAGCGGCGCGGCACCTTCCGATCCGGCGGAAACCTGCGCGCATGGCTGCTGTCGATCGTCCACAACGCTTTCATTGACGGCTTGCGGTCCCGCAAGTCTGAAGCGGCGCGCGTCGAGCAGGCCGGGTATCTTGCCGACGCCAGTATGCAGGCTCCCCAGGAGCATTCCGTCCGCTTGGCGCAGGTGCGCGAAGCCTTTTTCAAATTGCCGGAAGAGCAGCGCTCGGCGCTGCATCTCGTCGCCATCGAGGGACTTACCTACAGCCAGGCGGCCGAGGCCAGCGGCGTGCCGTTGGGAACGCTGATGTCGCGCATCGGCCGGGCGCGGGCGGCGCTCCGTGAGATGGAGGACAAATTGCCGGCGCGTGTGAAAAGCCACCTCAGGATCGTGGGAGGCCCGTGATGTCTGCGATGAACGAACTGCGCGACCCGGTGACCGATGCCGATCTCGACGCCTATGTCGACGACCAGCTGGACGTTGCCCGCCGCATCGAGGTCGAGGCATTTCTTTCCGCCCGTCCGGAGGCCGCCGCTCGCGTGATGTCCGACCTCAGGACGCGCGACGAACTGCGCGTGGCACTTGCCGGATCCAAGGGCATGGCGCGGCCGGTAACGGCCGACGCGGCGCGGCGGCTGGAACGCGGGCTGGCCCGGGGTCGCGTGTTAGGCACGTTGCGCCGGGCTGCGGCAGTCGCAGTCCTGCTGACCGCGGGCTGGTTGGCGAACGGCATCGTCGGGCCGATATCGGTGACGAAGGTCGTCGCCTCGACACAGCCGCCCGCCTATCTGGAGGAGGCGATCCGGGCACATGGGACGACAATCATGCGCGAGGCCATGTCATCCCAGCCTGAAGCGCCTGACTACGATGCGGACGAAATCCGCGCCGCCACGGCGATCGTCATGCCGTCGCTGCCAAAGGACTGGAAGGTTCGTGACGTCCAGATTTATCCGTCGCGGTTCGGCCCGAGCGTCGAGATGGCTGTCGAAACAAGGGACCTGGGACTGGTCTCGCTCTTCGCGATCAGGCCCGGAACGTTCGACGTGGTCAAGCCGACCGCCGCCCCCTCTGGCGAAATTTCCTCGGCCTATTTCCAGATCGGCGAAGTCGCCTACGCGGTCGTCGCCCGAAGCGGTATCCGCGATCTCGATCGCACCGCCGAGACGCTCGCCAAAACGCTTTACTGACCCTCACCAAGGAGAACTCGCATGAATACCCCCAATCTAGGATACCGCACGGGCGTCGGAGCCCAAACCGGGGCCGTCTTCGACGAAGGCCTGCGCAAGCACATGCTGCGCGTCTACAACTACATGGGAGTCGGCCTCGTCGTTACGGGCGTGATCGCCTTCATGGTGGCGTCTACGCCAGCCCTCTACGTCCCGATATTTTCCACTCCGCTGAAGTGGGTGGTGATGTTGGCGCCGCTCGCCTTCGTGCTGCTGTTCTCGTTCAAGATGCAGACGATGTCGGCGGCCGGCGCCCAGGCGATGTTTTGGGCATTCTGTGCGGTCATGGGCCTGTCTCTGGCCTCCGTGTTCCTAGTCTTCACCGGCACGAGCATCGCGCGCACCTTCTTCATCGCCGCCACCATGTTCGGCGCCACCAGCCTTTACGGCTACACGACCAAACGTGACCTGACCCAGTTCTCGTCCTTCCTGATCATGGGCCTGATCGGCGTGGTGATTGCCAGCATCGTCAACGTCTTTCTCGGCTCGACTGCGCTCCAGTTCGCCATTTCGGTGATCGGCATCGCCGTCTTCATCGGTCTCACCGCCTGGGATACGCAGACGATCAAGGAGCAGTTTGCGGAGAATTTTGGTGCGGAATCGCAGCAGAAGCTAGCCGTCTTCGGTGCATTCTCGCTCTATCTGAACTTCATCAACATCTTCCAGTTGCTGCTGAACTTCACCGGCGAGCGCGAATAGCTGCGTCAAATCAAATGCATGTCGCGGCAGCGGTTTTGAAGCAGCGACATGCATAAATAGGGACGTAGAGCGCGCCGCGAGAATGTCCTGGACGCGGCGCGCGCAAATGACCGGAGTTGCTTCCCATGAACAGGAACGACCAGCAGGCGATTGGCAATCTTTTTGAGAAACTTGCGAATGTCGAGCGACAGACGCCGCCGCGCGATGCCGAAGCGGAACGCTTCATCAACGATCAGATTGCCCGACAGCCTGGCGCGCCATACTACATGGCGCAAACAATCGTCGTGCAAGAGCAGGCCCTGAACGCGGCACAGTCGCGCATCGAGGAACTGGAACAACAGGCACAGCAATCTGCCGGCGGCGGATTGCTTGGCGGCCTCTTCGGAGGCAGCGGCGCCAGGCGCTCGGGTTCGGTGCCGCGGGTCGGGCGCACCGCTGCCGCTGCACCGGAGCAGCCGCTTTCTGGCAATGATCGGCAGGGGGCAGGCGGCGGTTTCCTCGCCGGAGCCGCACAGACTGCGATGGGTGTGGCGGGCGGCGTGCTTCTCGGCAACGCGATCGCAGGCATGTTTGGCGAAAGCGGCGAAGCGCAGGCAGCCGAACCGCCGGCACCACAGCCAGAGCAAGCCGACCAAGCAGACGATGCCGGCTCCGATGGCGGTGGTGATTTCGGCGATATTGAATTCTGACCATGCGCGGTGCGGGTGGGTCCGGCCTCGGACCACACGATATATGCCAATGGCTCGTCGGCCGTTGGCAGCCGCCTGCTGGCGGTCTCATGGACGGCTCTGTGGGAAACTATGACGCTGCTCGGCTTGGTCGATCGCACGAGTTCGGGTTCTTTCACGCGGGACAATCACCTGATCGCGCATCGACCTCAGTTGGAAGCGCCGGGGAGGGTAGAAGGCATCGCAATCGAGAAAAGGTCAGGCTGATACGAGCCTATCGCTCGTGGCTGCATCGCGCGAAGGTGGAGAGTGCTGGTAGGACACTGGGCATTCATGGTGGGCCTGCGATCCAGCCGACGAAGCAAGCCGCTGTGATCACTGTGTCTTCGATGTGCCCAGGGCGAACTCTGCCAACCTGAGGAGCTGCACGTCAGAAGTGCCCGCCGGCGCGAAGATGTGGTGCGCATCCCGCAACAACCTTTCGATGGGCCGGTCGGCGAACAATCCACAAGCGGCATGCACCTCCATGGCGTTGCGGGCCGAATCCAAGGCGTGCTCCACGTTGATCAGCTTGGCATTTATCAGTTCAGCGTCACAAGGCAGGGCACGGTCCAGCATATGCACGGCGTGATAGGCGGCGAGCCGGGCGGTCATCAGCCGCGACTGCATCTGGCCGAGTTTCTGCTTGATGGTGGGAAGTTCGCAAAGAGGGCTGCCGTAACGGTGCTGCTGCGCGGCAAATGCCACGGTCTCCTCGACAAGCGCGTGGTGGATTCCGAGCGCGACGGCGGTCAGGTTGGGCCTTCCGTAGAGGATGCTAGAAGAATAGGCCACAGCCAGGCCGTCGCCCTCCTTGCCGAGCAGGTTTTCAGCGGGGACCCGGCAGTTGTCGAAGACAAGTTCCCCAAAACCGAAGCCGTGCAGGCCCATCGCTGGCTTCAGTGCAGCGCGTGAGAAGCCGGGGCGATCCGCCTCTACGAGGAACGCGGACAGACCCTTCGAGCCGCCTCCGGTTCGGACGATCACCCCATGCAGATCGCCGACATGGCTATTGCCGACATACGTCTTGTGGCCGTTGAGGATATAGGCGTCCCCGTCGCGCTCGGCGTTCGATGCCATGCCGAGCACGTGGCTGCCGGACTCGTGTTCGGTTACGGCAATGGTCGGCAGACATTCCCCCTTGGCTATGGCCGGAAGCCATTTCCGCTTCTGGGCTTCGTTGCCGAAATGGAGAATTTTCGCGACGCCTAGCTGCGAGGCCCGCACCATCGCTCCCATGGCACCGCTGACGCGCGAGATCTCCTCGACGACGATGGTCTTGGCCAGATGCCCGAGACCCAAGCCGCCAAATTCTTTGCCGATGGTGATGCCGATCCAGCCCTGGCGGGCGATCAGCCTAGATAGGTCATGGTCTACAGACCGCGAGGCTTCCATGGCAGGTATACGGGGCCGGATCTCGGCCTCCGCAAAGGCCCGTGCCCGATCCCGAATCTGATCGTGGCGCTCGGTAGCGAAGTAACTGTCCATCCGATCCTCCTGACTTCCGGAGCGCGATGATCGGAGCAGCGGACTACCGGACAATTTCACGGGGAGGGGAATTCGGTTACATCCGAAACAGGGAAGCTACCGTCCGTGACTCGAGACATGACCGTCTGGTGGCAAGTTGCGGTGCCTTTCAGACGTTCACTAGGTCGCACTGAGAGCTTCAACGATCTCTGAAACAGTCGCTATTTTGGCGATCTTGCCGTTCATGTAATCCAGGGAGACGCGCGCGTGCTCTGCGTCGTAGGAGCCGATGCATTCCTCGGCCAAGACCACTCGGAAATCTCGTTGATAGGCGTCCACCGCAGTCACACGGATACAGGCGTGTGTATTGACGCCGCATAAAACCAGTTCACCGGCGCCAAATTCAGCCAGTAGCTCGTCAAGTCCCGTCTTGAAGAACGCGCTGTAGCGCTTCTTGACTATCGTCGCATCGCTTGGCTGCCAATCGAGCTCAGCGTGAAGCAGGGCACCTCTCGTGCCCTGAATTGTAACGGCGATGCGTTTGTCGCGCATCTCAAGAAATGCGTCGCTGAGATCCGAACGGAACTCCTGCCGCACCCAGATCACCGGGAGCTGTAAACTCCTGAAAGCGGCCACCAGCCGGTTGGTATTCTGAACCAGTCGATCGGCTTTATCTGCTTCCCACAGGTCGAGATACTCATTCTGCAGGTCGATGATAAGGAGGCAGCGTTTGGTCATCGTCGAGCTATATGAAGCGCTGAATGCAGATTTGTGACGAGGCCGTATCTCCTAGCGAGCTGTCAAAGCGATTTAGAGACGCGCCGGCGAACCACTGCGGCACGCGGAAACTGGCAATCCGGTGTCTTTGCAGCATTCGCCTTATCGTTGCCAGAAGGGCAGCTTGGCGATCTCTTCCTCGACCTGCTGTCTCGTCAGACCGATATCGTCGATCAAATGGGGATTGGCCTTCGACATTTGCTTAAGTTCCCAGCGAAAGCGTGTCCGCTCGCGCCAGGTCGCGATAATGCTTCGCAGGGTCGTCAGGTGCCGACGCGACACTTCCGCCGGCCTCACGGGCGTTTCCGGCCGCGCTGCCTGATGCGGCGCCGATGCAAGGGTATCGTTCATGGCAACCTCCATATGGTTTGAGGGTCCGGGACCCTCGACCTGAAAGAGGTTGAATTCTGCAGGATACAAACAGCGCCGTAATTAAGCTCTCCCAAATAGTTCTCAAAACTTCCAAATCGGCTATAGATGCGCTGTATGCAAGGATCGCGCTTTGCCTTTGGTCCGTTCGTGCTTGATCCAGGTGCGGGAACACTCCTTCGGAACGACGTCCCCGTTGCCGTTGGCTACCGCGGGCTGAAGCTGCTTGCGGCGCTCGTCGGACGGCCCGGCGAAATCCTTGAGAAGGCCGAGTTGATGGACGCAGCGTGGCCAGGCACTGCCGTCGAGGAAGGCAACCTCACCGTCCAGATAGCGCAGCTGCGGAAGCTGCTTGGTCCGGCCACCGACGGCGGTGAATGGATCTCCACGGTTCCGCGCGTCGGCTACCGGTTCACGGGGGGCATCGAACAGCTCGGTGGCGCGAAGCGAAAACCTTTGCCGCTGCCCGGCAAACCATCGATAGCCGTGCTGCCCTTCGTTAACATCAGCAACGATCCCGAGCAGGAATCCTTCGCGGATGGGTTGACCGAAGACCTGATCACCGACCTGTCCAGGGTCTCCGGCCTGTTCGTCATCGCACGCAACTCGGTCTTTGCCTACAAAGGAAAGGCGACGGACGTGCGCGATATCGCACAGGACCTTGGCGTGCGCTACCTGCTGGAGGGTAGCGCAAGACACGCCGCGGGGCGGGTGCGTGTCAACGCACAGCTGGTCGACGCGGTGAGTGGCGATCATATGTGGGCGGAACGCTTCGATCGCAGCCTAGAAGACGTCTTTGCCGTTCAGGACGAGGTCACCGGCAAGATCGTGGAGGCGTTACTCGGCCGGCTGCGTGCACCGCCGCCGCGCAATCGACCCAAAAATCTCGAGGCTTACGATCTGTGCGTGCGGGCGCGCAAGCTGATGGATGATTCGCCGCAGACGGCGCAGGAAGCGCATCTGATGCTCACCCGCGCGATTTCGCTCGATCCGGAATATGCCGAGGCCTATCGCTGGCTTGCCATGAATCACTGGATGGGATGGGTGCATTCTGGCGGACCAACCGAAACATCCCGTAGCGTTGCTTTGGAACTGGCGCGCAAAGCGGTGGCGATCGACCCCAACGATGCCGGCTGCCGCTGGGTTTTGGCTTACCTGCTTGCCTATGAGCGCGGCTTCGCCGAGGCCGAAGCGGAATTCGCCAAGGCGATCGAGCTCGACCCGAACGAGGCCGATGCCTGGGCGGCATTATCCGACATCGCGGTCTTGGCCGGGCGGGTCGAGGAGGGGCTTGAGCACATTCGCAAGGCGTTCCGGCTGAACCCGTTTCCGGCAAGTTGGTACTATCTGACGCTCGGCCAGGCGCAATATGCGGCGCGCGAGTACGAAGCCGCTGTCGACACACTGCGCAGGGATGAGACCTATCGTACAAGCTCACGCCGTTTCCTGGCGGCAAGCCTTGCCCAACTCGGCCGACTCGACGAGGCGCGCGCAGAGGTCGAGCTGTTTCTCGTCGGCAACCCGCATTTCACAACCCGCCACTGGGCCACGACGGAGCCGTTCCGGGACGCTGCGACGCTTGAGCATTTCGTTGAAGGTTACCGCAAGGCCGGTCTTCCGGAGTGACGCGCCGGCGTGACCCTCCCAAACGGCCACTCGCACCGTTCGTGCGTGCGACCTACTCCTCAAAGCGACCCGTGGCGTCACGATCGCGCTCATATCGTCTCTTGAGCGGAAACGGTGGCAACCAGGATTCGCGACGGATGATCCAGCTTTCGTATGTTGGCATCAGCTGGTCGGGGGCATCCAGGGATCCCAGGTTCACTTCGATTTCGTCTGCGGTGCGCCCGAAAATGGTCGAGCCGCAGCGGGGGCAGAAAAACCGCCCGGCGTAGTCGCGTGTTTCGCCATCGATCGTTACCGCATCCTGGGGGAACACCGCGGAAGCGTGAAAAAGGGCCCCATGATGCTTGCGGCAGTCGAGACAATGACAAATGCCGACCCGGTATGGGAGTCCCGACGCCACAATTCGGACGTTGCCGCACAAGCAACCGCCGGTGAATCGGTCCATGCTGCGTCTCCTCCAAAACAAGCGGTCGGAATGTTTACAACGAACCCCGTCGGGGCGTCCATGGGCGGCGAGGGGGCGTTGAAGCTACGAGAGGAATCCAGGTTTCAAACCTGCCTAACAATGGTGCCGATCACATTGACGAGAAGGCGCGCGGCGGTCAGCGCCGACAGGCCGTCAATGTCGGCCGGAGGATAGAGCTCGACAAGGTCGAATCCTGCGATCTTGGCCCGCCTGCCGAGGCCCGCGATCAGGTCGATCACCTGCGTATAGGTGAGGCCGCCGGGCGTACGCGCCGCCACGCCCGGCATGATGCCGGGGTCGAGGCCGTCGCAGTCGAGGGTGACGACGACCCGTACTCCTTCCGGAATATGCTGGAGTGCGGCTTCGACGCCCTGGGCGTGAACCTCGCGGGCGGTCACGAAGCGGCTGCCATAGCGCCGCGCCGCTTCGATGTCAGTGAGGCGTGCGCTGCCGACGCCACGGATGCCGACCTGCACGATGCCGGCGACATGCGGCATCTCGCTCGCCCGGCGCATCGGGTTCGAATAGCCGTGGCGTTCGCCATGCAACTCGTCGCGCCAGTCGATATGGGCGTCGATCTGCAGGATCCAGATCGGCCCGTGATCCGCAAAGCCGGCGAGAAAGGGAATGGGTACGGAATCGTCGCCGCCGAGCAGGATTGGTACGGCCGGCAATGCCAGGACCTCGCGCGTCTTTGCCTCGATCCGGGCCCGGTTGCCGGCATTGTCATGCATAGCGGTCGGGATGTCGCTGGCGTCGATGCAGCAGACCGGCTTGCCGTCGAACAGCGGGCCGCCGAGGTCGAAATCCCAGTGCTCGACGAGCTCGGCATCGTCTTGGCTCGCAGCGCGAATGGCGTCGGCGGCCAAGGCATAGCCGCTGCTGTCCTTGCCGGGATAAGTGCTGCCGTGACCGGCTCCGAAGATCACCGCACGAGGCATGCGGCCATCGGCGAGGCGATCGGGAAAGCCGAGAAAGGGAGGCGAGGCGGTCATTTTGTGATGGTCTTAGCTGAAAATTTCGGTGTTGAGAGGTGCAGGATGGGGTCGTCCGAATGCGAGATTGAGTCAGTCGACTGAATCGAAGCGAACGGTTGCCTCTCAGATAACGCGAGCGTTCGGTGCATGATCTAGGACGAGATTGGGCTCAATGCCATGCTCAAGGTAGAACTTCATGGCTGCTAACAGGTTTGTGAATCCTTCGGTGGAATTTATCGCTTCCTCCGCGCCGCCAGAAAAGCCCCAGTTTCTGACCGTGACGAAGGTCTGACCGTCTTCTATCGATCTAAATGTCCATTCGACGAAACTCGGATTTTCAGGCCCGTTCCACTCGATCAGGATTCGCTCGTCCGGGTCGATAGCCTTTACGTCGGCGATTGTATGCACGCCATACATCTCCCAATGCCATCTGACCCTTTCGCCCACTTGCAACGGTGCGGCACCCTTGGAAAACCAGAAATGGGATGTGATCCTCGGATCGATCAGTGATTGAAAGACCTCTGCGACGGGCTTGCGTATCATCATCTGTGCCTTGGCGACTGGCTGCTCAGACTTGTTGGACATCTGAATTCCACCCTTTCACAATTGCCCGTCTCAAGGTCTAACACGTATCGATGAGGGTTGTTCCGCCAGGGCGCAACCGCGCAGGGACGTGCTGCCCTCCATGATCTCAAGCCCGCCGCGTCGGGGTAGTCGATTGCCCGGTCGGCTGCGCTTCATCTCTATCTCTATAGGCTGCCACATCAGAAAGTCGCATAAGATAGATTATGGAACTGGTGTGCGGTTTTGATTGAGTTGCCTTTCGGCCCAGCCGCAGTTCCTTGTTCCTTGGGACTCAGCGGAACTGCGGCTGGTAGAGTCTCCTACGCCGCCTGCGGCACGCAGGCTTCGCAGATTGCTGCGATGTGCCGGTGGTCTGTGCCGCAGCAGCCACCCAGGATGCGCATGGTCGGAAACGAAGCTCTCAGCCCGCTGTAGCGCCGCCCGAGATCGTCCGGGTCGCCCGCGTCGAGCGTCTCCGATTCGTCCAGTTCGGCATGGCTTTTGGCCGAAGCGTTCGCCTTCACCCCATAGACGCGATCGAGCCAGCGCTCGCCCTTTTTCAGCGCCTGCATGAAATGCGTCGGATGTGCGCAATTGATCATATAGTAAGCCGGCGCACCGTCCGTGGCGTCGTCAACCCTGTCTATCGCCTCGCCGAGCGCCATGCCGGTCACCAGCTTCCCGTCGGTCTCAACGGTGAACGAGATCATACAGGGCATCGCATGCGCCTTGGCCGCCCGCGCCACGCCGATCGCCTCGTGGAAATTGGTGAGCGTATAGGCCGCCACCATGTCGGCCTCGGTCCGCGCGAAACTCTCGATCTGCGCCGCGTGATAGGCCTCCGCCTCGTTGGCGTCCATATTGCCAGCTTTGTAGCCGTCGCCGCGCGGCCCGATCGCGCCGCTGATGACGCAAGGCGTCTCGGCAGTCTCGAACTCCTTGCGCAGGTCGAGAAGAAGCTCGATGGAGCTCTCGTTGACGGCCCGCAACGCTTCCGGCCCGTAGCCGAGCAACATTCCCCAATCGGGGTTGGCCCGCCACGTCGGCGTGTCGAGGATGAACCCGGTCCCGCCTCTGCGCGCAATGGTCAGATAGCGGACGTAATAGTCCTTGAGCTTCTGCCGGCCTTCAGGCGTTGCCACCAGCGTGAATGAAGCAAAATGCGGAAGGTCGAGGCCTTCGTGAAAGATGAGGGTCGTCTCCATGCCGCCATCGCTCAGGAATGTTCTGTTGGCGAGTTGCGGCAGATTCTGGCGGTACTTGGCCATGTTTGTCTCCAGTGGTAAGATAACACCGTGCCGCCTTGGTTGCGGCCGGTTTCGGAATAGCCAAGTTTTAACAGCACGTGCCGCCGGTGCGGTAGAAGGCTCGTGGTCCGGTACTCCACCGAAGCGGGAACCGCGGCAATTACAGACGGATAGCCGTTCTGGGTCGGTCGTATTGCTATCAGTGCCGATGTTGGCGGGTGTGAAAACCATACCGCCGGTACAGTAAATTTGAGGGCATTCGGTCATGCGCAAAGGTGCGGAAACGCGCGAACGCATTCTGGAGATCGCCGAGGCATCGGTGCTCGCCAAGGGGTTCGGCGCGACTTCCATCGAGGAGGTGATCGCCGAGGCCGGCATCACCAAGAGCGGCTTCTTCTATCATTTCAAGGACAAGAACGAACTCGCCCGCGCCTTGATGCTGCGCTACGTCGAGGAGAACGACCGCATCTTCGACGATGTGTTTCACCGCGGCCGGCAACTCTCCGATGATCCGTTGCAGTCCTTCCTGATCACGCTCAAGCTGCTTGCCGAGCTGATGGGTGACCTGCCGAACGGCCACCCCGGCTGTCTGATCGCGACGTTCACCTATCAGGAGCGCCTCTTCGACCGCAACGTTCGCGACATCGCCTCCGACGCCGTACGCTCCTGGAACGGGCGGTTTCGCGATGCGCTGAATGAGATCGCGACCGTTTATCCTGCCCGCAAAGGCATGGACCTCGACGATGTAGCTATCATGTTCTCCTGTGTGATCGATGGCGGCATCATCATGTCGCGGGGGCTCGGCGATCCCCGCGTACTAGAGCGCCAGATCCTCGCCTTCCGCAGCTTCGTAAAGATGTTGTTCGCGCCGGCTGCGCCCGACATCATGTTGCCGCCTGCGCACACAGCGGTCGCCGCCGAATAGCTGCGATAGCGGGGTGTTCGACTCAGCTCGTCAGCGTCGCTACGACAGCCTGCGCTGCCTTGACCATGGCGCGTGGCTCGGCCGCGAATACCGCGTCGTGAGCGCCGGCCGCTGCCCATACGCGATCGAAACCTAGCAGCGTCTCATCGGCGAACGCCGGGATCGCAATCAGATGGCCGATCGGCGCTACGCCGCCAATGGCAAAGCCGGTCTCGTCGCGGATCTGCCGCGGGTCGGCGCGCTTCAGCGGCTCGCCAGTCAGCGCGGCTGCCTTGGTGAGATCGAGCTGGTTGACGCCGGAAACCAGGAAGAGAAAAAGTCTGCCACTGGCTTCTCCCTGGAAAATCAATGATTTGACGATCTGGGCAACCGTGCAGCCGCATTGCGCGGCGGCTTCCTCGGCCGTGCGTGTCGAGGCGCCCATGCGCCTGATCTCGATGTCAAGACCGGCATCAGCCGCTTCCTTGGTCACACGCTCAATGCTGCCAGCCATGAAGAACCGAGCCTATTACACTGATTCAAAAGCGATTTCGATCGTCATGCCATCATAGGCCGGCTCGACGTTATCAGGCGTCTCGGCCATCACCGTGGCGTAGTCAAGCGGCACATGCATATGCGTCAGCACGGCCTTTTTCGGCGCCAGTTTTTCGATCCAGCCGAGTGCCTGGCCGAGCGACAGATGGCTCGGATGCGTCCTGTATTGCAGCGCGTCGATGACCAGCACGTCCAGCCCACCCAGACGCTCGGCCGTGGTGTCCGGGAAATCACTGATATCGGGGCAATAGGCGAGCCCACCTATGCGAAAACCAAGCGATATGATGTCGCCATGGATCTGCGGCAGCGGCTCGAGGGTGAGGGTACCCCCCTCGCCTTCGATTACGACCGGCCTGGCGTGGTCGATGATATGGGGCTCGACAATGGGCGGATAGGAACTGCCCAGCGGTGTTTCGAAACAGTAGCCGAACGCTTCCCTTAACCGCAGCATGGTGGGCTGGTCAGCGTGGATATCGATGAGATGACGCTGCTCGAGCACGAAGCCACGCAAATCGTCGATGCCGTGGATATGGTCGGCATGCGGATGCGTATAGACGACCGCATCGATGCGCCTGACCGATGCCAGCAGCATCTGCTCGCGGAAATCCGGCCCGGTGTCGATGACGACTGTGGTTCTGTCGCCGTTCGCGGCGATCCGCTCGACGAGCGCTGCGGTGCGCATGCGCCGGTTCCTCGGATTGGCTGGGTCGCAATTGCCCCAGTCGCCAGTGATGCGCGGCGTGCCCGGCGATGAGCCGCAGCCGAGAATTGTGAGGCGCAGCCGGTCGCTCATGCGTCAGGCGCTCAGCGCACTTGGGCGCGGCATCTTCTCGAACAGCCGGAAGAAATTGTCCGTGGTGACGGCAGCGATTTCGGCCTCGCTGACACCGATCGTTTCGGCCAGCACCTTGGCTGTATGCGCCACATACGCAGGCTCGTTGCGCTTGCCGCGAAAGGGTATCGGCGCAAGATATGGCGCGTCGGTTTCGACCAGCAGTCGGTCGTGTGGCACGTCGGCAGCGATGGCGCGCAGCTCGGCCGAATTCTTGAAGGTCAGGATGCCGGAAAAGGAAACGTAGCCGCCGAGCGCCACGCCGACTTCGGCCAGCCTGCGCCCGGACGAAAAACAGTGCAGGATGAAGGGGAAGGCGCCCTTCCCTGTTTCGTCCTCGAGGATATCGGCCATGTCGCTGTCGGCGTCACGCGAATGGATGACCAGCGGCAGGCCAGTCTCGCGCGCGGCAGCGATATGGATGCGAAAACCCTGCGCCTGCGCATCGCGCGGCGCGTGGTCGTAGAAATAGTCGAGCCCGGCCTCGCCGATCGCCACGACTTTTGGATGAGCGGATAGCCGGACAAGATCCTCGGCCGACACGTCCAGCTCTTCGGCGGCATTGTGCGGATGGGTGCCAACCGAGCAATAGACTTCGTCGAAAGATTCAGCGATCTCAAGTACTTGTTGGAACCGCCTCACACGCGTCGAGATCGTCACCATGCGACCGATTCCAGCGGCAAGGGCGCGGGCGACGATGGCCGCCCGCTCCTCTGCGAAATCCGGAAAGTCGAGATGGCAGTGACTGTCGACCAGCATTAGGCGCTTGCATCCGTTTGCTCGACGTAACGTGGAAACACGCCTTCCGGCGCGGGCAAAGCAACCCCTGATGCCAGCGCATAGTCCGCGTGGACATGCACGAAATCGCGGCTGTCCGCCGGCACAGCCAGCAGGTCGAGCAGCTTAGCGGCCGATCCCGGAATGAAGGGCTGGCAGAGCAGCGCCACGCGTCGGATGATTTCCGCGGTCGTCCACAGCACCGTTTCCATACGCGCCGGATCGGTCTTTCTGAGCGCCCAGGGTTCCTGCGAGGCGAAGTAGCGATCGGCCTCCGCCACCACGCCGATGATCGCCGCAAGCGCTAGATGGATGCCCTGCTCCGCCATCGTCTTGCGTGCAGTAGCAAGCGCCTCCACCGCCTGGTCGAGGATCGCCCTGTCGGCCTCCGCCAGATCGCTGCGCTTCGGCACTACGCCGCCGCAGTTCTTGGCGATCATCGACAGCGAGCGCTGCGCCAGATTGCCAAGGCCATTGGCGAGGTCGGCATTGGTGCGGTTGACGATGGCCTCGTGGCTATAGCTGCCGTCCTGGCCGAACGGCACCTCGCGCAGGAAGAAATAGCGCACCTGGTCGAGGCCATAATGCTCGACCATCGCGAACGGGTCGATGACGTTGCCTACCGATTTCGACATCTTCTCGCCGCGGTTGAACAGGAAGCCGTGACCGAAGACGCGCTTCGGCAAGGGGATTCCGGCCGACATCAGGAAGGCAGGCCAATAGACTGCGTGGAAGCGCACGATGTCCTTGCCGATGATGTGTGCATCGGCAGGCCAGAAGCGCCAATTGTCAGCATTTTCATTTGGATAACCGACACCGGTAATGTAATTTGTCAGAGCGTCGACCCAGACATACATCACATGCTTCTCGTCACCCGGCACCGGCACGCCCCAGTCGAAGGTGGTGCGCGAGATCGACAGATCCTTCAATCCTGACTTGACGAAGCTCATCACTTCGTTGCGCCGCTCGGCCGGGCCGATGAAATCGGGTTGGCTTTCGTAGAGCGTGATGAGCTTGTCCTGATAGGCCGACAGGCGGAAGAAATAGCTCTCTTCCTCGACCCATTCGACCGGGGTTCCCTGCGGTCCGTAGCGGACATTGTCGGCGCGGACTTCGGTCTCCTCCTCGCCGTAGTAGGCTTCGTCGCGCACCGAATACCAACCGGCATAGCCGCCCTTGTAGATGTCGCCATTGGCAGCCATCGCCTTCCAGATCGCCTGCGAGGCCGCATAGTGACGTTCTTCGGTAGTGCGGATGAAATCGTCGTTGGAGGCATTGAGCGCGATTGCCATGCGCTGGAAATCGGCCGCGTTGCGGTCGGCCAGTTCACGCGCGGGAATGCCTTCCCGCTTCGCCGTCTGCAGCATCTTGATGCCGTGCTCGTCGGTGCCGGTGAGGAAGAAGACTTGCTTGCCGTCGAGCCGCTGAAAGCGGGCGAGTGCGTCGGTGGCGATCAATTCGTAGGCATGGCCTATATGCGGCTTGCCATTGGGATAGGAAATCGCGGTGGTAATGTAGAATGTGTCGCGTGACATGAATTAACCGTCATGAATGTCTGAATGAAGATGTAGCGGTGAGATATCGCATCGAAACGGCGATTGCCATCCCGATGGGCCGTCACATTCGCATTGCAGAATTCAGGCGGTCGATCATGGCCAAGGCGTGCTGCTTCTTGTCGAGATTGTAGGTGTCGGTCTCAGATATAGCGTTCAAAGCCTCGTGCCAAGTATCCGACAGCGTTTTCGCCCGCGCCAGGTCGCCCGCCAGCGCGGCCTGGCTTGCGCCGGTCGAGAGCAGGTCGAGTGCACGGCGATTGAAGATATCGAACTGGATCGCCTGGTCGCGACCGGCGACCGCCTCCGCAAGGCGATAGGCGCCGGCAACATCGCTCTTCCTGGCCGTCGCCAGGGCGTCGAGCGTCTCGGCGATTTCCAGCCCGCCATACTGCGTCAGCAGGATTGCGGTGCGCGCGCTGCCCCCTGCCCGCTTGGCCAATGCCGCGCGCGCCGCGGGTTCGTCCGGCGGCGGTGGCTCGACGTTCTCCAGAACCGCCATCAGGCTCTCGGCATCGAGCGGCGCCAGCCGCACCATCTGGCAGCGCGAGCGGATCGTCGGCAGCAGGCTGCCCGGTGCATGGACGATGAGGATGAACAGTGTGCGTGCCGGTGGTTCTTCAAGGTTCTTCAACAAGGCATTGGCCGCATTGACATTCATGTCGTCGGCCGGATCGACGATCACTACCCGGTAGCTGCCGTCATGCGAGGTCAGTGACAGGAAGCGGCTGACCTTGCGGATCTCGTCGACGGTCACGACCGTCTTGAAGCTTTTTGTCTTGTCGTTCGGCGGGCGGGTCAGATGCAGCACCGAAGGATGTGCGCCGTTGGCGATCTGGCGAAACAGCGACGACGCCGGATCAGGAACGGCGAGAACGTCCGGCGCCTGTTCGAATGCGGGATGCTTCAGCAGATGATGCGCCAGATGGAAGGCAAGCGTTGCCTTGCCGATGCCGACCGGTCCGACAAAGATCAGTGCATGCGGCAGCTTCCCGGAGCGATAGGCGGCGGCCAGCATGTTCGCCGCCTGGCCATGTCCGACCAGACGCGGGGTCTCGGACGGCTCCGGCACGCCGTCGAGCGTGTCGTGTTGTTCTGGTGCGATCCGTTCGAAAATCATCCTGGCGACGCCTGCTTCCTGTGCGCCGGCGTCATCGTCTCCAGAGCCGCGAACACGGCAGCGGTGACGACATTCTCCACCGTGTCGGGATCGGCGGACGCGTCGACGACGATGCAGCGCTCGGGCTCTGCCGCGGCGATCGCCAGAAAGGCTTCGCGGCGGCGCTGGTGGATATCAAGCGTTTCCTTTTCGAAGCGGTCGGCGCCGGCATCGGTGCCCCGCCGTGCCGTGGCGCGCCGCAATCCTTCGGCCGGGTCGATATCGAAGATCAGCGTCATGTCGGGCACCATGCCGTTGATGGCGACCTTTTCCAGCGTGCCCATGAACGCCGGATCGAGGCCGCCGGTGACACCCTGGTAGACGCGCGAGGAGTCCATGAAGCGATCACAAAGCACGATCGAGCCGCGTTCGACCGCCGGCCGAATTACCTGCTCGACATGGTCGGAGCGCGCGGCGGCGAAAAGCAGCGCCTCCATCCTGGGGCCGAACGGTTCGGCAGCGCCGGAAAGCAGGACATGCCTGACCGCCTCCGCGCCGGGCGAGCCGCCCGGCTCACGCGTGACAAGGACATCGTATTTCTTGGCGCGCATCTTGCTGGCCAGCCGCTCGATCTGCGTCGACTTGCCTGCCCCCTCTCCGCCTTCGAAGGTGATGAAAAATCCGTGCACCAATCAAAAAGCCTTCTTCCATACTGCGGGAACCGTAATAGTCCCGGTCAGAAAAAAGGTCCACCGCAACGGTGCTAACGCAGCCAGCCGACGGCCAGTTCCTTGACGGCGTCGAGCGCGCGCCGCGGCAGCGAGCCAACGCCAACCGATTCGGCCGCGAAAAGCGGCGTCTCCTGGCTCAGCGTATCACCGATCCAGACCCGCAGTGCACCCACCGGCTGCCCCTCCTCCACGGGCGCTGCAACCGGTCCGTCATAGACGATCTTGGCGGTCAGCTTGTCGCGGTTGGCGATGGGCAGGAAGGTATTCACCGGCCCTTTTGCCTTCAGCGCCACGCCGGATTTCGCACCGCCGAAAACCTGGGCTTCGCCGACCACTTCGTCCTTGGCGAAAATCTCCGTCTTCTGGAAGGCGCGAACGCCCCAGTCGAGCAGCTTCCGCGCTTCCTCGGCGCGCTCGCGGTCGCTTTTCAGTCCGCTCATCGCCGCGATGATGCGGGCGCCATTGTGGCTGACCGAGCCAACGATGCCGAAGCCGGATGCCTCGCTCATGCCGACAGCCAAGCCGTCCGCGCCGATATCCATCGCCAGCAGCGGATTGCGGTTCCTCTGAGTGATCTTGTTCCAGGTGAAGTCCGTCTGGCCATAGTAGCGATAGAGATCCGGATATTCGCGCCAGATATGCAGGGCCAGAAGGGCAAGCTCTCGAACCGTCGTTTGCTGACCTTCGGCCGGCAGACCGGTTGAATTGACGAATGTCGATTTCGCGAGGCCAATCTGCCTTGCGCGGTTGGTCATCTCAGTCGCGAAATTCGCCTCGGATCCGGCGAAGCCTTCGGCGATGATGATGCAGCCGTCATTGGCTGCCTGGATCGTCACGCCCTGAATCAGGTCTTCAAGCCGGATCGTCGATTTGAGCTTGGCAAACATTGTCGATGTTCCGGATGGCGCGCCGCCCGTGCGCCATGCGTTCTCACTCACCGCGAATGTATCGTCGAGCGTCACGCGCCCCGACTTGATGGCGTTGAAAACCACCTCCATCGTCATCAGCTTGGCCAGTGACGCCGGCGGCATCGGCTTGTCGGCGTCCTTGGAAAACAGCACCGTCCCGGTTTCGGCATCGATCATGAAGGCCTGTGCGGCCTTGGTCTCGAAAAGCTGCGCCGCGGCCGGGGCCAGCGAGAGCAGCAGGAGGCCAAAACCCAGGAGCCCGGCGACAGGCGCGGCGAAGCGAGATTTCATGAGAGGTTCGACCTGTCAGCCGGCATTTCTGGGCAAGCTCTACAAGCTATCAGGCTTTGTCTCGGCCGATCAACCGCGCCTTGGACAACTGGGCAAAACTTCAGGTTTTGCCGGTCAGTTCCGAACCACGAGCGCGTCCGGTGCGCCATGTGACCATGCCGCCTGCAGCATCTCGTCCAGGCTGCCATGGCCGTCCGGATAGAGATTGACCGAATACCAGTCCTTGCCTTCGAATTCAGAGCGCTGGATTTCGGCCTTGCCGAAGCCGGAAAGCTGGGTGGCCACACGCTGCGCCTCGGCAGCATCCTCAAACGAACCCGCCGCGATATAGTCCGTGGGCGAACCGGCCGAAGGCGCTTGCCGCTTCCACGATTGAAGGATTTCGGCGGGCGACATGCCGGCGCCATCCAGCGCGGCAAAGACATTGGTGGCACGCTGCACGCGCTCGTCCGCATAAGACAGCGACGCCACTGTGAACGGCGATTGCGCCGGCAGATTGATTTCCGGACGTTCCGGCACGATCGGCCCGAAATCGGGCAGCGTCACATTGCCAGCGGCCGGCGTCTGCGCCGACAGGACAGGCTGTGCGGATGCGGAATTCGTCAACTGACCGGGAAATGGAGCGGCGGCAGCACCCAACGCGGTGCTCGGCGATGGTCCATTCATGGCGATCATGACACCGGTGGGCAAGCCGTCCGATGGATCCGGCGCCCTGTTGCCGGGATGGTAGGAGGCCATCAGATACTGATCGTCACTGCCGTCAAGCGGCGCACGGCCGACATATTCGACCTTCACCTTTGCCGTGCCGATGTTTGCATAGTCGAGCATTTCGGCGGCACGTTTCGACACATCGATGATGCGCCCGTCATGGTAGGGTCCGCGGTCGTTGACGCGCACGATGACCGAACTGCCGGTCTTCATATTGGTGACTCGCGCATAGCTCGGCAGCGGCATGGTCGGATGCGCGCCGGTCAGATGCGTCATGTCGTAGACTTCGCCGTTGGCGGTCAGCCGGCCGTGGAAGGCGTCGCCATACCAGGAGGCGAGGCCCACCTTGGCGTAGCGCTTGTCTTCCTTGGGATAATACCACTTGCCGCGCACCTGATAGGGCTTGCCCAACTGGTCGCGTCCGCCGCCACGCTGCAAGCCGGACTTCTTGAAGGTGACGCGCGGACTGGCCTTTACGCCATATTCGGATTCGGCAAAATACTCCTTGGAGCGAGGCTTCTTGTTGACCATCGCCTTCGGCTGTGGTGGCGCGGCGCAAGCCGCCAGCAAGGCAGCCGACAGGGCAAACAACGTGAAAGCGCAAGCGCGACGGAGATGCGGGCGCGCCGTGCTCTGCATGTTTCGATTGTCCCCTCTCAACAAAGGCACCGCAACTTGACTGTCGGCAGAGCTAAAACCCCTCGACAAATGCCAGCGCCACCTTGATTCGCAATCCCTTGTGCACCGGAATTGCTTATCACCGTATTAACCGATTGTGGTCGGAACCGGGCGAGATTGTGGCACAAACCGCCCCGGCGATCGCTGTGAAAAACCACGGCCTTTCGACCTTCGGTGCAGAGTGCTGTTCGTCCTGCTTCAGTCCCGCCGTCGAGCATCCATGCTCTGCCGTTGGCAGGAACGGGTTATGGCCGGTTGACAGGACTTCGTCGGGCGCACTAGAGCAATGAAGCGAGAACGGTCTTCGGGCGGCGCAGCAGTACCAACAGGTACAAATTAAGATTAGGACGAGCATCCAAGTGATTGAAAAATCACGACGGAGGGATGGCCGAGCGGTTTAAGGCACCGGTCTTGAAAACCGGCGTGGGTGCAAGCCCACCGTGGGTTCGAATCCCACTCCCTCCGCCAGATGCACCCTGCCCCAACATTCTCCGCCTTGATCTAGCAGGGTCGAAACCCCGCGCAACTGCGGGCTTTTCAGGCAAAGCTTGCAACCGCGCCGCCGGATGTTTCCGTCGAATGATCGTTCTCTCGGCCGATATTCTCCAAAGCTGTCAACCTCGCACTTTTAGTTCTCAGGTTTAGAGGCGAACAATTTCAATTGTTTCGTGATATCGGGATTATGCGAAGTTTAGCAGATCATTCGCTAGGCGATACGGATCCCATGGCCCTCTTGGGCAATCCCAGCCTGTGACGGTGAAATGGCGCCGTGCGCTATTGCCTACGCTCAGCGCCAAGCAATCACCGTCCTGTTTGGGCCGAAAGCGGTCAGGCAGCTTCTAATCTGAGTGTAAGTGAGCAGACATTCAGCTCGGCGCAGGCTCGGTCCTAAGCTGAACCAATGCGGACCTTCATGCCGGACCCTAACCCGGTGTAGAAGGCCGTGCTGGCCATTGGCGGGCATAACGGTGCTCAGCGAGCAAGCTGATGACCCCGAACAGGTCTTGTACTCGTTCCTTTTGAAACTCATGCATCATCTGGATCAACTTTAACGCGCCAGCGGTGAGCTGGCCACATTCGTCGGCTCATTGGGTAAGGGACAGAGCTGGAGTGCGAACCAGCACCGAACATCTGGACCGAGTCGGTGGGCTCTGGCGATTGCCGGTGCCGGTTGAGCCCTGCCTGCCAGGCGAAAAGCGGAATACCATCGGCGGTCTCTCGCCAGTCTTGGAATCCGATCAATCCGTCTTCCGCATCGCCTGCGCGATCAGTCCGCCGGCAGCCAAGCCCAGAGCAAGCGCGACATACGTGGCGGCGATCGAGCGCTTCGAAAGCACGGTCTCCCAGCCTGGGGTGAGCCGCTTCGGTACGACGAGATAATCCACGACGGCTGCAATCATGGCCACTGCCGAGGCATCGCGCAGCATCAGCAGCGGCGACCGCTGAGGGTTTCGGGCGAGCCAAGCCTCGAACGGAGCGGCCCAGAACATGGCCGAGGCATGGTGGGTGCCGAAGCCCACCGCAGTGTGTGCGAGGTCGGCTTTCCTGACCGCACCGGCCTTATCGCCGTGCAGCCAGTGGCTGGTGGCGTTGGTCGGCTGCAGTGCGGATTTGCCTTCGGCTTTGGCCAGAAGGGCTAGAACCGCCGCCGTCACAAAGCTTACGACCGTGCCCGTCACGGCCGTCGAAAGCCCCACATTCAAAAACCCGTTCACCTCAAACCTCCGCAAAACCAGTTCGCCCTCCTTTAATTGCCGAACCGAACCTCGGTTCCGTGTGTCGGCGATGCCGTGGCCTGAGCTGCTGGACCGCCCGCCGCTGGACAGGCCTGGCGCGAGGCAAGGCACAACCGGCTCGTGCGCGAGCACCCGGGCTTTCCATCAGGATTCGCAATGAGATTCAGAGATCGAGGCAAACAGTGCCTTGCGGCCGGCTGCAGCAGGCCAACACATAACCGGCCGCCTTCTCTTCAAGGCTGAGCCCTCCAAGGTCGTCCATCGCGACTTCACCCGAAAGCTTGACCGTCCGGCAAGTTCCGCAAATACCCTGCTGGCATGCGGTGGGAATGTGGAGCCCGCAATTGCGCGCCGCATCGAGCAGGGTCTCTTCGGGCGCACAAAGATGCTCTGCGCCGGACCGGGCGAAGCGGACGCGCGTAACGCCAGCGACAGCCGATTGCAGAGGCATGGAATTACCCACGGCGCCGCCGAAGCTTTCCTCGTGGTACTGCGAGGGTGCGATGCCGATCTCCGCGACACAGGTCCGAACCGTCTGCATAAACGGCTCGGGGCCGCAAACGTAAGACGTGCGCTGGTGAAGGTCCGGAGCCAGCCGCAAGAGCATGGGGCCGTCGATGCGACCCTTAGGGCCCTGCCACACCGAACCTTCCTGGCTGCAGATGAAGCTTACATTGACATTGGAGAATCGCGCGGCGAGCACCTCCAACTCGGCGCGGAAGGCGATGTCGTCCGCCGTCCGAGCGCAGTGAATGAAACGGATGTCATGGCCAGATGCCCGGTCGGTTAGCGCCCGCAGCATCGACATAACGGGAGTGATGCCGCTGCCGCCGGAAAGGAAAAGCGGCTTCTCGCATGGTAGATCGTCGAAGTTGAAACGTCCGACCGGCCCTTCGATTTCAATGTCGTGGCCCGGCCGGAGATTGTCGTGAAGCCAGTTGGAAACAAGCCCGCCCTTCACCCGCTTCACCGTGATCTGCAGGTCGAGCGGTCGGGTCGGCGGCGAGGAAACCGAGTAGGATCTCGTTACCGTGGCGCCGTCGATCGTCAGGTGCAGTATCAGATATTGGCCTGCACTGAAGCTGAACATGTGGCCCGAAGCGGTGGAAAAGACGAATGTGCGGACATCGTGCGTCTCGTCGATGACGCGCCGGCAGCGGACGAACTGTCTTGCGCTCTCCGCCCATTGCCGTTGACGCATCGCCAGAGCGAAATCGGCAGTTGAAAAGGGAATGTGCGCGTTCATCATTTGACTCTGGTTTGCCTCAGCCAGAATGGCAGCCGGGATACTTTCAAAAAAGTGGCAGATGTCGGCTTTACAATCGGGTATTTCGATCTAACTTTCCATGGACATAACAGCCAGATGGAGCGCGCGAATCCCTCTGCGGATGATCGGCTCATGCTTGCGGCGCGCCAAAATAGCGGTGTGAACCGGCTGCTGAAGCGCGGGCGCACCCTCTACCACAAAAGATGGCCGCTCGGCGGTATACCGCCGAGCGTCGTCACTGCGCATATAGCAAGTGCCACCCATGCGCCGCAGCATCGCTTCGGCGAGCGTTTCCGAGCCCATCGAAAGACGGCCTATCGCCAATTGCGGCAGCGCCTCGGCGTGGGCTTTTTCAAGCGCGACCGTGTAGCCTGGCCGGATGTACGTGTCCGGATTGACCTCCGACAGGATACTGGCCGCAGTAGACACCATCACATATTCTTCGACCATCAGAGGATCGTAGGCGATTTCAGGGAGGTATCTGGGCGCGTAGACCACAGCAATATCGAGGTTTCCCAAGCTCAAATCGGAAATCATCTGCGGCGAATAGTCGGATTCTACGTGAATTGACGATTTCGGCAGCACTTGGAACAACGTCTCCACCCAACCTGGCAATATCGAGCGCGTCATCCCGACCTGGGCAGCGACGCGCAAGGTGCCTTCGAACCGGTTAAATGCCCGCACGTCATGGCGGGCCTGAGACCATGTCGACAGCATGGCGCGCGCATAAGCTTCAAAACGCCGCCCCGCCGCGGTCGGCTCGGCGCCGGCTCGTCCTCGCAGGAAGAGCTCCGAACCGATGGCCTGCTCCAGGTTCTTGATGCGGGTGCTCACTGTTGACTGCGTTACGCCCAAACGATCCGCAGTGCGGTTAAAATTTCGCGACTCCATGATGTCGAGAAAGGTCTCGATGTGATCCAGCTGCATGTCGCCTCCCAATCGAAAAACCCGATCGTATTAGCCCAAATCACAAGCTTGATCAAATAATGCCCAAGGCGGAAGCTGCCGTTGAAGAAGCCGGCTAGGTTAGCCGGCCTACCACGCCAGGGAGTTGGATAGGGTGTTCATAGTCGATTGCGATTGTCACAATTACTGGTCGAGCGCGACGGTGCTCGAGCCCTATCTTTCCGGCGTCTGGAAAGACATGTTCATGGAAGGCGAAAAAACTGGTCCGAGAGGCGCCTTCCCGCACGGGCACCGTCCCTGGTTTCACCCGCAGGACTTTTCCCGCAAGGATGTCAGGCCCGAGACCGAAGCCGACAATTATCTCATCATGAAGGAAAAGCACCTCGACAAATATAATATCGGGGCCGCCATCCTCACCGGCGACGAGCCGATAGAGGCTTCCACGCTAGCAAACCCATATTACGCTAGCGCGCTGGTCAGCGCCTATAACGACTACCAAATCGCCGAGTGGCTTCCCAAAGACAGCCGCTTCATGGGTTCGATCATCGTCGCGCCGCAGGATCCGAAGCTCGCAGCAGCCGAGATTCGCCGCCTCGGCAACCACCCCCGTATGGTCCAGGTTCTAGCCTCCCAAGGCTCGGTCAAACCGTACGGCGATCCCTTTTACCACCCCATTTTCGAGGCCTGCGCCGAAGTCGGGCTGCCATTTGCAATTCATCTGGGCGGTCATGGCGGCATAAACTGGAACGCGGTCGCGCCGGCTCCGACGACCTTTTTCTGGGAGACGCACGCAATTCTTCACATGTCGGCCTTGTCGCATGTTGCAAGCATGATCGCGCATGGCGTTTTCGAGAAATGGCCGGATCTATATTTCGTGCTCATCGAGTGCGGAGTGGCTTGGGTTCCGTCGGTATTGTGGCGACTGGACGCAGACTACAAAGCTCTGCGCAAGGAAACGCCGTGGCTGAAGATGCTGCCCTCCGAGTATTGCCGGCGCAATATTCGCTTCTCCACGCAACCACTGGAGCAGCCCGCGAACATTCAGCATCTCTGGTCCACTCTCGAAGCAATGGACGGCGAGAACACGCTGATGTTCGCCTCCGACTACCCGCATTGGGATTATGACGATGCCAACACGCTGCACATCCCGCCCGCCTGGAAAAGCAAGATCATGGGATTGAATGCGCTCGAGGTCTATAAACGCATTCCCCGCACGCAAGCGGCGAATGCCGCGTGACGGGAGCAAACCATGGCTGAGAAGACATACATTTGCCGCGTCGACGAAATCGAGACCGGAACTCCGTACATCGCCAAAATCCGCAGCCTTTCAGTCGGGGTTTTCCGCATCGGAGATTCATTCCATGCCTTGCTGAACGTTTGTCCGCACCGCGGCGCTCCGCTTTGCGAGGGACCGCAATGCGGAACCACGGCACCGGTCGACCAAGCGCAATTCATCTATCACCGCGAGAACGAAATCGTGCGCTGCGCCTGGCACGGGTGGGAATTCGACATAAAGACCGGTGCCGCTCTGGTCGACCCGGGCGTGCGTGCCCGAACATTCCCGGTCACGGTGGAAGCTGGTGAAATCTATGTAACGGCGTGAAATTTGCGTCAAACCGCCGGAAAAATCGAAAGGAGGCAAATCGGCTGAATCCACCAGATCTGCTCGATAAATGCCAACAACAAGAATGCGGGAAATCCGCAATGGGAGGAAGCAGTGTCGGAATCTGAATATAAACTGCGCTTAGCGCAAAACCTGATCGGCCGCGGCAAGGTTTCGCGCCGTGATTTCATCCATCTAGGGCTGGCGGCAGGCCTGACGGTCGCCGCCGCCGATATGCTCTTCGTGAGCGTGGCGCGGGCCGCACCGAAGCAGGGCGGCTTCGCCAAGCTCGGCATGGCGCATGGCGCGACGACGGATTCGATCGATCCGGCCGGCTATCCCGATACGTTCACGCAAACCGCCTTTTCGGGTGCCATGTCCAACAGCCTGACCGAGGTCGACGCGAAAGGCAGCATCCAGCCGGACCTTGCCGAGACCTTCGAGACCTCGGACGACGCGACAACATGGGTCTTCAAGCTGCGCAAAGGTGCGACCTTCCACAACGGCAAGACGATCACGGCGGACGACGTGGTCGCCTCTATGCAATATCATATGGGGGCCGACACCAAATCGGCGGCGAAGTCGCTGCTCGAATCGGTGACCAACATCAAGGCAGACGGCCCGGAAACGATCGTTTTCACACTAAACAGCGGGAATGCAGACTTTCCCTACATCATGAGCGACTATCACCTTGTCGTCATGCCTGCCAAGGACGGAAAGGCGGACTGGGAATCGGGCGTCCGGACCGGCGCCTTCGTGCTTGAGAACTTCCAGCCAGGCGTCTCGGCGAAGCTCAAGCGCAACCCCAATTACTTTAAGAACGGCAAACCCTATTTGGACGAGGTCGAGTTTATCGCCATCACGGACCTCGCCGCGCGTATGGCCGCGCTGTCAACCGGCGAGGTTGATTATATCGGCCGCGCCGACCTGAAAACGCTCGGCATGCTGAAGCGCAAGCCGAATATCGAGATCCTCGAGGTGACCGGCTACGGCCACTACACGCTGCCTATGAACGTGACGGTTGCGCCATTCGACAACCCCGATGTGCGCATGGCGTTGAAATGGGCCATCGATCGCGAGGAAATCGCGCAGAAGATTTTCCTTGGCCATGCAACTGTCGGAAATGACAACCCGATCGCACCGGCGATAAAGTTCGCCATCAATCCGGAGCCGCAGCACAAGTTCGATCCGGAAAAGGCGCGCTTCCATCTGAAAAAAGCGGGAATGGAAAATCTCAAGGTCGACCTTTCCGTCGCCGACGCCGCCTTCGCCGGCGCCGTGGACGCGGCCGCCCTCATCCGCGAGACGGCGGCCCAATGCGGCATCGATGTCAATGTGGTGCGCGAGGCCGAGGACGCCTATTGGGACAATGTCTGGCTCAAGAAACCGTGGTGCGCCTCCTATTGGAGCGGTCGTGCAACGGCCGACTGGATGTTCACGCAGGCCTACTCGGCGGATTCCAGCTGGAACGAGACGTTCTGGAAAAATGCCCGCTTCAACGAACTGCTGATCCAGGCACGCGCGGAGACCGACGAGGCCAAGCGCTCCGCGATGTATGCCGAAATGCAGCAGTTGACGCATGATGACGGCGGCGCCATCGTCCTGGTCTTCAACAATTTTGTAAGCGCCAAGTCCAAGAAACTGGCGCACGGCGAGCTGGCGCCGAACTGGGAGAATGACGGACTGAAGATGGCAGAGCGCTGGTGGGTAGCCAACGCGTGACGTTCGCCAGGCGAGGCCGCCCGCGGCGCGGGCGGTTCGCTCTTTTCAGGGGAAACGCTCGAAGGCACCGCCCATGAATCCGGTCGTTAGGACGGTTCTGCAGCGCCTGGGCCTCGGCCTGATCACGCTGTTCATCGTCACCATCATCATCTTTTCGGCGATTGCCATGCTTCCGGGCGATTTCGCCAAGGCTATGCTTGGGCAATCCGCGACGCCCGAGACGGTCGCCGCATTCCAGCGCGAGATCGGCATCGATCGTCCGCCGGTTGAGCGCTATTTCGCCTGGGTCGGACAAATCGTGCAGGGGGATTTCGGCTCTTCCTTCGCAAGCCGCACCGGCTACCGGCGCACGGTCGCCGAGATCATTGCGCCCCGGCTCTACAACACGATGTTCCTCGCCGTGATGACTGCCCTTATAGCGGTTCCACTCGCGCTGGGACTCGGCATTCTCGCCGCTCTCTACCGCAACAGCTGGTTCGACCGTGTGGTGAACACGGTGACGCTGACGACGATTTCATTCCCCGAATTCTTCGTCGCCTATATGCTGGCCTATCTCATCATCTCGCGCGACACGTTCATTGGAACCGAATTCGCACAATCCCTGCCCGAGTGGCTCGCGGCTTCGATCAACTGGGTCCTGAACCTGGTTCCCAAATTTCCGACACTGGCGAACATCAGCGACCGAACGCCGTTCTGGGAGCACGTCTGGCGCGCAGCGTTGCCGTCCATCACCCTCACGCTGGTGATTGTTGCCCATATGATGCGTATGACGCGCGTTGCGATTATCAACATGCTGGCAAGCCCCTATATCGACATGGCGCGGCTCAAGGGAATGTCGCCGATGGCAATCGTTCTCAGACACGCCCTGCCCAATGCCTGGGCGCCTATCGTCACGGTAATTGCGTTCAACCTCGCTTATCTCATCGTAGGCGTGGTCGTCGTCGAGGTGGTGTTCGTCTATCCCGGCATCGGCCAATTGATGGTCGATGCGGTGAAGTCCAGGGATGTTCCGGTCGTGCAAGCCTGCGCCCTAATCTTCGCAGCAACCTACATCCTGCTCAACCTGACCGCCGACATCATTTCCATCGCCACCAATCCGAGGCTTTTGCATCCGCGATGACCAGCACCGAACATGCCGTGGCGGTTCCGAGACAGAGGCGCACACGCGCCTCCCGGATAAAAACCGCACTCAAAAAGGCTCCATTCAGCGCTTGGTTCGGCATCGTGGTCATCCTTGGCTATGTCTTCGTCGCGCTGTTAGCGCCCTGGATAGCGCCGTACGGAGAAACGCAGGTTTTCACCGAGGCTTTCGCGCCTTGGAGCCAGGAGTTCATCGTCGGGACCGACCAACTCGGTCGCGACGTGCTCACCCGGCTGATCTATGGCGCGCGCAATACGATCGGCATCGCCTTCGCGACTACGCTTCTGTCCTTCGCGGTCGGCGTCACGCTCGGTTTGCTGGCCGCGATGTACCGGGGGTGGCTCGACCAGATTCTGTCGCGCGCGGTAGATGTGCTGATGTCGATCCCGAGCCTCATCTTCGCGCTGATGTTGCTATCCATCTTCGGTTCGTCGGTCACCAGCCTGATCCTCATCATCGCCCTGCTCGATTCGACCCGCGTATTCCGGCTGGCGCGCGCGGTCGGGCTGAATGTTGCCGTCATGGAATATGTCGAAGCCGCGCAACTGCGTGGCGAAGGGCCGAGATGGATTCTGACCAAGGAGATCCTGCCCAACGTACTGCCGCCGCTGATCGCGGAATTCGGCCTGCGCTTCTGTTTCGTTTTCCTCACCATCGCCGCGCTCTCCTTTCTCGGCGTCGGCATCCAGCCGCCGACTGCCGACTGGGGCTCGATGGTGCGGGAAAACGCTACCCTCATCACCTATGGCGACATCACTCCGCTCTTGCCGGCAGGCGCCATTGCCCTTCTCACGGTCTCGGTGAATTTCGTTGTCGACTGGTTCTTGCATGCGACAAGCGGGTTGCGCGATGAAAAGTAAGAATTCTGGCCAACGCGAAAAGGGCACGAAACTCCTCAGCGTTCGCAACCTTCACGTCGAAGGGTTTTCCGACGAGCGCTGGCATCCGATCGTTCGCGGTGTGGATCTCTCGCTAAACCGCGGTGAGGTTCTCGGCCTCATTGGCGAGTCCGGCGCCGGAAAGTCCACCATTGGGCTTGCCGCGATGGGATATGCCAAGCCAGGCTGCCGGATCACGCAAGGATCCATCCTGTTCGACGGGGTCGACCTCCTCGCCATGACGGAAACCGCACGGCGGCGGCTCCGAGGCTCGCGCATCGCCTATGTCGCGCAAAGCGCGGCCGCTTCCTTCAACCCGGCCCATCGGCTCCTCGATCAGACCGTCGAAACGGTCGTGGCGCACGGGATCGCCAGTCGCGAGGCAGCGAATCGGGATGCCATCAAACTTTACCGGCGTCTTCACCTGCCGGATCCGGAGACCATCGGCTTCCGCTATCCTCACCAGGTCTCCGGAGGACAGTTGCAGCGGGCTATGACGGCGATGGCTATGGCCTGCCGGCCCGACCTGATCATCTTCGACGAGCCGACGACGGCGCTCGATGTGACCACACAGGTCGAGGTCCTCGCCTCGATCCGCCAGATTGTCGAAGAATTCAACACTGCCGCGATCTACGTCACGCATGATCTGGCCGTGGTTGCGCAGATGGCGGACCGGATCATGGTTCTGCGCCATGGCCGTACTGTGGAGGAGGCCGAAACACGCCAGATGCTTGCCGCGCCGGCCGAAGACTATACGAGGACGCTCTGGGCGGTGCGAAAGCTAGCCAAACCCGAAGTGCCGGCCGCGGACCATCTGCTCACGATCGATAACATCACCGCCGCCTACGCAGGGAAAGTCAAGGTTCTGCAGGATGTATCGATCAAGGTGCCGCGCGGACGGACGGTAGCGGTCGTTGGTGAATCTGGTTCCGGTAAATCAACGCTCGCCCGCGTCATCACCGGCCTGCTGCCGCCGGTCTCGGGCTCGATCTCATTTGCGGGGCATCGTCTGCCAAGAACACTGAAAGAGAGGCCCAAAGACATTCTGCGCCGCATTCAGATGATCTACCAGATGCCTGACAACGCGCTCAATCCGCGTCAGACCGTCGAGGAAGTCATCTCCCGGCCACTCGAGTTCTATCTCGGCCTCAAAGGGGGGGCGTGCGACCGCCGGGTTGGCGAACTCATGCACATGATCGAGATGGACGAAAGCTTCCTCGATCGTCTGCCGAGCGAACTCTCGGGCGGTCAGAAGCAGCGCATCTGCATTGCCCGGGCGCTGGCTGCTAATCCGGAGCTCATCATCTGCGACGAGGTGACCTCAGCCCTCGACCAGATCGTACAGGAAGAGATCCTGAAGCTTCTTATGCGGCTGCAACAAGAATTCGGAGTCAGCTACATTTTCATCACGCACGACATCGCGACGGTGAGGGCAATCGCCGACGAAATTGTCGTCATGCATCAAGGCAAAGTCGTCGAGCAGGGGCTCAAGACCGAAATCCTGACGCCGCCGCATGCTCCGTATACCGAACTGCTTCTCTCCTCCGTGCCGGAGATGGATCCAGACTGGCTGACGAAGCTGCTGGAAACCCGGGAGCGCAAGCGGGTCGGCGCGGCGAACTGAATCCCAACGTATTGACCGCTTGGCTCCATTTCTCGCGCGAACGTCGGTTATGCCGCAACCGCGACGTCCAGAATGGTCGCAACAATGTCTGCTTTCAGGCAGTAGCAACGGTCACCTCAACGGCCGATATGGGGCGCAAAGCGGACCTAACATAGCAGCGCCCGTTGTGCGTGCCATTGCGCCGGTACCGGTTGAAGTAGATCAGCGGTGGTCATCGTGGCTGGTTGGTGCCCGTCGAGGACCGTCTCGACGATTGCCGGAGAAAGCAGCGTCAGTTGCAAGAGACGATTGACATATGAGGCGCTGATTTTCTCTACCTTGGCGATATCCTCCGCGCTCGCGTAGGCGCCCTGCTTCAGCATCTGCTGCCAGCGATAGGCGCGTGCGATCGCCTTGACGAGTGTATTGTCGACGCGTGGCCGAGCAGAGGCCCAACGCTCCTGGCCGACCGGCGCGACGATCAGCTTGCGCCCTCCCCGCTTGCGAAGCGTCAGCGGAACTTGGACGGTGATGATGTTGGTGTCGCTGCCGGTGTCGCTGTTGGTTATCATGTTGCGCTCGGGACATTTTGACGTTGAGCGAGATCGGCCGCAAGACCGACCAATCCCTCGGTGCGCAGGCGGATGGAAAGGCTGTCCATTGTCACGTCCACGCGTTTGACCAGCAACCGGACGATGCGTGCCTGCTCGGCGGGGAAGAGTTCATTCCAGAGCGGATCGAGTCCGAGCAGCGCCGCCCTCACCTCGTCTTCACTGATCTCGGCATCGTGTTCGCGCCCTGCTTTCCAGGTGGCGATGATGATCTCGGGAGCACGGAGGAGGACGCGCAACTGATCAATGACGGCTGCCTCGACCTCGGCCGCTGGCAGGCGCCCAACTGGGCATGCGCCAGTACCGTGCTTTAGCACCGATTGGCTAACATAGTAGCGGTAGAGCTTGCCTGCCTTGCGCGTATGGGTTGGCGACATCGCACATCCCGTCGGCCCAAATAGAAGACCCTTCAGCAGCGCCGGTGTCTGCGCGCGAGTGTTGGCTGCGCGTTTCCTCGATCCATCTGACAGGATAGCCTGCACCTTGGCCCAGAGGCCGCGGCTGATGATGGCCTGGTGTTCACCAGCATAGGAGGCACCCTTGTGCACGGCTTCGCCGACATAGACAGGGTTGTTGAGCAGCTTGTAGATTACGCCCTTGTCCAATGGACGGCCGCGACGGGTTAAAATCCCTTCGGCCGTCAAAATCCTGGAAAGGGTTGTTGCCGAGCCGGTCGAGATAAACCGCTCGAACACCATGCGGACATTTGCCGCCTCAGCCTCGTTGATGACCAGCTTGCGGTCCTTGATGTCGTAGCCGAGCGGCGCCCAGCCGCCCATCCACATGCCACGCTTTCGCGATGCGGCGAACTTGTCACGAATGCGCTCGCCAATCACCTCGCGTTCGAACTGCGCGAAGGAGAGGAGGATGTTGAGCGTCAACCTACCCATTGAGGTGGTGGTGTTAAAGCTCTGGGTCACCGAGACGAAGGTGACGTCGTTGGCATCAAAGGCTTCGACCAGCCGCGAGAAGTCCATGAGCGAGCGTGACAGGCGGTCGATCTTATAGACCACGACCACGTCGACCAGGCCCACGTCCATGTCGGTCAGCAGGCGCTTCAAGGCAGGGCGTTCCAGCGTCGCACCAGAGATCCCGCCATCATCGTAGTGATCGGGCACCAGAACCCAACCAAGGGCCTTCTGGCTGGCCACAAAGGCCTCACAGGCCTCGCGCTGCGCATCGAGCGAGTTGAACTCCATGTCGAGCCCCTCCTCGCTGGACTTGCGGGTGTAGACCGCGCAGCGCAGCTTGCGGACGATGGTCTTCGGGCCCGCCATGTTCATGACCGGCCCCTCGCCTTGCTGCAATGGTTCTTCACGCCGAAAAACAGCCAGCCGTTCCAGCGCGTGCCGGTGATCGCGCGCGCGACTGAGGACAGCGACTGGTAAGGCCTGCCTTGCCATTCGTAGCCATCAGCAAGGACCGTCACGGTCTGCTCTACGCCCTGCCATTCACGCAGCAGTTGGGTGCCGGCAATTGGACGATCCTCACCGCGGCGGCGTCGCACCGCTACTTCGCCAGGCCGAGGCAGACGCCGCACTGGTTCTGTTTCGAGCACCGCGCCGAAGGGGAGCGGTTTCTGTAGGCAGCAATCAATCAGAATGTCCGCCTACGTCACCGTTTCGCGGCATCGGAATCCCGCTCCTCGCGTCTGAGGAATTCACTGGTGACGGTGCCGAGTTTGCTTTCCAGCCATTCAGCCATCGCCTCTTCCTCGCGCAGGTTTGCCTTGCACGCGCTTTGGGTCTCGGAATCGCCGAGCTCGCCGGCTGCGGCGATGAGCATTTTGTAGCTTGCGATCTCCATATGCTCGAATGTGTAGCTGGCCAGCGATCCTTTCATCACCTCGTCGCCTGCGAACAGGCCGCTGATGCTCTGTCCCATGGCGATTAGCTTACCGCCGGCGTCTTTAAGCGTTGATGATCCTTCCCCCATGCGATCGAGGCATTGTTCGAGACGTTTTGCCTGTTGCCTCGTTTCTTCGAGGTGCAGCGTCATCCGGTCGCGTAGCTCGGGATAGTTTTCGAGACGCTCGATTTGGCCGCTCAACATCGTCTCGGCCTGTTCTTCCATGGCGTGAGCGTCGCGAAGCCACTGCGTCAGACGTTCCTTGGAGTCGGTCATGTCTGTCTCCGTTGGTCAGCATAATTTTACTGCCATCGCAACGGCGCCACAGACCGTTAGTTCCGATCGCTCGATAGCTTGGTCCCCAACCGGGAACAAACACTCAACGACCGGCGTTTCTTGCACGAGGACCGGACTGCCGCTCTCCTCGGTCTGGGTGTGAAAGCCCGCTTTCTTTTGCACGTGCAGCGGGGGGCTCGAAGGCTTTCAAATGCCGCGCCCGCGTTTC
Organism: Mesorhizobium sp. M6A.T.Cr.TU.014.01.1.1; assembly: GCF_004022765.1. Taxonomy (NCBI): domain Bacteria; kingdom Pseudomonadati; phylum Pseudomonadota; class Alphaproteobacteria; order Hyphomicrobiales; family Phyllobacteriaceae; genus Mesorhizobium; species Mesorhizobium sp. M6A.T.Cr.TU.014.01.1.1. The sequence continues at coordinate 244,212 of NZ_RZPG01000002.1, forward strand.
AATCGCACCTGCCTCAGCCCTCACGATCTGGCTGTTTGTGAACGCGTCTTTGATCAGGTTTGCGCAGATGAATAAATCGACCTTTTTAGCCGGGATGTGGAAGTCTTAGCTGTGACGATTGTCGCGGTTTTCCGAAACATTAGTAACCGATGAGTGCAATTTGCTGGAGGCAGTCCGGTTGGGTTCGTGACGCGGCATTGGCCAAACATCGATAATGAAGGCCAACCAAGCGGCTGGCTTGTTTGCGACGACGGCTCGATGGAGTCGGCGGACTTCATCCACTTTGATGACGCTACGCTTTGAAAGCCAGGGCGTCTCACCTCTTCTTGGTGGCTGCCGATGCGTTCTGCCCAGCCTTCCCACTTGCTTTGGCATCCTTGGAATGCGCCGCCAAAGCGGGCCCGGCGCCGGTGTCTTTCTGCATGTTTCCGCTGCTCGATTTCGCAGGGTTTGCTGTTTTGAAACTCTTGAGCAGTTTGCTGAAGAAACCCATGGTCGCCTCCATTAAAGCACCGGTAGGCAGAAATGCCCCGCTACCTCCTTGGTTCCGCGGAATCTGATACTGTCGCATTCGACTTGGCCGAATTGCTGTTGATGCCCAGTGCAGCTTCTCAGAGGGACCATCGACACTGCGCAGAGCAAGGCAGAGTCTCACCAGCGAAGGGACTAGCGAAGGCTGGATGGCGCAGCGCCTTTGCACTGGGCGCGATTTCGCGCAACGCTCAAAGCGGGCTATGAAGAGAGTGAGAATTCCCCGCTACCTTTCGGGCAGCGGGGTTCCTCGATCAGAGGCGGTTGAGGTCACGAGCCCGATCCCGCTCGATCTCGTCGGGAGTATAGTCTTCCGCCTCGGCGTCAAATCCTGTCCAACCGCCGGCCTCGTAGTCTCTGCGACGTTCGGCTAAGTCGACCGATCTGGATTGATTGAGGATCGCTCGGCACGCGGCAGCAACCCGATTACAAAGATGATTATCTGAAGTGGGCTGGTCGTCCCTGTTAGGCGACTCGTGAAAGGACTTGCTGATCCAGGTCGCACCTAGCCAGTCCGAAACGCCAGCGATGGTTCGTTGCCTCACGTCTGCTCTGGTAGAACAAAGTCAGTTTCCCGCCCTCGATCATCACCGTCGAATGGCCGTTTTCCCCAGGCTCACCAGGATCAAGCACAGGGCCGACCGACACGTAGGGACCCTGGACGTCGTCGGCGATGGCGAAGAATACGCGCTGACGACTTCCGCGCGGAACGTCGGGAAGGAAGCAGGTGGCGTTGAGAAGCACGCGACCATCGGGCAATTCGACCAGTTGGGCGCCCTCGATGCCCCATTCGTAGTCCGGATGCTCGCGCGCGTTGTGATGGGGAACGTCGAAATGGTCCAATATCTTGCCGAGACGTTTCCACGGCCCGAACCAGGAATCGGATTGGCTGCGCGCCAGATAGACGTCAGGCTGCGGCACCCTGGTGAATTTAGGCATGCCTGAATAGACGATGTAGCGCTTGCCGCCGATGATCGCCGGATGGGGATCGTAGATCCCGTCCTCATCGGTGTCCGGCAGGGACAATATCGCCGGATTCAGCACCACCCAATGAAAGCCATCGTTGGACACCGCATGCTCGCAACGTCCGCCGGACTTCAGGAATTCGGTCTGGATGAACATGTGGAAAACGCCGCATTCATGGATGACGCCGGGCGCCGCTATGCCCGATCCGGTTACCGCCAAGTCGAGCGCCTCATGCTCAGTCCACGGCCCCAAAAGGTCCGGAGCCGTGGCATGTAGTATTTTCCAGCTCTCGGTCGTGACAGTGCCGCTGGAACCGAAGACGTGCCAAAGCGTGCCGTCGAACACCGGACAAGGATCCTTCAGATCATCCACGGACCGCGGGTGAAACAACGGAAAGACGTTGGTTTCAAAGTTGAACTTCATTCCTTGCGGGTCTCTCACGGTGCTGCCTGCATCGACCCATGCGTCGGGCCATCTGTGGCGACCAAAACGAATCATGCGCAGCTCATTAACTCTTATACCTGCGCTCATGAATTGTTGTTGAACGGTTGAGCGGATTTTCAGCCGTTCCGTGGCAATGCGCCACATTTGGCGAGATCTGAAGCTGCAAGGGCCTTCGCCTTGGCCGAGGCGACATGTCCGTCGGGTGTTGGTAGCAGCGCCGCTTCTCTTCGAACAATCGCGCAAGTGGCCAGCCCGGCGGCTCCAGCCAATTAAAATCCGTGGAACAACTTACTCAAATGAAAGTTAGATGTACGGATGACGCTTCAGCAGGAGCGTTATTCGATTAACATTTGTTAATCCGAAGAATTATAAACTATAGCTAAAGGGATTCTTACATGAAAATAGCGGGACGCAAAAAAAATAAATCAAATATCCCCCTAAAATCGTTTATTTTACTTTGCTTTTCTCACCTCAGGTGGGATTTCGTACATCAGCGCCCGCAGCATATTTTGACGCACGCCTCAAAGCAGCAGCAGCTAATTTACTTTGAGGAGCCGATCTACGAAGAAATACGCTGTCCTTCGATGCGGGTGAACAATCGGTCTGCAATGATCACAATCGTAACCCCGGTGCTTCCGGCCGGCATCTCCGCGACAAAGGCAGACGCCATCCAGCGCAGGTTCGTCAACCAGATCGTCAACTCAACTCCGCATGACCGTCTGACCATATGGTACTACACGCCCATGGCGCTGCGTTTCAGTGACCATATAGCCTGCGATGTATGCGTCTACGACTGCATGGATGAACTCTCCGCCTTCAAGAACGCGCCGGCAGAGTTGCAGCAGATGGAAAAAGCGCTGTTCCAGCGCGCTGACGTCGTGTTCACGGGCGGGCAGAGTCTGTACGAGGCCAAACGAAGCCTCCACAAGTCGATTTTTCCCTTCCCCAGCAGCATAGACGTTGCGCATTTCCACAAGGCAAGAGAGCCCGGCGATGACCCTGTAGACCAGGCAGACATACCTCACCCGAGAGTAGGCTTCTTCGGGGTGATCGACGAACGGCTCGACGTTGAAATGATCGCACAGGCGGCCGCGGCAATGCCCGAAGTGCATTTCGTCATGCTCGGCCCGGTGGTCAAGATCGACCCGCTAAGCCTGCCGCGCGCAAGTAACTTACATTGGCTGGGTGCCAAGTCCTACGCCGACCTACCTCGCTATCTCAGGCACTGGAGCGCCGGCTGGATGCCCTTCGCGCTCAATGAGGCGACACGCTATATCAGCCCGACCAAAACTCCTGAGTTCCTGGCCGCCGGACTGCCGGTGGCCTCCACGGCGATTGTGGACGTCGTGCGCACCTATGGTGCCGAAGGCCTGGTCGACATTGTTGACGCCGACGACATCGAAACCAAGCTTCGGTCCCTTCTGTCACGTCCCCGGAATTTCCTGTTGAAGGAGGTCGATGCTTACCTTGCTAACATGTCCTGGGAACGAACGTGGGACGCAATGGCTGCCCATATTCAGCGCGCCTATGCAATGAAAAGCATTGTGCCTTTGCGCCGGGGAGCCTGACCATGTTCGATTGGTTGATTGTCGGCGCCGGCTTCGCTGGCAGCGTGCTCGCTGAACGCATCGCATCGCAACGGCAGGAAAGCGTCCTGCTCATCGACCGGCGAAACCACGTCGGCGGCAACGCTTATGACTGCTATGACGAAGCGGGGATTCTGGTCCACCGCTATGGGCCGCATATATTCCACACCAACGCCCGATCGATCATCGACTACCTCTCGCAATTCACCGAATGGAGGCTTTACGAACATCGCGTACTGTCGTCGGTCGACGGAAAACTGCTGCCGATACCGATCAACCTCGACACGATCAATCGCCTGTACTGTCTTGAATTGACGCCCGAGCAGTTGGAGGAGTTCTTCGCATCCCGGCGAGAAACGGTCGAGGAAGTCCGGACCGCCGAAGACGTGGTTGTGAGCACCGTTGGCAGGGAACTCTACGAAAAATTCTTTCGCGGCTATACAAGGAAGCAGTGGGGCGTCGATCCAGCCCAACTAAGCAAGTCCGTGACTGCGCGGGTCCCTACCCGGACCAACCGCGATGATCGCTACTTTGGCGACACTTTCCAGAATATGCCGGCTGGCGGGTATACACGCATGTTCCAGCGCATGCTGGACAACCCAAGGATCAAGATCATGCTGCAGACCGATTATCGCGAAATTCGCGACAAGATCCCCTTTCAGCGGATGATCTACACCGGGCCGATTGATGAATATTTCGACTGGAGCCTTGGTCGTCTGCCTTATCGGTCACTGCGGTTCGAACACGTGACGCTTGATTGCGAGCAGTTTCAGCCGGTCGCCGTTGTCAACTATCCGCAGACGGAAAACTATACCCGCATTACCGAGTACAAGCATCTGACCGGTCAGCAGAGCCCGAAGACCAGCCTGACTTACGAATATCCAACCGATATCGGCGATCCCTATTACCCGGTGCCGCGGGCGGAAAACGAGGCGCTGTACAAACGCTATGAAGCACTGGCGGTGGCGTGCCCCGACGTGTGGTTCGTCGGGCGCCTAGCCACGTACCGCTACTACAATATGGATCAGGTTGTCGGTCAAGCTTTGGCGACGTTCGCGCGCATTCAACAGAGCCTGCCGGCAACCGGCACCGTGCAGATGCTTACGCAGCGGACGGTGCTCGGCCAACATTCGGAGCAGTTCCCCACCTAAGTGGCCCGCTCCTTCTTCGACCGCTACGAAACACCTGTCGCGAACAATCTGCGCTGGCGAGCCAATTCATCGGCAACCGGCTGGCGAAGACTGCGCGAACCGTCGGCATGAATCGTAGAGAACAAGCCGACTTCCGCGTGGCGCAAATTGTCCCAGCCGGGATACGCGGTCACCGGGTACAGACATATACCCTGAACCGGGGCACCACGGCTCATTGCGTCACGGACCTCATCGCAAACATAATGGAGCCATGCCGGCCGGCCTGATCCTTCAGCGCCTGTCTCGGCGATGAACATGGGCTTTCTGTAGCGCTCTGCGACTTCGACCAACATTTCGGAAAGCGCCCGATATTCGTGGTGGCCCATCGGTATCGTTGGGCCCTGAAAGTACCATTGGTTGTGCGGATAAAAGTTAAGTCCGATGACGTCGACACAGTCCTCGCTGCCGCCCAATTCAGGCTCGGCACGGCCCGTCAGCATGTCATAGGCTTCAAACTGGCCCTGACGAACATTTTCCGCGCGCCGCTGCTCGGCACGACTACGGTCACGGGGCCCAACATGAATTAGCGGTTCAGCCCATATGAACCGGCAATCAGGTTCGGCATCGCGCATCGCCTTGACGCCGGCAACCGCTGCCCTCACAAGCTGTCGCTTGAACCATCCCCGCTTCTTCGGCCCCACGCGTGGGAAATAGCCGACCTCTATCGCCCATGCGAAAAATGAGATCTCATTGATCGGGCACACCAGGGGAGCTACTCCCGTGACGGAGCGGTGGATCCGGACAGCTTCAGCGGCGAAGCGGACATAGGCTTCTGTAAAGTCTGGGGCGCCTTGGTCTACGTGATCTGGTGAGCCATAGTGGAAGATATCCCAGACGACCTGCACCCCCGCCGCGTGGGCTGCTTCGATCATTGAGATCCAACCCGACCAGTCGAAGACTCCTGGCGCTGTTTCAATCAGGTGCCAGCGCAAGCCGTCGCGGATCGTGCGAAGCCCAAGGGCAGCACAGCTGCGATAGTCGCCGAGAGCATGTTTGTCGTGTGCGGTTGCGCGAATCAAATCGAGGCGCACTCCGTCGCCGCGCCGATGCGAGGAACATTCGAAGCCAGCCATGAAGAAACTGGCAAACTCGGACGGATATTCGCCTGGCAGACGCGCCGGCTCGTTGCTCATACGTGCAACCCGTCGGCCAAGGCTCGCGCCAGCGCTCTCGCTAAGCGATCGGCCATTGCTAGTTTCGACCTCCACCACAATTTCATTCGGGCCGCCATCACGTCGCCTCTGAGTGGTACGGGTGCAAGCGTCGAATGTTGACCAAGCGAGCGTGAGCGGAGCCGAGTCCAGGTATTGTCGGTGAGCAGAGGTCGACCTCAGGATGACAGACTGGTGCTCTCAAGCCGAGCCTCGTTCATCGTCGTCGCGCTGCATGGTCTCTCCTAATGGAATCCGAGGAAGGAGAATATCGCTAGCAAGACAACGATACATCCGATGAGATGGCGCAATCTCCCCCACATTGCGTACCGAACTTGCCTGCGACCGTGAGGTTCCCCTTCGGCTGAAATATTTCTGGTTGGGCGGGCGACCCGCTAACTTACCATTTCTGCTCTTTATCCACGAAGCGACGCACGGCTATGATAATATATTGCAGGCGGCGCCCGCACTGAATCACCCCAAAAGAGCCCATCAGAAGGAACTGCTTTAGAGGCGCCGCACGTGCGGTCACGCCCCCGTTTCAATTGGTTGGTCGGCCGGTTCTTCTCGCTCGGCAATTTCCATCAAATATCCTGTGTTGCGCCCCGCACCGGGCCCAGTTCGGTGCGTTTCGTGCATGGGTCGCATCAAGGGTCTCGGACATGTGATCATTGCCTCCTCGCGTTCGGGGGGAAGTGGATGAGCATCGTCCAAAGGGTCAGTCCAGTTCTAGATCAGGCGATTGCCGCAATCCTCAATAGCGCGGACCAGGGAACACCGTCTGGATCAAAGCGGCAGTGAACCAAATTCGGCAGGCTGCGCCTGATTTGGTCGCGTCCAACGACGAGATAACCGAGGCTATCGGCGAGGCGGCTACTGCCCTGGGCCTGTTCGTGGCTTTCGATGAGCGCGAGTAGTATCCGTTTAATCGAGCGCGTACTCTGAGCGCCAGCTCTGAAGCGTCTATCCAATCAAATAATTAAGGTTATGGCAACGCTAGATAAAGACGTTTGTTCAGAGAGTTGATCATGTCGAGCTGCGCGATCTACTAGTTAGGAGCGCAATCAAACTCTGCCACCGAAGCTTGTCGTGTTAGCGAGGAGCTTCAGCAGCCGCTTGAGCGGCGAGAGCAGGAATTGCCTGACGAGACCCGCGGCTGCCCCAAGTTCCCCTTCATGGCTCTCCACTGATTCACCCCTCCGGTCTTCGTCAGGACCGACCGACTTGGATTCCCTAGGGGATCAACCACGTCAAGGGAGCCTTTGAGCAACTCATGAACTGCCCAAGAAGGTGCCTAAGTGGAAGAAAGCGGTCCAGTCCTGCATAGATGCATTTGGGACCGGATGATCCCACCAGGAGGTGCGTCAGGCCCTCGAGGCTGCCGCTAAGATTCCTTCGCTCCGACTAGGGCAGCAGGGCATCCTTGTACCGCAAAATGGGACGAAAGGATCCATTGGCCTGCCAAGCCCGGCGAAACATTTTGCCACCGCGGCAGTTATACTGCTCCGCGGACGAAAATTCGAGCATGCCTTGAACGATACTAGATTGGCGATACCGCTGGTCGGCGAAGTAGAAGACTCTGCGCCGAGATCGGCTGCGGGCCTGCCTTGGATCAAGGTGGCTGGTTCCTATTTCGTCACCGAGGACGGCGAGTCATGGACACCGATCGGGCAGAATGATGCGGTAAGCTGGCCCGAACTCAATGGCCTGTTCCGGCGCGCCGATATGGCCGGCGTGGAAGATCATCTCCGTTGGTTGAAGGAAAGCGGCGTCACCTGCCTCAGGCTGATGCTGGAATATGCCCAGGTTCGCCACCGCTATTTCGAGAAGCCGCAGGGCCGCTTCGTGCCGGCGATGGTGCAACTGTGGGACGACCTCTTCCGTCTTTGCGAAAAACAGGGTTTGAGAATCCTGCTCACCCCCTTCGATACGTTCTGGCACTGGCGCCATTGGCGCCACCACCCCTACAACCGCAATAACGGAGGCGTGCTGGACCACCCGTCGCGATTCCTGGTCTGCACCGATACACGCCGCGCGATCAAGGCGAGGCTGGAATTCGTGGTTCGCAGATGGAGCGGCAGCGGAGCCCTCTTCGCATGGGACCTCTGGAACGAGATCCATCCCGAGCAGGCTCAGGGCAGCGCGGACGGCTTCGGCGCCTTCATCCATGATCTCAGCGATTTTGTGCGCCGCCTGGAAACGTCACTTTACGGCCGCTATCACCCGCAGACCGTCTCGCTGTTCGGACCTGAGCTTCGCTGGCGGTCCCACATGCCGCTGCCCGAGCCGATCTTCCGCCACACCGACCTCGATTTCGCCTCCCTCCATCTCTACGAGGAGGGCACGATCGACGACCCCAGTGACACGGTGGCGCCGGCGCTCGGCATGGCGCGGATCGTGGGAAAGGCGCTTGGCGAAATCCGTGACGGCCGCCCTTTTCTCGATTCCGAGCACGGCCCGATCCACTCGTTCAAGGACAAGAAGATCACGCTCCCCGAACCTTTCGACGATGAATATTTCCGCCATTTGCAATGGGCTCACCTGGCGGCGGGGGGCGCCGGTGGCGGCATGCGGTGGCCGAACCGCACCCCGCACGTGCTCACCCCCGGCATGCGGCGGGCGCAGCGTTCGCTGGCCGATTTCCTGCCTTTGATCGACTGGGTTTCGTTCCGGCGTGCCCATCTCGGCGACCAGATGCGGGTTTCCGGTCCCGACGGCGCGGCTGTCGCCTGCGGCGACGATTCCCAGGCAGTGGTCTGGCTGGTTCGCCGCGACACGATCGGGCGAAACGGTATGCTTCGTGCCGGCGCTGTGCCGGTTCCGGCCGCCTTGGAGCTGCCCGGGTTGGCTCGCGGCACCTATCGCGTCATCGCCTGGGATACCAACGCCGGCAGGCAAACAGCGGAATGGCAAGCGAATTCGGACGGCTGGCTGAAGCTTGATGTGCCGCCGTTCTCCGCCGATGTCGCGCTTGCCATCCGCGGGGTCTGAGCAGGATGGGGACTGCGCCTGAAGGTATTCATACGCTCGCGATCTGACTTGCCATAGCCCGTGATGAGCCGTCCTTGCAAACTCGTCGCCAATGCTGATGTCAGTGATTGCGCCAAGCGAAGTTGCGCGGAGATTCCAAGTGATCTGCGCGCTAAGTGTTGTGCTCGCCCGAACGCGACTGCTGGTCGGCGGCATCGGCCGATCCGCCCAGCGTGTCGGCGACCGTGGCACCTCGCGCACCCATCGGCTGCTGCGCACCTGTGGTGGTGTCCTTGGCGGTCTGATGCTCCATCTCGGCATTCAGCTCCGCGCCCACAATCAGGACAATCACGGAGATCCAGGTCCACATCATCAAGCCGATGACTGCCCCCAGGGCTCCATACGTCGCGTTGTAGTCGGCGAAGTTTTCAAGGTAATAGGAGAACCCTATCGAGACTGCGATCCAGACCACAGCCGCGAGGAAGGCGCCCCATGTCGCCCATTGCCACTTTGCCCTTTCGCGGCTGGGGCCGTAGCGATAGATCAGCATAATCCCGAGGCCGACCATGATCAGCATCATCGGCCACCGAAAGATCCGCACAAGGGCTTCGGCCCAGCCGCCGAGGTTCAGCAGCGCAAGCATGGCCGGCACGATCCCCACCGAGACGATAAACCCAATACCGATGAGGATGGCGCCAAGTGTGAAGCCCAAGGCCAGGAGATTCAGATGGATAAAGCCGCGCTTTTCACTCTCCTCGTAGGCGATGTTCATGGCTTCGAATAGCGTCTTGATGCCGTTGCTGGCGCTCCACAGTGCGACGGCAAGGCCGAAGATGAAGCCGAAGCTGAGCGCGCCAGTGTCCTGGGCGGCCAGGGACCTAAGCTGTGATCTGATAACGTCCAAACCGCCCGAAGGAAGTACGCCGCCAAGGAACGAAATGTGCTCAGCGATGGTCTGAGGATCGGCGACAAAACCGTAGATGGACACGAACGCGGCGAGCGCGGGAAAGAGGGCAAGGAGCAGATAGAATGCGGCCCCGGCCGCGATCAGCATAACACGGTCCTCCTTTACTTCAGCAAAGACCCGCCACAGCACGTCTTTCCAGCCACGGCTGGGAATCTGTGACGGCCATTCGGCATTGCGTCCGCGGCCCTCCCATTCGGCCCCCCGCTCAAGTTGCACTTGGTTTTCGTAAGCGTCGTCGGTTGTTTTCTTCGACATTCTGCCGGCCCGGAGCATCTTCTTCGCCGGGCAAACGTGTAATAGCGCCAAAGGATGCAGGTGCAGACCTGCGCTCACAAATAAACATCCGCCGACTGCAGAAACACTGCGCCATTCCCATGCGACGAGTTGATTTAATAGCAACACTGCCCTGCCCACGACCCTCAATGGCTTGTTCGAGCGACCAATGAGAATACGCCAGCTTTCCAGCATGTCGGCCATTCGCGGCAGTCGGCTGACTGCGTTTTAACTTAGCGCGGCCGGCCGGCGCGGATTATGGCATGGGCGATCGCGAGCTGCGCCTCTCTGGGCGCGTCCAGCCGGCCTCTAGCATGCAATCGACCATCGCTTGAAAGCCAGGCTCCATCGCCTCCTGACAGTTGAAGCTGGGCGAAATCGCGGACCCTGCACATGGCTAATTACCCGAACTCACCCCAGGCAATTACTCGTGCAGACGCAACTCAAAACTTGCGGCTCATAACGATCTGCGAGCGGTAGCTGTCGAACTTGGCCTCGTGAATCCAGTCGTCACCTTGGGGCGGCTTGGCTACCAGGTAGGCATCGGCGGAATGAACTTGAGCCGGCCGGCGCGGCACTCACAGGTTTGCCCACCTGATCGAGTCTGGGTCGGCGGTATATATTAGCTAGACGGAACATAACGTGATTCTAATGGAAGGCGGCAACAAATGTTGCTGATCCGCGTTGCGCTTGATCTGAAGGCCAGCCAGGGAGGAAATCAAAATGGCCGACGACAAGTGCAATAGAGGTTCTGGGGCGGAAACGCGTCGCGGGTGACGAAAAATATGAGTTCTGCTATTTCGCCACTAAGTTCGGCCTCTCAATACCGCAGGATCCGCGACCTTTTGGCAAGCACGTAATGGTCGCGAGACCCTGTGTCGGGAGGCTGGGAGGCTCGGAACGCAGTGACTCAAAAAAAGAACGATTCTCGAACAATGACCAACCTTTCACAACTAGGGCCGCCCATTACAGGCAAGCTACATAGCGAAGAGGTCGAGCATGAGAGCGATCATTTCTATCTGGGTTCGAGAGGCGGCAAAGTTGTAGATGCTCGGGACCTGCGGCAGGTGATCTGGCACGACCAGCCGAGGCACGGGTCGCTGGAACTCAATTCCTGATCTAGTCAAAAGGGGCCGCGATGTTCGGCAAAGACCTCTTGGTTCGCATGCTCGACCGCCGCGACACCCTGCCGCCAGACGAGATCGCGCTTATTGAGGCTCTTCCGGTCCGGCCGGTAACTTTCAGACCCGATGAGGAGGTCGTCAGGGAGGGTTCCCGCCCGGCCGAAAGCTGTCTTGTCGCGAATGGTTTCGCAGTTCGAAACCAGGCTATTCGGGATAAGCGTCAAATAACGGCAATTCACGTGCCGGGAGACTTTGTCGATCTGCATAGTTTACTGCTAAAAGTGATGGATCACAGCGTGAGCGCCCTGGGCTCGTGCGATGTAGTTTTCATTCGACACAAAGACCTGCTCGCAGCAATGGGTGAAAGTCCACATCTCACCCGGATGCTCTGGCTTTCAACCACTATCGATGCCTCGATCCAACGAACTTGGATAACCTGCCTCGGGCGTCGCTCCGCCAAACAGCATCTCGCACATGTAATTTGCGAGTTGTATGTCCGCTTAGAAATAGTTGGATTGGCCTCTGACCAGACGTTCGCGATTCCACTGACGCAAGCGGAATTGGGCGACGTGCTTGGGTTATCAGTAGTTCACGTGAATCGGACGCTACAGGAACTTCGAGCGAACGACCTGCTTAGCTGGAAAGACAGGAGGATTGTTATCCTGGATTTCCAGCGATTGGCGTTGCTGGCCGACTTTGATGCGACCTACCTAAATCTCTTTCATGAACCGCGGTGACCGCCTCGGCCGGGACGCGCTAGCGCGCCAATGCGGCATCAAGATTTCTTGCCAATTAAACAATGTGAATGAGCCCTCGCTCCGGATCGATTACTGCTTGGTTCAATAGGCACAGATGACGACCAAGAAGGATTGCACATGCGTGACCTCGAAAACCTCGAACAGTATGTAAATATTCGGAGGCGGCGCCATAGTTTCATATCGACGGGGCTCGCCGTTAAGGCGCTCAAACAGGTTGTTCCGGCATGTTCGATCTCTGATTCCGACCTAGCGAACATGATTGCTGATCGTGCAATAGACTACAACCTTCCGGTGCGCTTTGATCTTAATGCGAGCTAGGCGTGGTGCTTCATTATACTAGCCTGACCATAAGCGCTTGAAGCACATGCGCAGAGGCGCGGACCAATGTCCGCACGGCCGCCTGGGTCCGCGTCTTGGCACACCGCGTGTGCGAACTTCCCAAAGAAAGTTCACCAAGCTCACCGGTTAGTGCGATGTTGCTAATTTAGCTTGAAGTGATGGAACCTGTTTGCCGCAGGCAAGTTCGTTAGGCAGTGGAGGAGATTGCCACCATGAACAGTGTCATTTATCTCATCGGCCTTGTCGTTGTCGTGCTTGCGATCCTCTCCTTCCTCGGATTCCATTAGGAGATACCATGCAGCGCGAAGACGATCAGGGCCGTAAGCCGGCCGATTTCGAAACAGCCAAAAGCGAACTGTCCGAACGGTTCCAGCAGGAAACGCAGACCGCGACAGAGGCGCTACATGACGCTCGCGATGAACTCACCAGGAAGGCGGGCGATTACGCTTCGGAAGCGAAGCAGGAATTATTCAACAAGGCCGAGGGAACACAGCGCGATATCAGCTCCAACCTAAAAGCTTTTAGCGGAGCGTTGCGAGCGGCAAGCGAGCATCTGGCCAATAATGATCAACGGACCGCTTCGAAGCTCACCCTTGATGCCGCCGGCGGACTTGAACGCCTTTCATCCTCGTTGAAGGACAAACCATTCGAAGATGTTCTTGGCGAGATGCGGTCGTTCGGCCGCGAAAACTCAGGGGCGCTGATCGCCGGTTCAGTATTGGCAGGCTTGGCGCTGGGACGGTTTATCAAGAGCTCGCCGCCCACTGCCCCGACCGAAACACAGACACGATCGCAAACAGGCGGGGGTTCAGAAACGGTTTCGAACTCGGATGAGAACGGAACGCGGTCGGCAGACGCATCTGAAGCGACGCCGCCCCGTTTCAACCAGCCAAGAGACGACAGGGCCGGCGATGACTTGGCCGGCGACGACTTGGCCGGCGACGACTGGGCTGGCGCAAGCCTGGAGCAGAACCCATGACCAACAATCAGGAAAGTCGCGGCCTCGCAACCCTCGTCAGCGATCTGGCACAGCAGGTCACAACCCTGCTTCAAACCGAAAGTAGGCTGTTGCGGGCCGAAATTTCGGAAAAAATTAGCAAGGCCGGCGCAGGCGCCGCCGAGGTTCTGGGCGGCGCGATATGCCTTCTCGCGGCCTTGATAGTGCTTTTGCAAGCACTCGTAATCGCCCTGGCGAGTGCCGGCTTGGGAGCGGGATGGTCCTCGCTGCTGGTCGGGATCGTCGTCGCGATACTGGGAATCATTCTCTTGCGCTCTGGCACGAAAAGCATGGCTCCTTCCGAGCTGACGCCCGATCGCACACAAGACCAACTCAAGCGCGACGCGCGCGTGATCAAGGATCAAATCAGATGAGCGACAAATCCGCAGCCGAGCTTGAACGCGATGCCGACATCGCCCGGGCGAAAGTAGCAGACACCGCCGATTCGATCCGCAGCAAGATGACACCGGGTCAATTGATCGACGAATTTACCGGAATGTTCGCCGGCGAAGGATCCGCCATGCTTGGCAACCTCAAGTCGCAAGTCAGGGACAACCCGTTGCCGCTGACGTTGATTGGAGCCGGCCTGGCCTGGCTGATGCTCGGCAACGGCACGTCAGCGTCTAGTTCAGCTGCCGCCGCTTATCGGACAGGAACGGCTCCTGACGCTTTCTCCGACCTGCGCGGCGATGATTTCAGCCAGGGCAACGAAGGGTCCGGAATCGGGGCGATGATCTCCGATACCGCCGGTTCGGTTACATCAGCTGCAAGCGGCGCGGCCGAAGCTGCAACAAATGCTGTGACGGGTGCCAAGGAGAGGATGACAACAACCGCCGGCCAGCTCGGCTCAAGCGCCAGCGAGATAGCGGCTCGGACGCGCCAATCGGCACAGGACCTCTTCGAGCGCGAACCGCTGGCTATCGCCGCAGTCGGCCTTGCGCTGGGCACTGCTATCGGGGTGATGCTGCCCCACACAGCCACAGAGGACGAGCAACTTGGCGCCTACCGCGACAAAATTCGCGACAGTGCGGAGGAGGTTCTCGAAACGGGCCTGGAGCAAGCAAAGCAAGTTGCCGCCGAGGCCTACGAAACGGTCAAGGAAGAGGCCGACCGGCAAGGCTCGGGTGGAGATGCCGACACGCTAGCAGGCAAGGTCGGCAAAGTTCTGGAATCGACCGCAAAGCGAACCGAGGAAGCCATTCGCGATCGTTTGCCGGGGTCGTCGGACGAGTCTTCTACCACCTCATAGCGTCGCCACCAGCCTGAATGACGGGCGTGGTCCATAGGACGTCATCCGGCATCATCGCCGGTCGCAACCACATGATACCGGAAGTGATTGCGGATGTGGTCGTTGAAATAGCGGCCCTTGGCAAAGGCGGCTTTGAACGCGGCGAAGGTATCCGGCGGCACTTCCTCAAATTGGTAGCATTTACCGCTGGCCACGAACCACACCGAAAGGACTTTGCGCTCCGGATCGTATTCCGTTTTGCGTATCGAGGTGGACGGCATGACGGCGGCTCGATCAAAGGCATTCAACGATCGGAGAACCCGTCGAGTTCCTCGTTGGGAGGATTGGCGCAAGCTCAAGCGCGCGAACCGATCGAGACGATTGGCATCACGGATCGTCCATCAGTCTGCGCGGGGCGCGCGTGCTGGAGTCCCGCCAGAAGCCGACCGCGAAGCCGCAATCGCTTGGCTCACCGAACGGTAAATCAGCCCAGTAGCAATACAGTGGAACCTTTCAAAGCCGCATGCCTTGTCCCTTCTTCATGGAAGGAGATGCGAAATGAGCCTTGACATAGGAAAAGTCGCCATAGCCTTGCTTGGCCTGCTTGCCTACAAGAACAGGGACAAGATCGGCGAGTTAATCGCCGGTAGGAACTCGACAGATCCCAAAAGCGCGGGCTCCCCCGGCGGGCTCGGCGATATCCTGGATCGTCTCCGGAACGCGGGGGCGGGTGATCAAGTTGATTCTTGGGTCGGTACAGGATCAAATCGCCCCGTTCAGCGCGACCAGGTCGATAAGGCGATCGACCCGCAAACGTTGAGCGATCTCGCTGAGCAAACCGGATTGTCCCGCGACGAACTTCTCGACCGGCTCACAAGAGAACTGCCCGACGCGGTGGACAAGCTTACTCCCGACGGCCAGATGCCTGTGAGCAACGGTCCAACTCTCCTCGACGAGATACCAGGAGCTAGTCGCACCTAGCGCGAAAAACGCCCGCGCCCCGAGGGAGAGGTCGCGGGCTGATCGGAGGGGAGACCATACCCCCGGCTGCCCCTTCATGTCGACGGGCCGGATGGTTCAACCCGTGCGAACTCCGTCAGCGCTGGTGGGATCGATCTTCGTCAACCGCGATCTGGCCTCAATTACGCGCTGTTGCGCAGCCCGTATCCTGCTGCACAGCGCGATATTGATGCCGACACCGCAGTCATCATCCAGCATCTCGTTCGCACGTTCAAGGGAGCGCTCGGCCCGATTAAGCCGCTGTCGGGCTCGCGCCAGTTCCATATCTAAAAGTTCCATTATTCCGAATCCATTGCGGTCCCTTCGATTGGTAAACCGCTCGTGGTCGCCGTTGGTTCCGGCTGTTCGCGAGCGTGCAGCCCAGACGTTGATGTGGTTGGCACAGTTCTGGAGCGAGAGTGGTGGCGCCGGTGGTCTGAAAGTCGCGACGAATGAAACGCCGGCCCAGTTCAACCCGCGCGACGTCCTTCAAAGCTGGGGGGATCGATCTTCACCAAGCGGTCTGCGGCCTCGACCGCAGTTCGTATCCTGTTGCGCAGCGCGAGGTTCTCGGCCAGCATTTCTTCAGTGCGTTGAAGCGCGAGCTCGGTCCGGTGGATGCGCTGCCTGGCATTGGCAACTTCCGATGTCAAAATGTCGGCCACTGTCTCGTGGCCCTGGGGTTCCAAAGTGTCCATGGATTTCTAACACATGGGGGCCGATATCGTTCCCTAGCCAGTGACAAGTGCACTTCGGCCTGCTTCGCCGGCCGCTGCGATTGCGGGGCGATCGGCAACGACGTCCTGCAGAAGAGCCGGACGTTCACATCCCCCTCATGATGAAGGACAGCGCCCCTTCGCAACCGGCGAGCAGCTTCGCGACTAGTTCCCAGTTAATCCGGTAGATCATCGATCGTCTGCCGACACATCCGCGCCATTGCCTGGACAACCGCCAAGGCTGCCATTGTGCGTTTCGTCCTGCCTCCGTTGCGATAGTTGCCGTTCCGCTTGCCTTCAGGTGCGCCACCGCCCGCACCATGCATGCGACAGACTACGCTGCCCCTCACCGCTGGCGATCGACACTGGCAACCTGTCCGCTTCGATCGAGCATGACACCGAGGCGCTAGGTTCATGAGGTTGACGTTATTTTTTTCCGTCACCCTGCCCCTCATGCGAGACGTTGCCGACAATAGCTTGGCCGCCTTCGTTCACCGTGACGTGCTTCACCGTGACGTGCTGCTGGCCGCCCGTGCGGTATTTCTTTAGGGCTTCCACCTGGGCCGCGAATGTCCTGGTGAGCTTGTTGAAAGCACGTTCGGCGCTGTCTTGCTGCGGGATAGTTTCGCAGTGAGCAAGGCGGCGGGCGAACGTCATTGTCGCCATGTGCACCGCAGCCATCTGCGATGCCAGCATAGCTTCGATCTGATCCTGCGGTTCAATGCCTTTCACAATCGAGGCAACGAAGGCCGTGCCCTTATCGTCTGGCGTTTTACCGTGGCTGCCGACACACGCATGGCCCACAAATCCAGCTCGGTTCAGATAGGAGTAACTAAGAGGCTGCCGCGATACAAGGACAGTGTTTCAACAATTGCGGTTCGTACGCAATTAAGCCCAGACACGTATCGGGCAGCAAGTCTTCAGCCGCCCACACAACAGGAGCAAACAATGAAAACTCGATACATGACCCAATAACTCCGCGTGACAGCCTGGTGCCAGGTCAGCTTGTCGATATGGCCCCACGGGGTATCGGGCCAATCAGGCTGGCCGAAGAACATCTGAACGATGGCATAAACACGCTGTTAACGTCGTTGGCAGCTGACAGGATGTCGGCCACAGTACGAAAGTGTACTGTGCCGCCCGATGTCAGTCGAGGAGGCGGAAATGAATTTGCTTCGGACGGCGCTTTTGTGCACGGCCTTGATCGCCTTGGCAATGCCGGCCGTTCGCGCAGAGGATCAGCCTGTTCCGCCAAACGGCGAAGCAGCGCCTGAGCAGCCGCCAGTTCATTGCGAGGGGCAAAACTGCCTCCCACCAGCCGACGACCCTGTCGAGGAATGCAAGGGGCAAGATTGCACGCCGGCTCCGCCGGTTGACCCAGGTCCGCAGATTGAACAGGTCGACTGAACAGCATCAGCCGAACACCCCGACTACGAAGGTGATCGCGGATCCGTGGAGAAGGTTGGATTTCAGGTCCTCTCCCTCCGCCAGAGCGCCGCCGGCCGGAGGCGTCCAGGTCGGCCATTCCGCCATGCGGCCGACGCGCACGATTCCGGCCCATCGTGGCTGACCGTGCGGCTTGCTTGGCTGAAGGTTCGCGGAACGCTGGAAACGCGGTTTTGCAGCAGTGGCTTTCTTTTCATCGACCAGCACGAAGTGCTTCCCTCCTCGCGTCGGGACTGAGATCGAATGCGTCGGAGTTCTCATCCTCGTCACCTTCCGACTTGTCGCTCTCAGGTCACGTCGAGACATAGCCTCTCTGCGCGGAAGGTAACCTACTGTATTGGAGAATTCGAAAGTCAGTCTCGATGTGAACCCTGCTTTTTCTGCAAGCCGAGCAAGAACTTGACGTCCGTCGAAGCAGCTATCCTCACCGAACCCTCTCGGCTGTTCTTCACCAGATCGAGCGCATTTTTGCTCGGCTAGGCAGGTTCGCGATCATCCTCGATCTTGCTTCCTGCTTCGCCAGAAACGTCCCTGGCAATCACGTGGTAGATCGGATCGCACAGAACCGGCGATCTTTTGATCGACATAGCTGCCTTACCCAGCCGACCACGTAACTTACATTCCCCCACTGCCCTCCCCGCGGTAACCTCAAGCGGGAGAGCGACATGAGAGCGATCAGGACATCCCGGGTAAAGTCGCCATTTTTGACGGCATGCTTCATGGCGGCGCTGGCGTTGATGTGGTTGGCACCAATGAGCAGCGCCTCGATGGCGCAGGCACAGCAAAACTCGACGGTTTCGGCGGCCGATGAAAAATTTCAGACATTCATCAGGATGCTTGATGATCCCGATATCCGCGCGCGGCTGGAGGCCGTAGCCGCGCCACCGGCGGCGGAAAGTCCGGGCGCCCGGGCCGCCTCGCAGATAACCGTGTGGGAAAGCACCATTCGCCATCATCTCACGGCAATGCGCAGCGCGTTTCCGCGCATCCCGGGCGAGGCCGCGAAGGCCGTCCAGATCGTAAGGACGGAGATCAACAACCACGGATTCGCGACGGTCCTTCTTCTTTTCGGGTCGCTGCTCGCACTGGGCTTCGGGGCGGAATGGCTGTTCAGGCGCGCGATAGGTGGAGTGAAGCAATCCGCCACGGCAGCCGAGCGTGAAGAGCGCGGCGCCGTTAATTGGCTGTCGGAACTTGCGCCGCTTGTTGTGTTCACCCTCGTCAGCGCCGGGGTTTTCCTGGCGTTCGAATGGCCGGCGCTGCTGCGCCTCGCTGTCATGACGTACTTGGTCGCCTTCATTGTTGTCCGCGCGGTGATGGCACTCGCCAGAATACTGCTCGCCCCGGCCGCTGGAGCCGTTTCGGCAGAACAGGGAACACCCCTCAGGCTGATCCAGGCGAGCGATGCCGAAGCGCATTTCTGGTACCGGCGGGTGGCGATCTTCGCCGGCTATCTGATGGCCGGCGAGGCGACCGTCAGCCTGCTTCCTGCCTTGGGCTTCTCGCAGGACGTGAAAAGCTCGATCACCTATTTGCTGGGGATCGGACTGCTGGTCCTGGCCGTCGAAATGGTCTGGCGTCGTCCGGGCCGTTCGGCCACGACACAGGGCATAAGCCCCAAGGAGTGGCTGCTCACTATTTACCTGGTTGTCCTGTGGGGGTTTTGGGTCGCCGGCCTCACCGGCCTTTTGTGGCTCGGCATCTATGCCCTGTTGCTGCCGAGAGCATTGTCCATTGCCGGTCAGGCAGCGCTGAAGCTCGCGGAGGGGCGAGATGGTCTGACCTCAGCCAGTCCGATCCGGACCGTGCTGATCGTTCGAGGGGTTCGTTCGCTGGTGATCCTGCTGGCGGTTTTGTGGCTGGGCCTGGTATGGAGCCTGAACCCAAGCGTGTTGGCCGAAGGCAACACCGCCATACCCCGGATCGTGCGCGGCCTGCTGCATGGTGTCGTTATCCTGCTGGTCGCCGACCTAATCTGGCAGTTGGCGAAGGCCCATATCGGCCGGACACTGGAACTGGCCGCGGTCGACGATACAGTCAGCGCTGACGAGGCGGCACGGCGAAGCCGGCTGAGGACCTTGCTGCCGATCTTCCGCAACATGCTTGCCGTCCTGGTCGGCGTCGTGGCTGTTCTCACGGTGCTGTCGGGGCTTGGCGTGCACATTGCGCCGCTCATCGCCGGCGCAGGTATATTCGGAGTTGCCATCGGTTTCGGCTCACAGACCCTGGTCAAGGATGTGTTGAGCGGCGTCTTCTTCATGCTCGACGATGCGTTCCGGGTCGGCGAGTACATCCAGAGCGGCAGCTACAAGGGAACCGTCGAATCCTTCAGCCTGCGCTCGGTCAAGCTGCGCCATCACCGCGGCCCGGTGTTCACGGTTCCGTTCGGGGACCTCGGCGCGGTGCAGAACATGAGCCGCGACTGGGTCATCGACAAGTTCCTGATCCGCGTGCCGTTCGACACGGATGTCAAAAAGGTGAAGAAGCTGCTGAACGTCATCGGGGCGGAGCTGCTCCAGGACCCCGAACTGGCGCCGCAGATCATCGAGACCGTGAAGATGAAGGGTGTCGAGCAGTTCGGCGACTTCGGCATGGAACTGAGCTTCGCCTTCATGGCCAAGCCCGGTCACCAGTCCGTCGTCAGGCGAAGCGCCTACACCATGATCCAGCAGGCCTTCGCGGAAAACGGCATCAATTTTGCCCAGCCGACGGTCCAGGTCGGCAGCGACGAGAAACAGGCCGCCGCGGCCGCGGCCAACGTGATTTCGCTTGCCCAGCAGAGGGCCGTACAGGCCGCACAGGGTGGTGAATAGGAAGCGGCGATCATCAGACGGCGCTTGGTATTTGGAGTAATGGCAGTGTCCGAAGCGATGCATCCCTTAGCACCCCCGCGCGATCGAGATCGCCAGGTTGGCGGGCTCGACCGGCGCCAGGTCAGGCGCAGGTTCGAGGAGTGCTTCAGTGCGTCCCGCATGGTCGATGACTACGAGGCGATCTACGCTTCGGTTGCTGCAGGCATGTGCGAACCCAAGACGCCCCGCGGATCGTGACGCGGTAGTCCAATAGCTAATTTGCCCCTTAGGCGGGAGAAGCAGCATGACAAGCAGTAGACGATCATTCGTACGACAAGCGCTGGCGCGCGGCATTGCGCGGCCTCGTCGACGGGCTCTTCGCATTCTTCGCGGTGCTGCTCCGAGCGCTCTGACGCGGAGGCAAAGATCTGGGCGGGATTACAACCGACTGACAACGGGAGAAGATCATGACCAAGAAACCATTCAACGGCGTCATCAAGCTCGATGTTCGTGATTCCAAACCGGATTGGGGGCCATTCACGCTGCCCAGGGCGCCGGAAGGTTCCCCGAATGTTCTAATCGTCCTCTACGACGACACCGGTCTCGCGGCTTGGTCGCCCTTTGGAGGCGGCATCAACATGCCGACGCTCCAGAAGCTTGCCGACAACGGCCTGATGTATTCGCAGTGGCACACGACGGCGCTCTGCTCGCCGACCCGCTCGACATTCCTAACTGGGCGCAACCACCACCTCAACGGATGCTCCTGCATCACGGAAGGAGCGCAGGGCTTTCCAGGGTGGAGCGGCCGCCTCCCGGCGGAATGCGCGACGATCGGCCAGGTCCTTCAGGATGCCGGCTGGAGCACCTATTGGCTGGGCAAGAACCACAACGTGCCTGAGCAGGATATCGCCTCCGGCGCGAGCCGCTCCGAATGGCCGTTGCAGAAGGGCTTCGACCGCTACTACGGCTTCATCGGCGGCGAAACCAACCAGTGGTACCCTGACCTCATCGAGGACAACAAGTTCATCGACCAACCCTATGGACCCGAAGACGGCTATCACCTGTCCAAGGATCTGGTCGACCACGCATTGCATATGATCCGCGACCAGAAGGCCTCGAACCCGTCGAAGCCGTGGTTCATGTGGCTCTGCCCCGGCGCCAACCACGCGCCGCACCATGCGCCCGAGGAGTACATCGACAAATACAAGGGCAAGTTCGACGAAGGCTACGAGGCCTATCGGGAATGGGTGCTGCCGCGCATGATTGCGAAGGGCCTTTTACCCAAGGACACCAAGCTTACGCCGATCAACCCGCTGCCGGCGGACGTGGCCAATCCGGGCGACGCCGTGCGCCCGTGGGACTCGCTCAATGCCGAGGAGAAGAAGCTGTTCGCCCGCATGATGGAAGTCTATGCCGGTTTCTCGGAATACACGGACGCGCAGGTCGGCAGGCTGATCGACTATCTCGAGCAGAGCGGCCAGCTGGAGAACACGATCGTCTTCTACTGCTCCGACAATGGCGCCTCGGGCGAAGGCAGCCCAAGTGGCTCGGTCAATGAAAACAAGTTCTTCAACGGCTATCCAGACGAGTTGTCGGAGAACCTCAAGTATCTCAAGGTGCTGGGCAGCACCGACACATATGGCCATTATCCGACAGGTTGGGCAGCAGCAACGTCGACTCCATTCCAGATGTTCAAGCGCTACTCGGAATATGCCGGCGGCACCTGCTGCCCGATGGTGATCTCCTGGCCGAAGGGCATCAAAGCCAAGGGAGAGGTGCGCAACCAGTATCACCACTCGACCGATATCGTACCGACAATCCTAGACGTTTGCGGACTGGAGATGCCCAAGACCTACCGGGGCGTCGAGCAGTACCCGCTCTCCGGCGTCTCGATGCGCTACAGCTTCAGCGCCGAGCCCGACGGCAAGACGACGAAAAAACGCCAGTACTACGCCATGCTCGGGACCCGCGGCATGTGGGAGGACGGCTGGAAGGCCGCTGCCCTTCACGTGCCACTGACCGGCAAGGGTCATTTCGACAAGGACGAATGGGAACTCTACCACGTCGACGCGGACCGCTCCGAATCGACCAACCTTGCAAAGAAGCATCCCGAGAAACTCAAGGCGCTCATTGAAACCTGGTTCGACGAGGCCGAGAAGAACAAGGTGCTTCCGCTCGACGACCGCAGCGCCACTGAGTTGCTCAACGTCGAGCGGCCGACGGAGGAACCTCCGCGCGAGCGCTACATCTACTATACCGGGACGTCGCCGGTGCCGGAGGGTGTCGCCGCCAACGTCCGTGGCCGATCCTACAAGATCGTCGCCGACGTCGAGATCGTCGACAAGGATTGTTCTGGCGTCATCTTCGCCCACGGCTCGCGCTTCGGCGGTCATGCACTCTTCGTCAAGGACAGCAAGCTCCACTACGTCTACAATTTCCTCGGCATCAAGCCGGAGCAAGCGTTCGTGTCGGAGAGCGAGCTCAAGCCGGGCAAGTACACGCTCGGAATGGAGTTCATCCGCGACAAAGCCGGCAAGCACGGGGAGTCGCTCGGCAAGACGACGCTCTATGTCAATGAGAAGATCGAGGCGCAGGGTGATATGCGTACCCAACCCGGCAAGTTCACCCTGTCCGGCGATGGGCTTTGCGTCGGACGGGACAGCGGCGATGCGGTTAGCGAAGACTATAAGACCCCGGGGGAGTTCAAGGGAGGCAGTATCCTGTTCGTCGGCGTCACTGTCGAAAAGGGCCAGTACCTCGATCTGGAGAAGCTGGCGGCAGCGGCCTTCGCCGTCGACTGACGTTGACCGCGGAAGGGAGGCCGAAGGAACCGTCCGGCGGCCTCTCCCTGCGCCTTCCGAGCCGATGAGATCGCGGGAGAAGGTCGATCGGACCAGGAATTGGACGAACGGAAATCAGATCAGCTTAAACTCTCGCTGGGATCGATGAACTAATTCCCCTGGAGCCGTAAAGCCAACCGGGAACATCTCGATGCTGATGAGCCGAGCTGTCGGGATCGGGAGCAGATGTGCGCATGCAAATGAACGAAGCTCTGCACGCAAACGAAGTACTGTTTGAGAATGGTCCGCCTGTCGGGCTCCAGCGACGTCTGGGCCTCGTCAGGGGTAGTCAACTGAATGTTGGCCGCCGGGCGATGATCGTCGGTGCGGTAGGCTGGGCGCCCCTTCTCGTTTTAGCCGGCATTCAAAATGTGACTATGCACACCGGCGGAATTACGCCGCTCCTTTGGGATGCGGGTATGCACGCGCGGTACCTGATCGCCGCACCACTACTCGTCTTGGCCGAAGCGCTGTGCGCACCAAGGCTCAATGCGATCGTACGGCACTTTGCTGACGCCGGGCTTGTAACCAATCGGGACCGTGGGACATATGACGCTGCCGTCGCATCGACCCGAGCGCAGCTCAATTCGCGCGCCGCAGAAATTATCGCAATCGCTCTGGCCTATCTCCTCATGTCTGCGGCGGTTTTTTCGCTGCCGTTCGATCAGATTCCGATTTGGCACAAGACCGGCGGCTCCGCGCCTGCCTTCTCGCCAGCCGGCTGGTGGCACCTGCTGGTGAGTCTCCCTTTGCTCCTGACCTTGCTCCTTGGCTGGACGTGGAGGCTTGCTCTGTGGGCGCATCTTCTGTGGCGGATCGCCCGGCTCGACCTCCGCCTCTTGGCATCCCATCCGGATGGCGCAGCGGGCCTTGCCGTGCTGGGATATTCTCTGCGGGCATTTTCCCTCTTAGCGATGGCGCTTGCCGCGATCGTTGCGGGCCGTTCGGCGAATATTGTCTTTGTCGACGGGGCGCTGCCGAGAGACCACACGATCTTCAGTGCCGGTCTCCTGGTGGTGGTCGGCGCCTTGTTCGCCGCGCCATTATTCTTTTTTACGCCGATGCTGATGAGGGCGTTGCAGCGCGGCTCATTCGAATACGGCGCTCTTGCCACCCAGGTCGGGGCGGCATTCGAAGAGAAATGGCTTGGGCGCGACAGACCTGTCGATAAGTCCGCGCTCGAGAAGCCAGACTTCTCGGCGACTACCGATTTGTACGCGATCGTCGCAAATGTCTACGCGCTGCGCTTGGTCCCGATCGACCTCAAAAGCATCGCCATGCTCGCCATCGCATTGCTGCTCCCGTTCGTTCCGGTCGTATTCCTGGCGCTACCCATGGCGGAAATCTTGGCAGGACTGAAGGGACTGCTTTTCTAGAGCTAGAATGACAATCGCGACCAGGGTGGATACGGATTCCGCATCTCAGCATCCAGATTCTGCTTGCCTTGCAATAGCTCCTGTCAGGTTGGCTGAGTTGTCCGCACCTCGACCAAATCCCGCTCGAGGAAGTAGTTAAGGAACGTTCGGATCACGGCAATTGCCGCCAGTCGTCCAATGTCATCCCAGCCCGGTGCTATCGAAGTTTCAATAATATCGGCCGCAAGCTGGAAGGTCAGGCCGGCAACCAGCCAGCGAGCATAGCGCAGCCAGACAACGCGTCCCTCGGTTGCTCCCGAAGGGACTAACATCGTTCGAAGCGCGCCGACGAATGCCTCGATTGTTCCGTATACGATTGCAATGAGGGCGATTGCATCGATAAGCAGGACGGCATACCCGGTAACGACGGCAAATGCCTGTTCCATCACTCCCCCGAGCGTGAACGAACGATGCAGCGCAAGCCGAGATGGCAGGTCGAAGTATCAACCGGCTGCGACATGCGCGCTGCAGGCCGATACCGCCGACAGTAATTGGGTGCACATAGAAAAGAGCCGCCCTTGGTTACCTTGCGTGGGATCGTGATCTCAGGGGTGTGGGGGTCAAAGCTGGCTTCGCGCTGGCCACCCCGCGGATTGTCGATCGTACAGCACGGGCTGTCGATCCGCGAGTGCTCCTGATACCAGTCCGTAGTCCACTGCCAGACATTTCCCGCCATATCGTGGAGCCCGTAACCGTTGGCCGGGAACGAACCGACCGGAGCCGTCCACTCGTAGCCATCCTCGTTGCGATTTTCGTAGGGAAACTCGCCTTGCCAGGTGTTGGCCAGGTGCTTGCCACCTGGCGTCAGTTCGTCACCCCAGACATATTCGGCGCCGTCGAGTCCACCGCGGGCTGCGAACTCCCATTCGGCTTCGGTCGGCAGCTCCTTGCCCGCCCATTTCGCATAGGCTTCGGCATCCTCGAACGCAACATGGACCACTGGGTGGTCGCCCAGCTTCTTGATGGAGCTCGCTGGGCCGCGCGGATGGCGCCAATTGGCGCCGCCTACATATACCCACCAGTTGTAGGAGTTCCGTATGTCGACCTTCTGAGGCGGCTTCTTGAACATGGAGGACGACGGCACCAGGAGTTCCGGTATCGCTCCGGGGTAGTCTGCGGGATCTGCCGGACGTTCAGCCAGCGTCACATAGCTGGTCTCTGCTACGAAACGCTCGAACTCGCGGTTGGTTACGGTATGGCGATCCATCCAGAAGCCACCCACCTTGACGCGGTGCGCCGGCGCCTCTTCCGGGTAATGCTCGTCCGAGCCCATCAAAAAAGTGCCACCGGGGATCCACAGCATGCCTTCGAAAGGCGGCACGCCGATGTGTCGGTCGCGCGTGGTCAGATCAACAGAGTCATTCACAACATAGCACCTTTTGTGTCGTCCCAGCTACCGAAGGCGATCATAGGCAACGCCATGGCGCTCTGTCATGGCGGTTAGCCACTCCTTCATCGCGTTCTCGCAAGTATATTTTTGTCAGTCCTAATCGCTCGGCAGTCAATGCCGGGTGGCGGGATGCCCGCCGCCCGGCCAACGGCGCTAGTGTCCGCCTCCGCCTGTGGCGGTCACCGCTTCCATCACATGGTCGAGATTGAAGCTTCCTGGCTTCTGGCGCGGCGGGAACTCGCGGAAACTCTGCAGCCATTGTCCCACGAAGGCGCCCGCGGGTGCGATCATAAACATGTGCTCGGCGAACCAGCGGCCATAGTCCATGCCGATCTGATGCGCGAGTTCAAAGGGGTCCATCCGTAGATTGGTCAACATCGGTGCACGCAGCGCCACGAAGGGCTCCTGCCAAACGTGCAGGCCGTGCGCGTCTTGCCGCAGGAAGGTAGCCTTCCAGTTGCCGTAACGCAGGGCGGCGACGCTGCCGTCATCGGTCCAATAGATGAACTCCTTGCGCGGCCATTTGGCCTCGCCCTTCAATGCGGGCATGAGGTTGTAGCCGTCGAGGTGGACCTTGTAGTCCCGGTCCATGGCCTTGTGACCTTTCAGGAGTTTCTCCTTGACGTCAGGCTCGCCAGCCGCGGCCAGGATGGTCGTGAGCATGTCCTCATGCGAACCGACATCGTTGATGACCGTGCCGGGTTCGATCACGCCGGGCCAGCGAATGGCGCACGGCACCCGATAGCCGCCTTCCCAATTGGTGTTCTTTTCACCCCGGAACATCGTCGTGCCACCGTCGGGCCAGGAGAAGGACTCCGAGCCGTTGTCGGTGGAGTACATTACAATGGTGTTCTCATCGAGACCCAGTTCCTTGAGCTTGGCCAGCATCTCGCCGACCTGACGGTCGTGCTCGACCATGCCATCGGCATAGATGCCGAGCCCCGTCCTTCCCTGCACCTCCTTCTTGAGGTGCGTGAAGATATGCATCTTGGTGGAATTCCACCAGAGGAAGAACGGCTTGTCCGCTTTTTTGGCGCGCTCCATAAAGTCGATCGCCTTGGCGGATACCTCTTCGTCGAAGGTCTCCATGCGTTTCTTGGTCAGCGGACCCGTGTCTGTGAGGCGGCCGTCGGCGAAGCTGTGAATGACGCCGCGCGGACCAAAGTTCTTCTTGAAATTCGGAAACTCCGATTCCTTCGGATAGTCGGGGTTTTCCGGCTCTTCCTCTGCATTCAGGTGGTAGAGGTTGCCGAAGAACTCGTCGAAACCGTGGTTCGAAGGCAACATCTCGTCACGGTCGCCGAGGTGGTTCTTGCCGAACTGCCCGGTCATGTAGCCGTGGTTCTTGAGCAGGCCGGCGATCGTCGGATCTTCCTTCTTCATGCCCTCGGGCGCTCCCGGCAGGCCGACCTTGGTGAGGCCGGAGCGGATGGGCGACTGCCCGGTGATAAATGCCGCACGACCTGCGGTGCAGCTCTGCTGCCCATACCAGTCGGTGAACAGCGCTCCCTCCTTGGCGATGCTGTCGATGTTGGGCGTCTTGTAGCCCATCATGCCCTGGTTGTAGGCGCTGACATTGAACTGGCCGATGTCGTCGCCCCAGATGATGAGAACGTTCGGTTTCTTGTCTGCCATTTTCGTCTCCTCCCTATGTTTTCGTGTTGCCACTTGGATGCTGCGCCATCCTTGCCTTCAGACCAACCGGAACAGCACGGCAATGAAAGTGAAAATGCCGATGAGCAACAGAACGATTGTGACAGCAACGAGCGGCGTCTTGTGCGGGTCCTCGTCCACTCCGGCGAGCGGAGCGAACTGTTTGCTCCAGAGATAACCAAGTAGCGATCGGTATTGCCACAGCGAGACAGCAAGCGCACCCACGCCGGCGAGGATGAGCGCAAGGCCGAGAACACGCGGCGACTGCGGGCGAAGCGCCGGGGCGACGCCTTGCATGTCCTGAAAACGCTCGAAGAACTGGACGATCGTGAAGCCGAAGCCGATAAGCGAGACGGACGTTCGCACCCAAGACATCAGCGTGCGCTCGACGCTGAGACGCGTACGCAGCCAAGAGAAATGACTGTCCGATGTCACATGGACTTCAAATCTTGGTGGGTTCTCATCCGCGGGCTGGCTCACCATTCTGATCCCCTTGAATCCTTGTTCATCGACATTGTTTCAGCGTACGAGATTGGCCCCAAGGCTTTTTGATCATTCACGATTTTGGTCCGAGACGAGCGCTGCTCCACCAGCGCGCGATGCGCGCCGCGGGGCCCCGGATCAGGAGATAGGGAACGAAGGCGAGAACAATCGCCACGACCACAGCTTCAAACGGATAGAAGGTGCCGAGTTGCATGATTTGATAGACGGCATCCAGGATCACGGCGAGCACCATAACCTTGCCCGTCGATCTAACCCCTTCGACAAGGCGTGCGCGGCGCTCGTCAGACTTTGACAGGACGGTCCAGAAATAGGGCGACCGCCCGTCGCGCGCATCCTTGATGCCGTCACGTATCCCGAACAAAGTCGCCATCACCGGCTGAAGAAGGAATCTGAGTGCCAGGGGCCCACTCGGCCGAGCGACGAGGTCTTCCCAAAAGCGCTGCAGAATGTCTTCGATCGCCATTCGTGCTCATCCCTCTTTGCGAAGACGGTTGCCGAGGATCAGGCGACGCCGTTGCTGGCGCCGCCCGTCCGTAAGACGACGCCCCCTTACTGCCGCGCCATCGCGACGCGGATAGCTTCTTCCGGCGAGATCATGTGGTCTGCGCTGTCGGCAGCCTCGGCAATAGCGAGTTGCACACCCCTGATGCTGCCGTTGAATTCGTTGTCGTGTGGACCGTAATCAGGCGACACCGAAGCGCCGGTGTCACAGCCGACATCAAGACCGTCGTCAGCCGAGAACACCATGGCAGCCGTGGCTTCGACCTTGCCTTCTCCGACCTTCTTGCCGTCGACGAAGAGAGTGGCCACACCGCCCTTGCCAAGCCCGCCGCCTGCATAGGCGAACTCCATGCGAACCTGGTGAGATCCACTCGGGATCTTGGCCGTGGACTCGGCGTAGAAATGCTTCACGCCGACCAGGTTGTAGCAGTACTTCAGCTTTCCATTCTTGGCGTAGAGAGCCCAGCCGCCGATATTGCCACCTTGGGCAATAATCACACCCTCGGCGCCGCCTTCCGGCACATCGATTTCCGCGGTCACGGAATGCGACTTGTTCTTGATGCTGATGACGGAATTCTCGGAAAGCCGCCCCATGCCGCCGAAGAGGAGCTGCGTGTTGCCGCGGATCAGCACCGGCCGGCCGGCCAAGTCGGAGTTTAGTCGCTCTGCGAGGCGATCGTCGAGCGGGAGCACGTTGTAGCGTGTCGCCTCGATCAGCCAGAGCCGCTGCAGGGCGCGCAGCTTGTCCGGCATCTCCTTGGCGAGGTTTTTCGACTGGCTCCAGTCCTTGTTCGTGTCGTAGAGCTCCCAGGTATCGTCGTCGAAGGCAGGGACGCTCTCGCCGACCATAAGCCACGGCGTCTTGTGCTGCGTTACCGCGGTCCAGCCCTTGTGGTAGATGCCGCGATTGCCGAACATCTCGAAGTATTGAGTCTCGCGGCGCTCGGCCGCCTTCGCATCATTCATCGAGTAGACCATGCTGACGCCCTCGATCGGCGCCTGCTGGACGCCTTCGACCGCCACCGGATGCGGCAGGCCCGCCGCCTCGAGAATGGTCGGCGCAATGTCGATCACGTGATGGAATTGCGAGCGGATCTCGCCTTTGGCCTTGATGCCGTTCGGCCAGCTCACGATCGTGCCGTTGCGTGTGCCGCCCCAGTGGGAAGCGACTTGCTTGGTCCATTGATAGGGCGTGTTCATCGCGTGCGCCCAGCCGACAGCATAGTGGTTGTAGGATTCCGGCCCGCCCAGCTTGTCGAGCCGAGCCATCAGGAATTCCGGCGTCTCGAGCGCCGCGAGGCCGTTGAAGTTGGCCATCTCATTGTAGGCGCCGATCAGCGTGCCTTCCGCCGATGCGCCGTTGTCGCCGATGATGTAGTAGATAAGCGTGTTGTCGGCCAGCTTCAGCCGGTCGAGCGTGTCGAAGAGCCGTCCGACATGATGATCGGCGTATTCGAGGAAGCCGGCATAGACTTCCATCTGGCGCCGCAGCACGGGCTTCATCTTCTCGTCCATGCTGTCCCAGGAGGGAATCTGCTCGTGCCGAGCGGTCAGCTCGCAATCCTCGGGGATGACACCCAGCTTCTTCTGGCGCGCGAAGGTCTCCTTGCGCAGTTCGTCCCAACCCTGGTCGAACTTGCCCTTGTATTTGTCGGCCCACTCCTTCGGCACATGGTGCGGCGCGTGCGCCGCGCCCGGCGCGAAATAGATGAAGAAGGGCTTGTCGGCCATCAGCGCCTTCTGCTGGCCGATCCAGCCGATCGCCTTGTCGGTCATATCCTCCATGAGATGATAGCCCTGTTCGGGTGTCTTCTTCACTTCGACAGGCATCGTCCCTTCATAGAGCGAGGGATACCATTGGTGCGCCTCGCCGCCGATGAAGCCGTAGAAATACTCAAAGCCGCCGCCGCCGGTCGGCCATGCTGTGAACGGACCGGCCGGGCTGGTCTCCCACACGGGGACCTCGTGGCATTTACCGAATTGGGCTGTGGCATAGCCGTTCAGCTTCAGAGTCTTCGCGACGGGAGCCATGGTGTTCGGCAGAACCGAGGAATAACCCGGAGAGCCGCTAGCGCATTCCGTTATGCAGCCCATACCGACCGAATGATGGTTGCGGCCGGTGAGCAGGGCCTGCCGCGTCGGCGAGCACAGCGCCGTCGTGTGAAAGCGATTGTATTTGAGGCCACGCGTCGCGAGGCGCTCAGCGTTGGGTGTGTTGCAGGGGCCACCAAAAGCGCTCGACGCACCGAACCCGACATCATCGAGCAAGACTACGACAATATTGGGCGCGCCCTTGGGCGGCCGCAATTGCTCGATCGGCGGAAATTTGGTGTCGGGATCCTTGGCGTCGTAGGTGATTAGGCCCGTTCGCGGCCGCGACGGAATCGGTAGGACGCTGCGGTTGATCTTGTCTTCGCTCATCGTGACCTCCCATTTGGAGGCGCTCTTGCCACATATCTTTGACGGGCGCCCTTCATGAGGTTTGCCTATTGCCGCTCCGGGCGGAAGGTAATTAACCGTAACCTACGGGCAGAATCCGCTCGGCCAGCGCAAGAGTCAGTCTCTGAGGTGAGCCCCGCTTTCCTCAATGAGCCAAGGAAGAACTCCACATCCTGCGAACGGGCAAACCGCAACGAGACCTCTTGCTGCGTGTTCTTCACTAGAACGCTTTTCTTTCAGTCGGCCACGACCTGCCAGGTATCGTCCGGGTTGAAGCGGTCGATGTATTTGACGATCTGCTCGGTGGTCGGGCCGAGGTCGGTCTCGTAGACGACGCCGTGCTGGTTGACGGCGAAGGTTTTCACGCCGGTTTCGCCGTATTTGGCCGGCCAGGCGATGAGGCCGAAGCCGGCGATCATGTTGCCGTTTATGACGTAGTCGTAGGCGCCGCCGGCGATATGGTCGCCCTGGCCGGTCAGGATCTTGTACTTGTAGCCGAAATAGCCTTCGCCCTTGGCCGCGTCCTCGAGCTCGGCCTGATCGATATTGCCACCGGCCGGACTCTCGCCGTTGATGTCGTCGGTCGGCCAGTAGAGCCCGTCGGTCACGCCTTCAGAGCTGATCAGTTTCTGCGCGAACTCCTCCACGCCATCCTCGTCGCGGTCCTGCGATGCATAGTCCTCCTGCGCGTCGACATAGGCGCGCATCGTCTCGATCGCGGTGAGCTCGTTCTCGCCAACATACCGGTTCACGATCTCTTCGAGCCCGGCATAAGTGTCGAAAGCCCACTTGCCGTCCTCGCCCTTGACGATCGGAAAAGGCAGCGGCCACAGCTTGTCGCCGATCTGCAGCGTGCGGCGGTCGCCCTCGCCATCGAGGACAAGCTGCTTGGCCACACCTTCCTTGATCGTCGCCAGCGTCTCGTCCGAGTTCTCGTCGGCCTTCAGCTTTTCCGCATCGAGGCCGAGAAGGGCCGCAACCGCACCGTTGCCGGCGTCGTCCAGCGCCTTCTTGAACGCCTCGACAGCCGCTTCCGGCGTGTCGAAGACGGGCGGCTCGGCGGCGGCCGCAAACGCAGTGATCTCCGGCGCTTGCGGCGCCTCCTGCGCGGATGCCGGCTGCGAGACAGCGATGCCGGCTGCAAGCACCACGGCACAGACTGAGCGGAGAAGGATCGTATGCAAAACTCCCGTATGTCGGGTGGTGCTGAACATCTGTGTCATAATCCTGTCCTCCCGTTCCGTTAACGCCGGCGTCCGCCGCCGCCGCGCTTGATCTGCTTGTGGCCGCCACCGCCGCGCTGGCCGCCGCCCATCGACTTGTGGCCACGGTTGGAGCTGACCTTGGTCGCCTTGCCGCGATCGACGTTGCCAAGACCCGACGGTTTCTTCGGCCGGTTGTCGACCCGTGCCGCAGGTTTTGGCTTGCCAGCCGGACGGTTCACCTTGGCCGGCTTCGCCGCCGGGCGATTGGCGGTAGGCCTGGCCGCAGGTTTCTGGATGTTGGCGGGCTTGGCCGGGCGGGTGACGTTGGCGGGCTTCGCCTTCAGCCCGTCCAGCGTGCTCTTGCGGATGTCTCTCGTTCCCGCCGTCTTGCCCGGCGCCCTGTTCGCGAGGCTGTCGTTCTTCTTGATGTCGCGGGCGCGGTCGCGGATGGCGTTGTCGCCATTCTTCTCGATCCTGTTCTTGATGTTGTTCTGGTCGAACTTGTTCAACTGATCGCGGTCGATCTTGATCTTGCTGCGATCGACATTCTTCCAGTCGACGTCGTTGATGTTGATATTGCCGTTGAAGTCGCGGTTGTTGAAGCAGTTGTTGCAATCGATGTTGATGTCGTTGCCGTTCCAGCGGCCGCCCCACACGCCCCAATCATCCCAGTCGACGGCGGCGGCCCAGATGGCGCCGGTCACCGCCCCGGCGAAGAATGTCGCCCCCGGGTACACATAGTATGGGTAAGGATCGGGATAATAGCGGATCGGTTCCCACACGTAATCCGGCTCATAAAACATCTGCGGCGGATATTGCGGGACGTAGATCACTTCGGGGCTCGCCGACTTGATGACGATGTTGTCGTTCGCCTTGACCACCTGGATCTTGTCGTCGGTCTTGATGACGCCCTTGGCGACCGCCTCGTCGCGCAGCTGCTGGATGGCAACCAGCACGTCCTTCTGCTGGTAGGCGATGGCATCGCCGAGCGTCTGCGTCCATTCGAGGTCGTCGCTCATCATCTTCACAATGTCGGGATAGTTGAGCAGCGACACCACGGAACCGTCCCAGCTCTCCTTGGGTTTCAGGCTCTTGTCCTTCTCGTAACGGTCGAGGAAGCGCGCCGCCTCGATGATCTGCAGCGGATAGAGCGCAGCCGCGGTGATCACGGCGATCAGCTCGTCCGGGTAGAGCGCAATCCGCGCGACCAGCACCTCCATCTCGTCGGCGCTCAGCGGCTCCGGCGAAGTCGCCGCATCGCCCGAAGCGTCAGCCGCCGCGACCTGTTCTTGTGCAAGGACAGGGTGCGCCGAACCAAACCCGGCAAGCAGCAGCGTCAGCGCCGCCGCACCGACCTTCAACAAGTGTTTGCCCGTCATGCTTCGATCCTCCCTGTCTGTCTCGGCAAGCCTTAAGGCCGGGCTTTTTTTCCGTTGTCACGTTTTGCGTGCAATGCAGCGGAAACCCAGATGGCACGTTGACGTATCGATCGGCTGCGCCATCCGCGCGGCCGGACGGTAGCGCCGGCAATAATTGGGCGCGCAAAGATGCGATCCGCCTTTCATCACCTTGCGCGGGATTCTGATCTGCGGCTGCCGTGGATCGAGGCTGTCGTCCCGTTTGGCACCGCGGGGGTTGTCAACCGTGCAGCATGGGCTGTCGATCTTGCCGTGTTCCTGGTACCAGTCCGTGGTCCACTGCCAGACATTGCCAGCCATGTCGTAGAGGCCGTAGCCGTTGGCGGCAAAAGAGGCGACGGGTGACGTCCCCTCGTAGCCGTCCTCGCAGAGATTCTGCCATGGGAACTCGCCTTGCCAAGTATTGGCCATGTGTCGGCCCTCGGGCGCCATTTCATCGCCCCAGACAAATTCGGCCGCGTCGAGTCCGCCACGCGCCGCGAATTCCCACTCAGCCTCGGTGGGCAATTCCTTGCCCGCCCACGATGCGTAGGCTTCGGCATCCTCAAGGTTCACATGCACGACCGGATGGTCGGCCAGCCGCTTGATCGAACTCGCCGGCCCGCGCGGATGGCGCCAATTGGCGCCGCGCACGTAGACCCACCAATTGTAGTGATCGCGAAGATCGATACGCTGTTTGGCCTTGCTGAACACCACCGACGATGGCGCCAGCATGTCCGGCTTCGCTCCGGGATAATCGTCGGGATTTACGGGACGTTCGGCCGAGGTGACGTAACCAGTAGCATCGACGAAGCGAGAGAACTCGCGGTTGGTGACGGTGCAGACGTCCATCCAGAAGCCGCCTACCGTCACCCTATGCGCCGGCGCCTCTTCGGAATAGTGCTTGTCCGATCCCATGAGGAATGTACCGCCAGGGATCCAGACCGGGTCCAGGAATGGCTCTTCGACCTGAGTAGGTTGAGCCTGGCGTTCCACAACTCGACTCATCTCTTGCTCCGAAGCCTTAATTCTCGAAAGCGAACACCCGGTTCCATTCCTTCTTCATATCGACAACCGTCCAACCAGAATCGGCTGCGGCGTCGAGACCCTTGTCCAGACGGCCGATGCTTGACTGCCGGTCGTAGGCCCATTCGCGCTCTGCGTCTGTATGATGGACA
The DNA here is from genome assembly GCF_004022765.1 of Mesorhizobium sp. M6A.T.Cr.TU.014.01.1.1. Classification (NCBI taxonomy): domain Bacteria; kingdom Pseudomonadati; phylum Pseudomonadota; class Alphaproteobacteria; order Hyphomicrobiales; family Phyllobacteriaceae; genus Mesorhizobium; species Mesorhizobium sp. M6A.T.Cr.TU.014.01.1.1. The sequence goes on from NZ_RZPG01000002.1 coordinate 279,211, forward strand.
TAGAGGCAGAAGCGCGGGGCTGGTCCGGCGCAGGTCCATTGCAGCATCTGCAGATCGCCGTCGGAATTGCCGAACGCCGCGATCGGCCGCCGCCCAATATGCTTTTGGATGGCCACCGGCTTGCCCGCCTTGTCGTCAATGAAGTCAACTTCCGGCAGCTTGTTGAGAACCATCTGGTCCCCTTTCAACTCGAATTTCATTTTGCCGCTGCTGCCGATCACCTGCTCGGGGGGAATGCCGTAAACCTGCTCGCTGAATACTCGCACGAACTCGATGCCGCCGCCCGAGGCTATGAATGTCTTGAAACCGTTGGCGCGCAAATAGTCCAGCAGCTCCAACATCGGCTGGTAGATCATCTCCATGTAGGGTTTGCCTGTCTTCGGATGCTTGGCGCTCGCAAACCAGTCGCGGACGATCTGTTCGAACTCGTCGGTGGTCATGCCCGAATGCGCGGCCATCACGATCTCCAGGATCGCGTGTTCTCCGCCAGCTAGCGCCACTTTCACATCGCCCTTCAACAGCGAGGCAAAGGGCTCCTGCGTGTTCCATTCGGGATGTTGGGGAGCGAGCACCTTGACCCGGTCGAGCGCGAACAAAAGCTGAAAATACATAGGCTGTTCGCCCCACAGCGTCCCGTCATTGTCGAATACCGCGATGCGTTCGGGGACAGGCACGAAATCCGCCGACCCTTCCTTGGTCACGCTTTCGACGAACCGCACGATGGATTGCTTCGCCTCGCCGTCGTTCCATGAGGCGAGTACTTCCGCGCCTTGCGCGGAAGGCGCAATCGTCATCACCAGAAAAAGGAGCGGCAAATAGCACCTGGCAGCGCGAGGGAGAACGGTCATGGCTTGACACCTTTGCTTTCTGTAGCTTGAGCGGGGCGGTGTTCGAACACCAGCGTCCAAAGCCTGCCTTCCCCAAGCGCGACGTTGAGTTCCCTGGATGCCAGGTAGGGGATCAATATCAGCAGCATGATCAGGCTTGTCGCGAGCGTCTGCGGCAGCTTGTCTCCTCCGAATTCAGCGAGGGAGGCGGCGCTTGTTCGCCCGACTATGACTTCCTCAACGACCGAGAGGACGAGAAGCAGGATCAGGTATAACAGGGCCTTGTAGGCTATGACGTAGACTACCCTGCTTCGACGCCGGTCGCCCAATCGGATCATGTGTCCGAGCATCATGAACTTCGCCAGGATCAGCGCCTTGATGGCCGCAAGCCCTGATGGCAGATAGCTGATGCCTTCGTCGCCAAGGATCGCTGTCTTGTAGAGAATGAGCGCACCAAAGCAGACGAATAGATATACGGATAGCAGCGCATACTCTCGCAGCTCCTGTTTCGCCCTCTGGGCAAGGGTCTCCGTCGAAGGACTGTGGTTCGCTGTTGCCATCGGCATGTTACTACTGCCTTCAAAGGAACCGGCCGCCTCGTGAGAGGGCCGCAAGCGGAGTGTCGCGGCCTTTCCAATACTCGCGGACAGCATGCTCCGGCCTCCGCTGGTTCGAGCGGGCGGCCGAGCCCCCCGCCGCTGAAGAGAGCGCCTATTGCCCTGCGCGTTGCTTCATGGCGTCCTCGATCTGTACTTTCACCGCTTCGAGGTTGAAGCTCGCGCCCGCCTGCAGGGGTGGATATTCGATTGCCGTCTTGGCGAGCTTGGCCACTTCCTGCTGGACGAACACGAAACGCCAGAACTCGTACACGAACCAGCCCATGAAACTTCCTTGAGCGCCCTCCAATGTTCCGTTTTCCGGATCGCCAAAACGCTCGAACGGATCGAGGCGCAGGTTTGTCAGGGCCGGTGCGTTAAGCTTGTTCTTGACGCCAATCCAGCCGCTGGGCTGATCGATGAAGCGATACTTATAGTCATCGATGCGCACCGCGCCGAGCGTGCTTTCGCCGAAATAGAATATTTCGTGACGGGCCGAGGGTCCCTTGCCGGTAATCAGGTCCAACTGGTTGTAACCGTCAAGATGGTTCTTGTAGGTCCGCTCGCCGATCTGCTTTCCTTTCAGTAATTCATCCTTGATGTTCGGATTGCCTGCTGCGGCAACGAAAGTGGGTAGCCAGTCGAGGCCTGAGACGATGCCGTTCTCCACCTTTCCGGCAGGGATTTGGCCGGGCCATCGCATTATTGCCGGCGCGCGGAAGCCACCTTCATAGATGGTGCCCTTCTGACCTTTGAAGGGTGTGTTGCCGCCGTCGGGCCAGGTGAACGTCTCGGTGCCGTTGTCGGTCGTGAACAGGAAGATGGTGTTGTCGCCGACGCCCAGATCCTCGAGCTTCTGCATGGTCGCGCCCACGATGTCATCGAGTTGGGCCATGCCCGCTTCTTGCAATGACCACCCATTCTCCGAATTGCGCATCGCCTCGTACTTCGGGGATAGGTGCGTGACGATGTGCATGCGGGTCGGGTTGAGCCACAGCAGGAACGGCTTGTTGTCGGTCTTGGCGTTGTCCAGGAACTTGAAGGCGAGGTCGCGAATTTCGTCGTCCACGGTTTCCATCCGGTCGGGATAGAGCGTCCCGGCGTCCTCGATCCTCTGCTTGCCGACCTTGCCCCAGCGCGTATCCACAGTCGCATCGTCTGTGTCGGTCGCCCAGCTGTGAACCATGTTGCGGGGGCCGACCGTATTCAGCAGCTCCTGCGGATAGCCGGGGTGAGCCGGGTCCTCCATCGCATCGAGATGATAGAGGTAGCCGAAGAATTCGTCGAAGCCGTGCACCGTCGGCAGGAACTCGTTGAGGTCACCGAGGTGGTTCTTGCCGAACTGACCCGTGGCATAGCCCATTTGCTTCAGGGCCGTCGCGATCGTCATTGCTGCGGCTGGCAGGCCAACCGGGGAACCGGCTTGGCCGACCGTGGTCATGCCGGTACGGATCGGAAGCTGGCCCGTAACAAAGGCCGCCCGGCCCGCCGTGCAGCTCGCTTCGGCATAATAGTCGGTGAAGAGCATGCCTTCGGCGGCAAGCTTGTCCAGGTTTGGCGTGCGTCCTGCCATCATGCCGCGATGATAGGCGCCGATGTTCCAGATGCCGATGTCATCCCCCATGATGACGACGATGTTGGGCTTCGCGCCGGCTGCTTGAGCTTTCGCGCTCGTGGCTATTCCGGATGCGACGGCCGAAATGGCGAGCACAGATCCTCCGGTCAGCAAAATGTCGCGCCGGTTCGGTTGTCGGTCTGGATTCCCTTGCTTGTCACTCATCTGACGCCCTCCTTTGATTGTACCGCTTTTCCAGGATGAGCCGAGTTTTCGGTCCCCTGGCGAGAAAAACATGCTCCGCGTTCTGTCGACGAGACGAAACTCGTGGCAGGACGCTTCAGCCATGCCTTCGACAAAATCATCCTTCGTGAGGTTTGCCTATTGCCGCTCGGGGCGGAAGGTAATTAACGGTAACCTACAGGCAGAATCCGCTCGGTTGCATCGAAAGCGGGGTTGTCTAGGATACGGTCTAGCTCGACGGACAAATGACCGGTGATCAAATTGCTGGCGCCGATTTATCGCGCAGTACCCCTGGGTTGGATCGGCAAGACATTGCGGGTTCTTTGAGGACCGCTGCCACAAGCGTGTCAATCTCGGCCATCGCCGGATACAGCTGCACCGAGCAACAGTCCGACTACGTAACTTACATACTGATACTGGCACCATCAAAAAGACTATGCGCATTCTAGCGCATAAGGGATGGCGCTATGGCAGCAAACGGCAAACCTCCTGGCGGGGAGCAGTGATATTCGGCGGCAAGCGACGCCTACCGCATGCCGAATTTGCGATCCGCAAATTAGCGGCAGCCTTCTCAACGGTTGTCTCGCGAAGCGACGGCAACCTGGGTGGATGCCAGGCCGGTCTTCGCGGAAACCATTCAGTCACGCCCAAGGTCTATCTGACCTATGGGGCTCGTCGGCGCCGGCGAAGCCGACATCGACTGGGATGTCGCCGGGGCGATTGGCTACCGTTTCAACGACCGCATCTCATCGGTCATCCGGTACCGGGCACTGGGCGTCAACTACAGCAACGACGACGGTTTCCTTGATGTCGTGCAGCAAGGTCCGATTCTGGGGCTCGTGGTCCGGTTTTAGCGGCACAAAGAGTCCGATGAATTTGACTGCGCCCTTAGCTTGCAGCCACTCTCCCCGGAGACGTAGCATGCGGGCAGAACAGTTGCCCATAAAAGGGCGAGGAGCCAACATGTGCAGCTGCGGCATTCAAAACTCGAGGCACTCATGAAGAACAAGCTACGGCTCGGGTTCTTGCCAGTTGTCGTCGCGCTTTTGCTAGCGCTCTTGCAGGGAACTTCGCTAGCTCAACAGCCTTCCCCCGACCTTCCGCCCGAAAAGGCAAAGCAGTTCCTCGAGCTTTTGTCCGATCCGCAACTAAAGGCATGGCTCGAGGGAAAGAGTCCAGCGGCCACGCACGAGCCCGGCCTGTCCATTTCCGAGGACATCTTGAGGCTGGAGGCGGGTGTTCGTGCCCGTATCGGCGCGCTCGGCGCCGCGATCCCGCGCCTGCCGGAAGAACTGTCGCGCGCCGCCGACGTCGTCTCGCGTGACGTGAACACCGGCAGGCCAGGGCTGGTTATGGGCATCCTGGCGGTCTTGATCGCGGTCGGTTTCGGAGCCGAGTGGGCGGTCCGACGAGCGCTCGCCAGGACGAGGAGCGCGGTTGTTCAGGAAGACGCCGGACAAGCGATCCTCTTCGAGACTGTCGCCCTGCTGAGTTTTGCGCTCGCCAGCGCCGGTTCGTTCTTGGCACTCGGATGGCCACCTTTACTCCGCAGGATCATTCTGACCCTGCTTCTTGCGTTCATCGCGTTCCGTATCGTTCGCACGGCAGCCCGATTGCTGTTTGCGTTCGGCGGTCCGACGAGCGACCCCTCGGACAGGCCGACTCCGCTTTTCGAAAACGAAGCTTCGACCCGTTTCTGGCGGTGGCGAGTCAGCCTTGTGGCCGGGTTCCTGCTGTTCGGCTGGGCGATCGCCAGCCTCATGCCTGGCCTGGGCTTCTCTCCTGAGGTTGCAGAGCTCGCCGCCTTCCTGTTCGGGCTTGGCATTCTGGCGACCGCAATCGAGGTCGTCTGGCAACGGCTCGACGGCCGAGGCTCTCTGGTCAAGCAATCGTTTCTCACCTTGTTCCTGATCGTGCTTTGGATGGCTTGGGTCGCCGGCCTGCTCGGCGTCCTGTGGCTTGGGATATTCGCCCTGGTGCTGCCGACAGCCTTGCGCGGCGTCGGCGCCGCGGCACAGGGCTTCGCCGGCAGGTCGAAGCGCAGCGGCGCGATGGGCGTCGTACTCAACGTGCTCATTGTCAGGGGCGCCAGGGCGGCGGTCATTGCCGCGGCGGTCGCATGGCTCGCCCATATCTGGCGGATCAGGGCCGCGAGCCTCGTCGGCAGCGAAACCGGCGGCTTCCTGATAACCGGGCTGCTCAACGGCATCATAATTTTGCTGATCGCCGACCTGCTCTGGCAACTGTCGAAGGCCTTGATCGAATATCACACGAACCTCGCGCCGGCGGATGGGAGCAGCGCCGACCAGCTGGCCCGTAGCGGCCGGCTGCGCACGCTGTTGCCGATATTTCGCAACGCCCTTGCCGTGTTCATAGCCGCGGTCACCGTGCTGACGATCCTCGCTGGGCTCGGCGTGCATATACTCCCGCTGATTGCCGGCGCCGGTATCTTCGGCATCGCCATCGGCTTCGGCTCCCAGACCCTGGTCAAGGACGTTCTGAGCGGCGTGTTCTACATGATGGACGACGCCTTCCGGGTCGGTGAATACATCCAGAGCGGCAGCTACAAAGGCACGGTCGAATCCTTCAGCCTGCGTTCGGTGCGTCTGCGTCATCATCGCGGCCCCATCTTCACCGTCCCGTTTGGTGAGCTGGGGGCGGTCCAGAATATGAGCAGGGATTGGGTGATCGACAAGATCACGATCGGCGTGACCTATGATTCCGACGTGGACCTGGCGCGCAAGCTCATCAAGAAGATAGGCCAGGAACTGGCAGCCGATCCTGAATTTGCGGCTGACACGATCGAGCCGCTCAAGATGCAGGGCATCGACAATTTCGGGGACTATGCGATCGTTCTGAGGATAAAGTTGACGACGAAGCCAGGGACCCAATTCGGCATCAAGCGCCGTGCATACATGATGATCAAATCGGCATTCGCGGAAAACGGTATCAAGATCGCGGTTCCCACCGTTCACGTCGAGAGTGGCGGAGAGACTGCGGCCGCTGCTCATCAGGCAAACCAAACCCTGAAAAAGAGCAAGGCCCCCTTGGAGGCGGTGAGCGACACGCCATAGAGCTGCGCTCGAAGGTCCAATTGCGAAAGCAAAACCAAAGGAAGCCGAATTGGGGCCAATCGATTAGGGCTGATGATGACAAGGGCAGGCATGTCTTCTGAAATTCGCCGATCATGACCTGCGGCACAGAGCATGGACCAGTTCCTGCGTAACGGCGCTACCTGCTCAGGTACTTAGCTAGCAGCTTGCAGGCGCTCAGCGTGCGGTGGTCGCCCTCGCCATCGAGGACAAGCTCTTGGCCACACGGGAAGGCGCAAAAATCTGCCTGTAGGATACTGTAAGTTACGTTTCACGTCGTAAGCCAAATGCGCATAACTTCTCTCAAGAAGGGCGGGTTCATCCCGTGCTCCGGATGTACCGAAGGGAAGTCTCGTCAACGACGGAAGCTGTACTGTACCGCCCGTCCAGAAGGTGAGCTGACCCGGCACGGGCCGTCCCGCACGGATTTCATTTGCCCATTCTAGATGCGCTGCAGTCTGCGACGCCGCTTGCTCTCATCTCTAAGGAGGATTTTTCAGTATGAACGCCAATCGCATAACGAGTATAATATTTTTTGCTGGAGGCCTTGCCCTCGCGACTGCGGGCGCAATAGCGCAAGAAGCCGCCAAGAAGCCTCACGTGCCGCTGGAAAAGACCATCGGCCAGGTCAAGGCGACCGGCGCCGTCCCGTCCCTCGCCGTCATAAATTCGCAGAGTGCCAAGCTTGACGGCGGCAAGCTCGTCCTGACCGGCGTTTCGAAAAACTCGATTGTGTTTGCCGATCGGCCGGTGCGGGCCGCCGGCCATGTCGCCACCGAGCAATTCATCATGCAATGGGATGAAGGCAAGGACAGTTTCGCTATCGATCCCCCGAACGCAACGCTCTCAGTCCTTGGGGGAGACGGTTCAGAGGTGAACGATGCCGTGGTTACGCTCAAGGCTCCGAAGCTTGAGGGAACCACGCTCACATTCGACGTTGCCGTCCTGGAAGGTAGTCTGAACAACGCGAGTGGTCCGGCAGCACTTTTCATTGACGCCTTTGCGTTTCGCGGACCGGGCGGCGGCGGCTTCGCCCATGTGGGCGGCTACGGTGGTGCGGTCTGGCATGGTGGTGGATACGGCGGCGGCGCCTACTGGCATGCTCCCGTCTATCATGGAGCTTGGTATGGTGCTGGCGCTGTCGCGGGAGCCGCAGTTGCCGGGGCTGCTATTGGCGCAGCCGCTGCTGCTGCGCCCTATTACCCGCCCCCGGCGTGCGGCTACTATCCCTACCCGCCCTGCTACTGATGCAATTGAAAGCGGTCCAACTCATAAAACCCTGCGCCGTCGCCATCCGTGTCGCCTTCGACACGGATGTCGAACCGATCCGCAAGCTGTTCAAGAAGATCGGTGAGGAGATTGCCGCCGACCCCGAACTGGCGCCCGATCTCATCGCCCGTTCAAGAGCCAGGATCGGGGACGTCGAGTACGGGACGCTGATCATCCAGACGAAATTCACAGCCGAGCCAGGAAAGCAATCGATGATCCGCCTCGCGGCGCTGAAGCCGGTGCACAAGGCAGTCCGCGAAACGGAATTCGGGCCGTGCCCAAGCCCCCTGACCGGCGATGCGGCGGCTCCAGCATGATCGCACAGCAATTGCCAGGAGATGGTTCGCGTGAAAAGTCGCTTTGAACTGCTCGCAGTGATCGCCCTTTGCGCGATGGCGCTGACGGCGTGCGTCGGCATGTCATCGAAAGAATTGCAGGCGCTGGGATCGACGGTGACGCCCGCCGATGTCGATTTCACAGAGCTTTTCGCTTATGCTGGCAGAGCGAAGACGGCCTATGCGACGGAAGCAGTCATCCGCGCCAAGTATCCGGCCACGGTGCGCGTCGGCTCGCCCGGCGCCACCGATGCCCAGTATTTCGTGGAGCGGGACGATAAGACGCGGACCCAATATATCGCGGTCCGGGGAACAGCCAACAGGAAGAATATTTTCGAAGACATCGAGATCAGGATCCGCCAGGACCTCGACCTCGGCCTGCCGATCCACTCAGGCTTCGACGCCACGTCGCACGCCCTCTACGCCGACATGAAGCCTTCCCTCAAACAGAACTACAAAACGTTCGTAACAGGACACTCGCTTGGCGGCGCGATCGCAGCGATCCTTGCGATATACCTTGCTCGAGATGGCTACGACGTTGCTCGGGTCGTCACCTTTGGCCAGCCGAAATTCACCACGGCGGCCGGCGTCGAGCTAATAGGGTCCCTTTCGATCACACGTGTCGTCGATGAAAACGATATGGTGCCGATGTTGCCGCCTGTGACTGCACTAATCAACCGCCTGCACGGATCCTACGAGCATGTCGGGCCGGAAGTGATCTTGCTGGACGGTCCTCATTATGTGTTCCTGCCAAGCCATGATGCCGACCGCATTTCCGTTGGAGAGTTCTGGCGTTCGATCAGCTTTGCTGACCTCGCCGATCACCATATGGACAACTATCTGAACAGGCTCTCGACAAAGGCCACTGGCGCCGTCGCGGTCTCCTACAACGATCGCGAACGGTACATAACGCCAAAGCAGAAGCACGCTTCGAACTAACTTATGAGCTGCGTGTCAGCGTCCTGCGCTATCTGAAGCGCTGCTCTTTATTCGCCATTCGACGCGTGTCGTATCGCGCCAACTCATAATGATCATTCGGAGTCACTTTTCCCGGCAGGCCCGCGACCGGTCGGCCCTTTGGCGCGCACTCTGTCGAGCCTGCCAAATTCGGTCATGATGCTTACCAGAACGCTTCCCGTCCAACCGAATGTGAACAAGCCGGACATGGCTATGATCGGACCGACCAGACGCCATCGGTCTGGCAGATTGATATTTCCCTCTCCCAGCGTCGTATAGCTCTCCAAGACGTAATAGTAGCTGTCACGCATCGAGGGGATCGATCCCATCACATATAGAGGGACCGCCCAAAGAAAGGTTTCCGCGAAATGCAGGGCTGCCAGGGAACCGATTGTGATGGCAAGCAACAGGTTGAGCCGCCAATATGGCGTGGCTTCAGTCACACGGATCCAGGATTTGCTGAAGCGTTGATTGATTATTCGAATTCCAGTGCCGTGAACGAAAATTATCACGATCATGAAAAGAGTGCCGACGACAATTTCCAAAACCGGCGTGGGACCTGAAAGGTCGTCCATCGTGGTGTCCGATAGTTAGCGCGTACCGGTTACCCGGCGTTCGTGTTGGCGAGCAAAACCGTGCCGTCGTACGCGGAATGGTAGGTTACAGCTCGTTGTTTGAACCGGTACTCTTGCCAGAGCCCCGTAAGTTGATGCCGACCCAGCCTGTAGCCAGCCTTGGCGAGCGCACGGCGACGTCAGCCACAGCGAGCTGAGTCTTCGCCTGAAGATCGATCGAGCGGATAGAGAACCATCCGCTCTATTCGACTGTTTTCCCTATTGCTGCACCAGTTCGAACTCGCCCGGCTTCCAGGTCTTGTCGAACCAGGACTCCAGCGGGCCATAGAGGCGAAGAAGGACGTTCCAGCCCTTGCCGGGAACTGTCTGGACCCAGTTGGCCTCATGGCCTTCCGGCGCTGTCGGACCGAACCAGACATCGACCGAGGAGTCCGCGTTGATCACAATGTCTTTCTTGTCGCTGCCGATGCTGGGGAATTGCTGGTCCGTCTGCAGCATCGAACGCGTTTGATTGTCATACGCAACGAACGACCAGAATTCTTTTGCCGGAATGTTTGGCGGCAGGTGGATCTTATAGGTCTTGCCGCCATCGAACGGTTTGCCATCCTTGTCGGTGGTGGCGCCGGCGTATTGCGAACCGATGCCGACGCGCTTTATCGCCATGGCCGGCGTGATACCCGTGGCATAGTAGTGGAACAGGACACGGGCATCCAGATAGCGAACGCCCGGCTGCAGAAGAAACTCGTAGTTGCCGCCGACAAAGCCGGTGAACCAGGCACTGTCCGGATAATAATAGGCGTCCTTCATGCGGGTCTTGAATGTGATGGTGCGCGCCGTCGCATTGCCGACGGCGACGGCTTCAGTGAGGATCTTCTTCATCCGCTCGTCGGGTGCGAAGGGTTTGCCCTTTTCGATGCCGATGGCGGCGAGCTGTCCGAGCACTTCCGGGTGATAGGCCTCGTTCGGCTCGTACTGGACGATGTCGTTAACTTCCTCGAAGAAGTGAAAATCATTGGCATGGATCGTGTTGTACTCCTTGCCCGAGGTGTTGATGATCTTCATCGGCGGCGGATTGCCGGCTTCCGAAAGGGGATAAACCTTGGCGAATTTCTTGGTGTTTTCGACCGCGGTTGCAGTGCTGCCGTTTTCGAGGAAGCCGCGCCAGAAGAACAGGTTTCCGTAAGTCGAGGTTCGAAACACGAAATAGCCTTCGGGTATCTCGCCCTGATAACCCGGCGGCAAAAGCAGGTATTTTCCACCCTTGCCCTTGTCCGGGCCGGCATTGCCGACATCGCCGACATATTGGAACCAGTGATTGTCGATCATGCCCAGGATATTGGGCGGCGTCTCGATGACCAGCGGACCGGCCTTGGTGTCCAGCCACATCAGATTGTAGATGCTTTCGGTGTTGCCGGTGAGGAACAACGAATGCGAATCCATCAGGTTTTCGAAGATCAGAATAGTCTGGTTGTTGTCGGCGCCCTGGCTAGCCAATCCAACCCGCAGGGCTTCAACCGATGCGCCGGGCATGGCGTTGAGAAAAGCGTCGACGCCGCGCATGAAATCGAGATTGTCGTAGATCTTCTCCGAGGTGGCGTCATCCGGGAAGCCATCGAAAAAGTTCAACTTGCCAAGCCTGGTGTCCACACTCTCCGGCGTGACGATCGAATCCGGTATCGGCGTCGTCATTTTCATCTTCGGCGCTTCGGCGGAAGCGGTGCCCAAGCCTATCAGGACCACCGCGGCGGTGGCGCAAAGCATTCTCGTCGTGCGTATCATAACTCTCTCCTCATCGACATCTCAGCATGGTCGGGATAATTCACGGTCGGGATAATTATTGCGCCACATTGATACCGGGCGGCTGCCAGCTGCCTTCGCCGGCCGGCAGAATTGAAGGCGCTTCCGTCTTCGGCCAGTACAGGCGCATCACGAGATAGATCGTGCCATTGGGCGTAGGCAGCCAGTTAGCTTCCTTATCCGCGCCGGGGCTGTCTTTCTGGATATAGAGGGTGAGCGAGCCATCCTCGTTCTTCATCATGCCGGGCAACATCGGCGAGTTGATGAGGTAGCGGTTGATCGGGTTCTTGATCAGGAACTGGCTCTTGCCGTCATACATCGTTACCGACCAGAAGGAATTCACCGGCGGGAGTTGCCCGGCGGGAAAGGTGAGAGTGTAGTTGTGCTTGCTGCCGTCGAGCGGTTCCCCGGTGGCATCCGTTCTGGTGAAGGGGTACATGGCCTCTGCTGCATCGTTGCCATAGAGGCCTGCCTTTGCAGCTCCGGCCCGCAGCAACCAATCGCCGTTGTAGAAGGCTTCGTCGCCAAGAAGCGAGCTGACGTTCCAGCCGTTGATGGGCTTGTTTCCGCTGGCCAGCCATTTGTTGATTTTATCGTCACCTTGCTTCATGCCGATCAGCATTTCGGCTTTGTGTTCGAGCGATAGGTCCTTCAACTCGAAGGTTTTGCCGGGACCGATGCCAATCTTCGCTAGTTTCGCACGGATCTCCTTGTCCCTTGGCGTCTCGGGGACGTATTCCAGCGCCGCATCGAGATATTGGAAGAAGTTCTCCTTGATCCCGGCACTGGTGGCAGGAAGGAACTCGATCGTCGGTGCGGCGGGCGGGGCGGGTTTTTTTAGAAACGCGGAAAGCGGCTGCGCCTTGTAGCCGGCCTGCACCTTTTCCACGTTCGGCATATCTTCGGCGTTGATGAGCTGGGTCCGAAAGTTGGCAAATACGAACGGGGTGGTCGAGGAAAAGACTTGGCTGATGCCGACGGGCTTCTCGCCTTTCCAGTCGGGTCCGACAACGAGATAGGAACCCGGCTCGTTTCCCGTGGCGCGCGAGCCGATATAGCCAAAATTGTAGGTGTTGCCGTCGATCAACTGAACCGAGTAGTAGCGGTCCTTCTCCACCGCCGGCACCGAGATCACCATCGGCTCGGCGCGCAAATCCAGCCATAGGATCGAGTAAGGAGTGTCGCTGTTGGGGGTGACGACTGCCGTGTCCGCCGGTGAGGCGACTTGATGCATGTTGTTGATTTCGTTGAACGGCGCCTTGAATTGGCTGGACTTCGGGTCGACGGCGAATTCATTCATCACGGCATAGTTCATCACGAGCGGCAGGCCGTAGATGAAGCCTTCCTCGGCGATGTCCTTTGCCTCGATGATGCCGGGGTAGCTCTGCGCCATCAGCAGGCTTGGGTTCGCAATCGCGGCGCCAGCGGCAATCGCCGCGACCGAGCGAAGTAAATCTCGCTTTGTCAACATTTGCCGTACTCCTTTATCGAGTTCGTGTATTTCACAATTCTTTTCGTCAGTTCGCGCCGGCAGGCGGCGCCGGTGTTCTCATTTTTTTGGGTCTTGGCGAGCTCCTGCGCGTCGTCCTGTGCTGACGCTGCGATAGCAAGGCTGGGACAAAATGGATGACGCTCGCAGGCGCCGACTAATCAGCCGTTCGGGCGCGGCTTCACGAGCCCCTCCTTGTCCTGCAGTGCGGTTCCGACTTCCTCGGTCAACCTGCTTATCAATTCTTGCCATTCGGCCCCCCTCGTCTCACGCAATTCCACCGCAACGGTGTAGACCTTCGACAATGCGTCTTCCGCTTCAGCAAGTTCTTCGCACATGTCACAAAAAGCTTCGCTTCGATCCATCAGCCGACGGATCAAGAATTCGGACTGCGGGAACCGTCGTGCTGCCGCTGAAAATGCGCTCTCTCTGCCCTTTAGTCTGGTACTCGCTGCCATTGCGCCACCCGCTGTCAAAGCAGCCTAGGCTCGGCATTCGTGGTGTTCCAGCAGCAGTGTGTAAGTTACGTGGCCGCCACGTAATTGCGATGTGGCGGGACCTGCTATCAATCCTGCGGGTCCAGTTACGTCGCCGTCCATGGGGACTAGCAGCCGCTCCCCCGACCGAGGTGCCGCTGACCCTGTGCGGCGCCCTGTGGTGGGATCCCGCCCATTGCGCGTGACCTGTTGCGTCGCGGGGTCGCAAACGACCGTCATTTCGTCGCGAATTGATTCTATCCCCTATAGCGCAAGGGTTTGCGAATTACGGTGACAGTGCACTTTTTGCCATGTTTGCTCGGCTGTGTGTAAATTGAACGCATGGCTCGACTTGCATTGCCGCGCCGCCGATGTCGGCATCTGCGCGGCCGATGGGTAGCGAAGCACTTCCGGACCGGATTGCCGAGCAAACCGGAAAAGCCGTGATATCGCGAAAACGCGGCAGGCGGGCGGCCCGGCAGCCTATTGGGGGTGACCGGCCGGCTACCGGGCCTAACCGGCTTGCGCCGGCTGATGAAAACATGCGCTTACGCTAATGTAATTGCAACATCGAGATGCCGGTGCGTCCAGCGGGGTTGACGATCTGGGCTCCGCCCCAAAAGGATGGTGGGCTGGTCGGTGCCGCCTCGTAGGTCTTGTAGAACATGCTCGTCAGCACGGCGTCCTGCCATGCCTTCATCAGCGTCCGCGCCGAAAACGCTAACCGAGACGCCGCAGGTGATCGACAAGGGCGCGCAGCTTCGGCGCTACGTTGCGACGGCTCGGATAGTAGAGATAGAAGCCGGCAAAGCGCGGGCAATAATCCTCGAGAACCGGCACCAGCTCGCCTTGATCGATCCACGGGCGAAAACTCTCCTCCATGCCGAAGGTGATGCCGGCGCCGGCGATGGCGAGCTTTATCATCAGCGCCATGTCGTTGGTCGTGATCTCCGGCGCAACGGCGACGCTGAACTCATTGCTGTTCTCCGCGAATTCCCAACGATAGGGCGCGACCTTCGGTGCGCGGCGCCAGCCAATGCAGCGATGGCCAGCGAGCTCCCTCGGATGCGAAGGCGCCCCAAACCGATCGCGATAGGCCGGCGCGCAGACGGCCAGCTGCCGCTCGTCACCGGCGACAGACACCGCGATCATGTCCTGCTCTATCACCTCGCCGAGCCTGACGCCGGCATCGTATCCCTCTGCGACGATATCGAATTCCTCGTCCGTCACCGTGATGTCGATCTGAACCTCCGGATTGGCTTCGGCAAAGGTCGCCAGGAACGGCCCTGAAAGAAAGCGCTCGGCGATCGACGAGACGGCGAGCCGCAACTGCCCGCGCGGACGACCGCGCAGGTCCCCGGTGGTCTCCATTGCGGCGCGCATGTCGGCAATGGCCGGCGCTATCTCGGCGTAGAGGCGTTCGCCAGCCTCGGTCAGGCTGACGCTTCGCGTCGTGCGCCGGACAAGGCCAATACCGAGCTTCTCTTCCAGCCTCTTCATCGTCTGGCTCACCGCCGAGCGGGTGACGCCCATGCGGTCCGCAGCCGCGCGAAAGCTCCGCTCCTCGGCCACGAGGGCAAAGACCGCAAGCGCATTGAGGTCCGGCTGCATTGGTTAGCTGTGCTTTCCATCTTGGGAAGGAATGGCCGTCTTATCGCAACAGTGAAACAGATCCATCTTCGTGGCAACCGCTGCATCGCAGTTTGCAAGATCAACCAGATGGAGACGAAACATGTCCCTCAACAAAGTCGTGCTCATCACCGGGGCTTCGAGCGGCATTGGCGCCGCCATCGGCCGGGAGCTCGGTGCTGCCGGAGCAAAGGTCATGCTCGGTGCGCGCCGCACCGATCGGCTGGACGCGCTCGCGGAAGAGATCAGGGCAAAGGGCGGGGAGGCAATGACACGCCGCCTCGACGTGACCAACCGCGCCGATGTCGCCGCCTTTGCCGAGGCGGCGCGCCAGGCCTGGGGACGCGTCGACGTGATCGTCAACAATGCCGGCGTCATGCCGTTGTCGCTGATGGCCTCGATGAAGGTCGACGAGTGGGACCGAATGGTCGACGTCAACATCAAGGGCGTGCTCTACGGCATCGCCGCGGTGCTGCCGGAGATGACGGCCCGAGGCTACGGCCATGTCGTCAACATCGCCTCTATCGGCGCGCTTTCGGTATCGCCGACAGCCGCTGTCTATTGCGCAACCAAATACGCGGTCCGCGCCATCTCCGATGGCTTGCGGCAGGAGCACGACAACATCCGCGTCACCTGCATCCATCCCGGCGTGGTCGAGAGCGAGCTCGCCGACACGATCACCGATCCGGTGGCGGCGGAAGCGATGAAGACCTATCGCGCCATTGCGCTGCAGCCCGACGCCATCGGCCGCGCCGTGCGCTTTGTCATCGAACAGCCGGACGATGTCGACGTGAACGAGATCGTCATCCGGCCGACAGCCAACAAATAGGGAGGCAAAAATGGATTTTCGTTTTCACGGCGCGTACATCGTGATTGCCGCAGCGTTGCTGCTCGGCGCGGTTCCTCAAACGGCCAAATCGCAGACGATGGAAGAGCGGCTGCAACGCGGCGACGCTGTCGTCAGAAGCCTGAACAGTGGCGCTCCGCAGCCGACGCTGGAACGCATGAGGCAGGAGTTTCCGTTTCTGGCCACAGCAACCCAGGGCTATGCGCTCGGCGACGTCTGGTCCCGTCCGGGGCTCGACAGCCGCACACGCCAACTCGCCGCCGTCGCGGTATTCGCAGCCATGGGTGAGGCCGCCTTCATGAGGATTCATGCCGGCTATGCGCTGAATATCGGCGTGTCCGAGGGTGAGCTGAAGGAAGTCATCTACATGGTGACGGTTCCGGCCGGATTTCCCCGCGCGATCGCAGCATCGCAAGCGCTCTCCGAGCTGTTCGCTGAACGTCGCGCCACTCCCGGCAAACAGCCCTGAGGAGCTGTCCCATGAAACAGGTTTCGATGCTTGCCGCTGCCATGCTTCTTGCCGGCGCAGCCGTCTTACCCATGCAGAAAGGTCTCGCCCAGATGGATATCGAGCAAAACACAGCTACCCAGGTTTCGGAAAGCCACCCCTATGTCGGGATGTGGGTCACGGCCGATGGCCATATCCGTCACAACTTGCTTCCAAACGGTCGTTATGACGAAGCGCGCGGAAACCGTGATAGCGCATACCAGGGGCGCTATGAGATCCGGGGCAACCACATCGACTACTGGGACGATACCGGCTTTACCGCCGATGGCGAATTTATTGACGGCGTGCTCCACCACGCAGGTATGATCTTGTACCGGAAGAAGTAGGTGACGTTCGTCGAATCTCGATAAAAAGGTTACCGCTGCACCATATGGCATTATGTCATTTGGTGCGAAGCCAGAACAGGGGGCCCACCGTGCCAACCGAACCGCGTTCTCCACGGCTTGCTGTGCTGATCGACGCAGACAATGCCTCGGCCAAGATTGCCGACGGGCTGTTCGAGGAAATCGCAAAGATCGGCGAGGCAAGCGTTCGTCGCATCTATGGCGACTTCTCCAGCACCCGTTCGAAGGCGTGGGCCGATGTGCTGTCGAAGCACGCGATCATCCCGCAGCAGCAATTCGCCTACACCACCGGCAAGAACGCATCCGACATCACGCTCGTCATCGACGCGATGGACCTTCTCCACAGCGGGCGGTTCGAAGGCTTCTGCCTGGTGTCCTCCGACAGCGATTTCACCCGCCTTGCCGCTCGCATCCGGGAGCATGGGATCGACGTTTATGGGTTTGGCGAGCAGAAGACACCGGAGAGTTTTCGGCAGGCATGCCGCCGGTTCGTATACACCGAGAACCTGCTTCCGACTGCGCCAGCCAACGCTCAGGATGCGGCGCCGACGAAATCTTTGCAGCCGCCCAGCGCCGCGACGCCGATCATCACCAAGGTCATTTCACAGATGGAAACCGAGGACGGCTGGGTGCCGCTCGGCATTGTCGGCAATCAGCTCGCAAATCTGGCATCGGACTTCGATCCCAGAACCTTCGGCTTTCGCAAGCTGAGCGATCTCGTGCGGAAAACCAATGCCTTTGAGATCGATCATCCCGAGGGTGGGGCGGTGCGCATAAGGATCAAGCCAGCTGCGAGGAGCCGAGAGAAATCGAAATCGGCAGCGTCGCGCTGACCCCTGCAAAAAGGTGAGCATCCCCGGCCCGATTGGCCCCTGGTCTGACCACTATTTCGCTGGCGAAAACTGCCATTCGGCGTAATATTCTCATGGGAGAGGGTTCAGGGCGGAGGAGGCCAATGAACATCGTCTCGAGAGCGCCTGCCGTTGACTTGACCGTCCAGGAACTTGTTTCATCTGCGCTTTCAAAATTCCGCGCCGGCGACACCATATCGACCAGAGCCGCAATAGATGCCATCCGCCGAGCAGACCCAGCTTGTGAGGACAGCGACGACCATCTGGTCGAGCTTGTCGTCATGACCGCAATTGGTAGGACCATGGGGGTCGTGTTCGACCATCGGTCCCGCTAGTGCATGCCGCCCTAGCTTGCGCACTGTCTGAACTACCGGCGACGTAAGCCACTCAGTAACCATGAATTGTGATCGGGATGGATCACGCCATTCGTCATCGGAACGTATAACTCCGCTGCGCCGTTGCTGTCTTCGGAGTCAAGGAGTGCCGGTGATGCGTGATAAACAATTCGACATTCCCGTGACAATCGAGAGCGAAGGGATCGGCCGCCCCCTCTCTGTGACGAGGACAGTCCAGGCGGCCTCGCTTCTGGTCGACAAGTGGCCAGACGAAAAGCGCGGGCCGAAATATCGCGCGGCCTTGAAAGCCCTGATCGATGCGATGGAGCAGCGGCGGGCGGTTGGCAGTGCGCGGCGCGCATTCGCGGCCGCCGCCAAGGAAGCCGATGTGTTCGTGCGCGAAGGCCGGCACTAAGGAACCTCACGAAATCTCCGTCGTTATGCTCAAGGTCGAAACGAGGAGAACTGCCATGGCCGACGACAAGACCAAGACCGACAACCGCGATCGCTCACAAGTAGCCGGCGACGAAGACTATGAGGTGAGGCATCTCGCCGAGGAAGCCGGCATCACTCCCGACCAGGCACGCACGCTGATCAAGCGCCACGGCACCGACCGCAAGGTGCTGAACGAAATCGCCGAGAGCATAAAGGCGTTGTGATGGCTGACAAGAAGACCGCAATGGCCGACCGGAAGAAACGCGAGCCGGACGACAAGGAGGCCCTGCGCCTGGCCGAGACCACCGACGTTTCTCCCAACCAAGCGAAGGATCTGATGCGCAAGCACGGCAAGGACAGCGCCAAGGTCGAGAAGGAAGCCAAGAACTTCAAGGCCGAAGGCTGAACGGCCGATTTGGCGGAGCGTCCGCCCTCTCCGTATCTCCGTCGCATGTGTCCGTCACGCGTCGTTTGTCTGACGTCGCGGGCCGGCCTGAGCGGTTTATCGGTTTTCTAACAAATTCGGCCTATTCCCGTTCTAGTAACGGGAGCTGGGCTTTTGGCGCAAACAGAGAAAATCGCCACGCGACGCGCTATCGCGCTGTCTGTTGTCGTGCCGTGCTACAACGAAATCGACGGAATCGCCGAGCTTTACCGGCGCGTGACAGCCGCTTGCCGTGAACAAGCGGGCCATTCCTACGAGATCATCTTGGTCGTCGATGGAGCAACCGACGGTACCCGAGAGGCCATTTTCGATCTCGCCAGACAGGACAGCCACGTCGTCGGATTGGATCTTGCCCGCAACTACGGCCACCAGATTGCGCTCAGCGCCGGCCTGGAGTTTTGTCGCGGCCAGCGCATTCTCATTCTCGACGCCGACCTTCAGGACCCGCCGGAATTGCTCGAAGCCATGATGGCAAAGATGGATGAGGGATTCGACGTCGTCTATGGCCAGCGGCTGAAGCGGCAAGGCGAAGGCTGGTTCAAGCGCACGACCGCGGCCGTGTTCTACCGCCTGCTGCGCAAGATGGTCGATGTCGACATGGCGCTCGATTCCGGGGACTTTCGCCTGATGAGCCGCCGTGCGCTCGATCATCTCAATGCGATGCCCGAGCGCTACCGCTTCATTCGCGGCATGGTGAGCTGGATCGGCTTGAAACAGGTGGCCTTTCCCTATGAACGGCACCAGCGTTTCGCCGGCGCCACGCACTATCCCCTGAGGAAGATGGTGTTGCTGGCGATTGACGCGATGACGAGTTTCTCCACCGTACCCCTGCGGTTTGCCTCGCATCTCGGCATGATCTTCGGTTTTCTCGGGCTTGCCGCTCTCGGCTACACGCTGCTCTCGTGGTTCGTCGGCAGCGTGTTGCCGGGGTGGACCAGCCTGGCCGCGATCGTCCTGATCCTCGGCAGCGTTCAGCTTCTGGTCCTCGGGATTTTCGGCGAGTATCTCGGGCGCATGTATATGGAGACCAAGCGACGGCCCCTCTACCTCGTAGACGAGATTGCCGCCCACGATCCCGCCTCCGAGAAGCTGCCCGTCCATCGCCTGCAGGAGATGGCCGGGGAGCTGACGAAGGGAGCCGCGCGTGCTTCAGGCAGAATTTGACCAGTTCGCGCAGGAATATCAGCAGCAGCATGCCGCAAGCATCCGGCTGAGCGGCGAGACGCCGGATTTCTTTGCGCAGTACAAAATCGATGACGTCGCGGCAAGGCTCGCCCGCTCAGGCGTGAAGCCGCAGCGGATACTCGACTTCGGCGCGGGCGTCGGAAACTCCCTGGGACCCATGCGCGCCGCCTTTCCCGACAGCGAAATCACCTTGCTCGACCCGTCCTCGCAGTCGCTCGACATCGCCCACAAGCGCTTTCCCGGCCAGGCTCATTTCAGGCACTTCGACGGCGAAACGATCCCATATGAGGACGCGAGTTTCGATCTCGCCTTCGCCGCCTGCGTGTTCCATCACATCCCTGAAAACCTCCATGTCGGCCTGATCAAGGAGATCGAGAGAGTGCTGGCCAGTGGCGGCAGCTTCTTTCTGTTCGAGCACAATCCCTTGAATCCGCTGACGACGCACGCAGTGCGAAGCTGTGCTTTCGACGAGAACGCGGTTCTGATCAACGGCCGCGACATGCGTGCGCGAGTGGCCGCGGCGGGCTTCTCCAGGGCCGATATCGTCTACCGGATTTTTTTCCCGCGCCTATTCGCAAGATTGCGGCCGTTCGAGCGCTTCCTCGCCACGGTTCCCCTTGGAGCCCAGTATTTCGTGCATGCGATCAAGCCTGCCGTCTGACCATCAATGAAGATGCTCGGCAGCAAGCAGCTCAGGGATATTCTATGCTCCAGATACAGGCTTCCCGTGAAGCACCGCCGTTGATAGACGACGCCCGGCGCGCAAGGCTGGTGTTTTGCCTGGTCGCCGCGGGTGTCATGGCGGCTGCGCTCCTTGCCCTCGCCGCTTCGTTGCTCCAGGACCCCGACAGTTGGTGGCATATCAAGGTCGGGCAGGATATCCTGGCAAGCCGCGCATTCCCGACGATCGATACCTATTCCTACACCTTTGCCGGCCATCCATGGATCGCCAAGGAATGGCTCGGGCAGGTTCTTCTAGCGCTTGCCTATGACGCAGCTGACTGGAGCGGTGTGGCGCTGCTGACGATCGCCATGGTCGTCCTGACGGTCTTCTTGATGTCGTGGCATCTCAGCGTCTGGCTGAAGCCGACACTGGCGGCGGGACTAACGATCGTTCTGGCGCTCCTGATCGACCCCGTCTATATCGCGCGGCCGCACATCTTCACCTTGCCCATCATCGTCGTCTGGACCGCGTATCTTTTCGACGCCGCGCGCAACGAGCAGGCCCCGCCTCTATGGCTGCTGCCGCTGCTTTGCCTGTGGGCCAACCTCCACGCGACGTTCACCTTCGGCTTCGTCATCGCGGCTTTTGCCGGCCTCGATCTTCTCATGCGCATACGCCTGTCCAACCCCGCGCTCCTTGCCAAATGGGTCGCCTTCGGGCTGCTATGTCCGCTGGTCAGCCTGCTCAATCCCTATGGCGTCAAGGCCATACTGGCTACCTTCACGGTGGCCTATGGCAATGAAGCGGTGCCCTACATCATGGAGTGGCGGCCGTTCAACGCTTCTGAGCATGGTTTCCAGGAGATGGCCCTGCTGATTGTCTTTTTCGGGCTGCTGGTTTCGAGACTGCAGATCGGCTGGGCCAAGGCGTTGTTCCTTGTCTTCACCTTGCATATCTATCTCACCCACATACGTTTCATTTACCTGTTCTTTCTGCTTGTCCCGATCGTCCTCGCCGTGGAGGTTGCGCAGCAATATCCAGCACTTTCGGCCCGGAAATGGGCGGAGGAAAAGCGCGACGGGCTTGAACAATTTTTCGTGCGGCGGTTCCGCCAAGTCTGGGGTGGAATTGCCGTCTTGCTGGTTTTGGCATCGGCGGCCTTCATTGCCACCTATCCGGTCGCGCCGAGCCAGAAGACCTCGGCCAAGAATGCGCTCGCATTCGCCCAAACCCACAATTTATCGGGCAATCTGCTGAATTCCTACGATTTCGGCGGCACGTTGATTTTCCATGGCATCAAGACGTTCATCGATGGCCGCACAGACCAGCTCTTTCTGAATGGCTTCGCGAAAGCAGATGAGCAAATGGGGCGCAGCGGCGGAAAGCCTGTCCTCCAAGCCCAGCTCGATAAGTATGCGATAGACTGGGCCTTGCTGACGGCGGACGACAGACGCATTCCGTTCTTCGACGAGCTGGGCTGGAAGCGGGCATATACGGACGACTATGCTGTGATCTACATGCGCGATCATTGATTTTCAGCAGCGTCTCGCGCCGGCGCACGGCCTGTCCGGGCCATCTTGTTTTCAAACGCCGTGCCTCTGTTGAGATCGCGACAGCAAAATCCCTATAGGATTTTTATTTCTTTCCCGCTCGCCACGTCTCGAACCTTTATGGTGTTTCGAGCCATATTCTACCGGAAATACACATCTCGGTCATTCTGCCGTTGTGGCGGGACGTTTCCGCATGATTTCGGCCTGCCGCCTGCAGGAGACGCGAAAACAAACGAAAATAAGGAACATGCACGATGGACATCGTCGTTCTCGGGATAGGGGTTTTGTTCTTCGCCCTTTCTTTTGCCTACATCAAAGCCTGCGACAGTCTTTAAGCGGGAGGATCGCAACATGCTTCTCGACTACATCCTCGGTGGCGGCGTGACTTTGTTCCTGCTCGCCTATCTCACCTACGCCCTCGTTCGGCCAGAACGCTTCTGACAGCAACTGGCCAGGCACGGAAAGCTATTTCAATGACTCTCAACGGCTGGATACAGATCCTCGTTTATTGCGGGATCGTCATTTTGCTCGTGAAGCCGCTCGGCGGCTACATGTATCGCGTTTTCAGCGGCGAACGCACATTCCTGTCGCCGATTTTGGGGCCTCTCGAACGGAGCCTTTATCGCATCTCGGGAACCAGCGAGCGCGAGGAGCAGCACTGGACCTCCTATGCGGCGGCCCTGCTGTTCTTCAACCTGGCCGGCTTCCTGGTGCTTTACTTCCTGCAACGGCTGCAGGGCAGCCTGCCCTATAACCCGGCTGGCATGACCGCCGTCGAACCCGGGCTCGCCTTCAACACCGCCGCCAGCTTCATAACCAATACCAACTGGCAGAACTACGGCGGCGAAAGCACGATGTCCTATCTCGTGCAGATGGCCGGCCTCACCGTGCAGAATTTCCTGTCAGCGGCGACCGGTATCGCCATCGCGATCGCGCTGATCCGCGGCTTCGCCAAGGCTTCCGGCAAATCGATCGGCAATTTCTGGGTCGATATGACCCGGTCCACCCTTTACCTGCTGTTGCCGCTCTGCATCGTGCTGTCGCTGATCTATGTCTATCTCGGCATGCCGCAGACGCTCGGCACCTATGTCAACGCAACGACGCTGGAAGGCGCGCAGCAAACGATCGCAGTCGGGCCTGTCGCCTCACAGATCGCCATCAAGATGCTCGGCACCAATGGCGGCGGCTTCTTCAACGCCAATGCCGCGCATCCCTTCGAAAATCCCGATGCGATCTCGAACCTGATCCAGATGGTGACGATCTTCGCCATCGGCGCGGCGCTGACCAACGTCTTCGGCCGCATGGTCGGCAACCAGCGCCAGGGTTGGGCGATCTTGACCGCGATGGGCGTCCTGTTCATCGCTGGCGTCGCCGTCTGCTACTGGGCGGAAGCCGCAGGCAATCCGCTGGTGCATGCGCTCGGTATCGACGGCGGCAACATGGAAGGCAAGGAAACACGTTTCGGCATCGCTTTATCGGCGCTGTTTGCGGTCATCACCACGGCCGCGTCCTGCGGCGCCGTCAACGCCATGCTTGACAGCTTCACCGCGCTTGGCGGCATGATCCCGATCATCAACATGCAACTCGGCGAGGTCATTGTCGGCGGCGTCGGCGCCGGTCTCTACGGCATCCTGATGTACATCGTGATCGCTGTCTTCGTTGCCGGGCTGATGGTCGGACGCACGCCCGAATATCTCGGCAAGAAAATCGAGGCCAAGGAGATCAAGATGGCAATGCTGGCCATTCTCTGCCTGCCGCTGGCGATGCTGATCTTCACCGCCATTGCGGTGGTGCTGCCGACAGGCGTCGCTTCCATCGCCAATGCCGGCCCGCACGGTTTCTCCGAGGTCCTCTATGCCTACACCTCGGCTGCCGCCAACAACGGCTCGGCCTTTGGCGGCCTGACCGGCAACACGCCTTGGTACAACATCACGCTCGGCATCGGCATGCTGATGGGCCGCTTCCTGGTCATCGTCCCGGCTCTGGCAATCGCCGGTTCGCTGGTCGCCAAGAAGACGGCCCCTGCCTCAGCCGGCACCTTCCCGACCGACGGGCCGCTATTCGTCGGGCTGCTGGTCGGCGTCATCCTGATCGTCGGCGGCCTCACGTTTTTCCCGGCGCTGGCGGTCGGACCGATCGTCGAGCACCTGGCTGGCATCCACGGGCAGACATTCTGAAACCGCCCCACCTTGGATCCCCACCTTGGATCAATGTCATGTCCTGGTTCGAAACTATTCGTCGCAAGATCCGGCATCGCGCCGATCGGAAGGGGGAGGCAACCCCTCCTCCTTTCCCGACCATGTCCACCTTCCTTGGCATCGCGGCAGTCATGATCGTGATCTGGTTGCTGGCTTACGGGCTTCCGCATCTGCTTTCGGCATCCGATCGGTCGGCGCCATCCAACAACATCGACACTGGAGCCACCAAATGAGCCAGTCCAAATCCGCTGTTATCATGGATGCCCGCATCCTGCTGCCCGCTATCGGCGGCGCCTTCAGGAAGCTGAACCCGCGCACCTTGATGCGGAACCCGGTGATGTTCGTCGTCGCTGTCGTCTCGGCGCTCACGTCAGTCCTGTTCGTCAAGGATCTCGTCACCGGCGGCGGTGATCTCGGCTTCTCCCTGCAGATCATCATCTGGCTGTGGTTCACCGTGCTTTTCGCCAACTTCGCCGAAGCGGTCGCCGAAGGCCGAGGCAAGGCGCAGGCCGATTCGCTGCGCAAGGCGCGCACCGAGACTCAGGCCAAGCTGTTGACCGGCGACGACCGCACCAAATTCAAGCTGGTGCCCGGCACCAGCCTGAAGGTCGGCGACGCGGTGCTCGTCGAGGCCGGAGACATCATTCCGTCGGACGGCGAGGTGATCGAAGGCGTCGCTTCGGTCAACGAGGCTGCGATCACCGGCGAATCCGCCCCGGTCATTCGAGAATCCGGCGGCGACCGTTCCGCGGTGACCGGCGGCACTCAGGTGTTGTCCGACTGGATCCGCGTGCGCATCACCGCGGCCTCCGGCCATACGTTCCTTGATCGCATGATCTCGCTCGTCGAAGGCGCCGAGCGCCAGAAGACGCCCAACGAGATCGCGCTCAACATCCTGCTCGTCGGCATGACGCTGATCTTCGTGCTGGCGACGGCGACGATCCCGAGTTTCGCCTCCTATTCGGGCGGCTACATCTCGGTGACCGTGCTCGTCGCCCTGTTCGTGACCTTGATCCCGACGACGATCGGCGCGCTGCTTTCGGCGATCGGCATCGCCGGAATGGATCGCCTGGTGCGGTTCAATGTATTGGCCATGTCGGGCCGCGCCGTCGAGGCGGCGGGCGATGTCGACACACTGCTGCTCGACAAGACCGGCACGATCACACTCGGCAATCGCCAGGCGACGGAATTTCGTCCGGTCAAAGGCGTCACCGAGCAGGAATTGGCCGACGCGGCGCAGCTCGCTTCGCTCGCTGACGAGACGCCGGAAGGCCGCTCCATCGTCGTGCTGGCCAAGGAGAAATACGCCATCCGCGCCCGCGACATGGCAACACTGCATGCCACCTTCGTGCCCTTCACCGCACAAACCCGCATGAGCGGCGTCGACATCGATGGCTCATCGGTTCGCAAGGGCGCGGTCGATTCCGTGCTCGCCCATGTCAATCAGTCGACCGTCGCCACCCATGCCACGCGCCCCAGCAGCGACACCGTCCGCGACCTGCAGGCAATCGCCGACGACATCGCCAAATCCGGTGGCACGCCGCTGGCGGTCGAGCGCGACGGACGCCTGCTCGGCGTCGTCCATCTCAAGGACATCGTCAAGGGCGGCATCAGGGAACGGTTCGCCGAACTGCGCAAGATGGGCATCCGAACGGTGATGATCACCGGCGACAATCCGATGACGGCGGCGGCGATCGCGGCAGAAGCCGGCGTCGACGACTTCCTTGCCCAGGCGACGCCCGAGGATAAGCTGAAGCTGATCCGCGACGAACAGGCCAAGGGCAAGCTCGTCGCCATGTGCGGCGACGGCACCAATGATGCGCCCGCCCTTGCCCAGGCCGATGTCGGCGTTGCCATGAACACCGGCACGGTCGCCGCGCGCGAAGCCGGCAACATGGTCGACCTCGATAGCGATCCGACCAAGCTGATCGAGATCGTCGAAATCGGCAAGGCGCTGCTGATGACGCGCGGCTCGCTGACGACCTTCTCGATCGCCAACGACGTGGCCAAATACTTCGCCATCATCCCGGCCATCTTCGCCGTCTTCTACATCGCGCCGGGGCAGACGTCAGGCCCGCTGCAGGCGCTCAACATCATGCATCTGGCAACGCCGCAGAGCGCCATTCTCTCGGCCATCATCTTCAACGCGCTGATCATCATCGCGCTGATCCCGCTGTCGCTGAGAGGCGTCAAGTATCGCGCCATCGGCGCCGGCGCGCTGCTCAGCCGCAACCTTCTTGTCTATGGCCTCGGCGGTATCATTGTCCCCTTCGTCGGCATCAAGGCGATCGACATGGCCATCACCGCGCTTGGCCTCGCATAAGGAATTACGTCCATGCTCAAGCAAATCAGACCCGCGATCGTCATGATCGTTTTCTTCACCGTGCTAACCGGCCTGATCTATCCGATCGGCATGACCGGCATTGCTCAAGCTGTGTTCCCGCGCCAGGCCAATGGCAGTCTGATCGAGAAAGACGGCAAGGTCATCGGTTCCGAACTGATCGGCCAGGCTTTTGCCAGCGACCGCTATTTCCACGGTCGCCTATCGGCCGCCGGCGACGGCTACAATGCCAGCGCTTCGAGCGGTTCGAATCTCGGTCCGACCAATCCCAAGCTGATCGACCGCATCAAGGGCGACGCCGACAGGCTGAAGGCAGAAAATCCGGACCAGCCGGTACCGATAGATCTGGTCACGACTTCAGGCAGCGGCCTCGATCCGCATATCAGCCCAGAAGCCGCCTATTTCCAGGTCGCCAGGGTAGCCAAGGCCAGGGGGATGGATGAAGCCGGGATCAAATCCCTCGTCGACAGCCATGTCGAGAACCGCGAGCTCGGTTTCATGGGAGAGCCGGTGGTCAATGTGCTGGCGCTCAATCTGGCACTGGACGAGGCCACCAAGCAATGAATGGTGGGCCGGGGATCGACACCATCCCCGGCGCCATTCATGATCGATTCTGATGCCGGACGACAGCCGCAACGAAACCAGACCCTCACCCGACGCGCTGCTTGATCATGCGGAGCGGGAGGCGCGCGGTCGCCTGCGAATATTCCTGGGCGCAGCGCCCGGTGTCGGCAAGACCTATGAAATGCTGATGTCGGGCCGTGCAAGATTGGCCGACGGGGTCGACGTGGTGATCGGCGTCGTCGAAACGCACGGTCGCAAAGAAACCCAGGCGCTGGTCGACGGCTATGAGCTGATTCCCCGTCGTCAGGTCGACTACAAGGGGCGCATCCTCGAGGAGATGGACCTCGATGCCATCCTTGCCCGGCGTCCAGCGCTGGTCCTCGTCGATGAGCTTGCCCATACCAACGCGCAGGGCAGCCGCCATCCCAAGCGCTATCTCGACGTTCAGGAAATCCTGACGCACGGCATCGACGTCTATACGACGCTCAATATCCAGCATGTCGAAAGCCTGAACGATGTCGTGGCGCAGATCACCCGCGTCAGGGTGCGCGAGACGGTTCCAGACTCCATCATCGACCAAGCCGACGACATCGAGATCATCGATCTCACTCCCGACGATCTCATCAAGCGGCTCGAGGAAGGCAAGGTCTATATCCCCAGCACCGCCCAGCGTGCCATCGAGAACTATTTCTCGCCGGGCAATCTGACGGCGCTTCGGGAACTGGCGCTCCGCCGCACCGCCCAGCGCGTCGACGAGCAGTTGCTGATCCACATGCAGGCCCACGCGATACCGGGGCCCTGGGCGGCCAGCGAACGTGTCCTGGTCTGGGTCGACGAGGATCCGCGCAGCGCGTCCCTTGTGCGCTATGCTCGCCGCCAGGCCGAGCGGCTGCGCGCACCATGGCTCGCGCTCTACGTCGAGACGCCGCGTTCGACGGGCCTGTCCGAGCAGGATCGCGACAGGCTAGCATCGACGCTTCGCCTTGCCGAACAATTGGGCGGCGCTGCCGTCACCATACCCGGCCAGGACGTCGCCGCCGACATTCTGCGCTACGCGGCCGCGAACAACGTCACCCACATCATCACTGGCAAGCCGCGCAAGCCGCGCTGGCGGCAATTGTTTGACGGCGCCGTCACCTATGATTTGATACGCGACGCGGGAAAGATCAGTGTCCATGTCGTCTCCGGCGACGTCCAGGCACAAGCGCAGCCGTCGCGCGGTATCACCCCGGCCCACCCGGCGCGTTTCGACATCAAGCCCTATTTGATCGTTACCGGCTACGTCGTCGCGGGGCTACTTTTCGGGCTGCTCTTGTCGCGTGTGCTCGACGTGCGAAACATCGCCCTAGTCTTCCTCATGGCGGTGCTGGTATCTGCGGTCACCGCGGGTCTGTGGCCTGCGATATTCGCTTCTGTTCTCAGCACCTTGGCCTTCAATTTCTTCTTTCTCGACCCGCTTTACACCTTCAACATCAGCGACACGGAAAGTGTCGTCGCGCTCGGCTTCCTCTTCTGCGTCGCGATCATCGCCAGCAATTTGACGGCACGAGTGCAGCGCCAGGCCGTGGCGGCACAGTCTCGCGCTCGCACCACCGAGGACCTTTATCTGTTCTCAAAGAAGTTAGCGGGAACTGCCACGCTCGATGACGTGCTTTGGGCGACTGCCTTCCAGATCGCCTCCATGCTGAAGCTGCGGGTCGTGCTGCTTCTGCCCGAAAACGGCTCGATCACCGTCAAGGCCGGCTATCCGCCCGACGACACGCTGGCCGAGGCCGACATCGCGGCCGCCCGTTGGGCCTGGGAACACAACCGCGCCGCGGGACGCGGCGCCGACACGCTGCCAGGGGCAAAACGCCTCTATCTCCCGCTGCGGACGGGGCGCACCGCCGTCGGTGTCGTCGGCCTCGACAACGACAAGCAAGGCCCGCTGCTGACGCCCGAGCAGCAGCGCCTGCTCGATGCGCTCGCCGACCAGGCGGCGGTCGCCATCGAGCGCATCCAGCTTGTCGCCGACGTCGACCGGGCCAAGCTCGCCGCCGAGGCGGACAGGCTGCGCTCTGCGCTGCTCACCTCCATTTCCCATGATTTGAAAACACCGCTTGCCGCCATCATGGGCGCGGCCGGCACGCTAAGGGAATTCGCGCCGGCACTTCCCGAACAGGACCGTGCGGACCTGCTTTCGACCGTGCTCGACGAATCGGAAAGGCTAAACCGCTTCATCGCCAATCTGCTCGACATGACCAAGATCGAATCCGGAGCGATGGAGCCGAACTACGCGTTCCACTATGTCGGCGATATTGTCGGCTCCGCGCTGTACCGAGCCAGGAAAATCATCGGCGAACACAAGGCCGACATAGACATTCCCGCTGACCTGCCGATGCTGAGGCTTGACCCCGTCCTGTTCGAGCAGGTGCTGTTCAACCTCCTCGACAATGCCGCAAAATATGCGCCGCCTGGTTCGACGATCCGCTTGCAGGGCTGGCTCGACAATGGCTTCGTCATCCTGCAGATCATGGACGAGGGGCCGGGCATTCCGCCGGCCGATCTGCAACGCGTTTTCGACACATTCTACCGGGTGCGCAAGGGCGATCAGGTCCGTGCAGGCACCGGGCTCGGGCTGTCGATCTGCCGCGGCTTCATCGAAGCGATGGGCGGGACAATTTCGGCGGCCAGCAGGACCGACCGCTCGGGTGCGGTTTTCACCATCAGAATGCCGGTGCCGACGGAATTGCCCGCCGTGGACGACCCCAACGGCGATGACCAAAATGTGGGCGGCCCCGATCTGGATGATTTGGCATGACGAATCTGGACGTCAGGATATTGGTCGTCGATGACGAACCGCCGATCCGCAAGCTGCTTCGCGTCGGCCTTGGCAGCCAGGGCTATGCGATCAGCGAGGCGCCGAACGCCAAGGCGGCGATCGAGCTCATGGAGACGGAAAAACCGGACTTGATCCTGCTCGATCTCGGCCTGCCCGGCACGGGCGGCCACGAATTGCTGAGCAAATGGCGAGATGATGGCCTTGACGTCCCCGTGGTCATCCTCTCCAGCCGCACCGATGAGGCCGGCATCGTCTCGGCACTTGAACTGGGCGCCGACGACTATGTCACCAAGCCGTTCGGCATGAACGAGCTTGTCGCGCGCATTCGCGTGGCGCTTCGCCACAAATTACAGCAGCAGGGCGAGAAGCCTGTTTTCCACACTGGCGATCTCACGGTCGATCTGGTGAAACGGATCGTCACCGTCGAGGGCAGGGAGATAAAGCTCTCGCCGAAGGAATATGACATCCTCCGCATCCTCGTCCAGCACGCCGGCAGGGTTCTTACCCACCGGTTTCTGCTGAACCAGGTCTGGGGCGATTCGACCGACGTGCAGTATCTCAGGGTTTATGTGCGGCAGCTCCGGCAGAAGATCGAGAAAACGCCCGACCAGCCGCGCTACATCACCACCGAAACCGGCGTCGGATACCGCTTGCGAGAAGTTGACTGAATACAATCCGGGTGGACAACGCTCAGTCTGCCGAGAGTTCCGCGGTTCGGGCAAGCGCGCCGCTGAAGCCGGCCAACGAGATGGGAAAGCTGATCGGCTGGCCCGTATCGACCGCGACCGCGTTGATCTTCAAAATGGTGGCGGCCTTGAGCAGCGGCGTGATTTTCGCGTCGAATGTCACGGGAACCAGGCAACCGATGGCCTGACAGGTGCTGAACTGCAGGATGCCCTCCAGCTTCTTGTCGTCAACTTCGAGATTGATGCCCTTGGCCAGGGCCAGCCCGAACGGCAGCGCCAAGGTGCCGTCGGCTTGCTCTGCGGCCTTGGTCGCCAATTCTATCGCCAGAAGGCGCTGGCCGTTCTGCTTGTTGAACTGCTGATGCGACAGGCTGCATGCCTTGGTTTTGCCAATGATCTGGCAATTGACCGTCCAGTCGCCATGCGTCTCGGACAGGGCCGACGCGCCACCGGGCAGTTGCGGCGGCTTGGCCACGTCGGCCGGCACGGCTTTGTCGGTCTTGGTCTGCGCCAGCGCCATTGCCGCCGGGAGGCCAGCGATGAAGGCGATGCCCAGCACAGCAGCGAAATACGCCCGCTTTCTCATGAAGCCCCTCTTACCCTTCACCTCAAGCCAACTAGAAGCTGACCTTGAGGGACGCGCTGACCGCGTTCTGTTTTACTGTTTCCCCGAAGGCGCCATTGTACCTGACGGCCATGCCGACGCCGTTCACACCATTGAGTTCGAGGCCGGCGCCGACGCGATAGAGCGGCGAATCGACCTCCTGTGTCAAGTGCAGCGCCGGATTGCCGGGCAGATCTTCCGCGGCCGCGAATTGGCCCTCGATCTCCCACTTCTTGTTCGAGAACTCCACGCCTGCCTTTCCGTAGACGCGAAGGCTGGCGATGTCGCTAAGCGCGATGTCGGTGCCGAGCTCAAGGCCTGGCGTCGCGGAATAATAGGTGTTGGAACTGCCGTCGAAATTGAAGGCGGCAACCGAACCCTCTTCCTTGCCGGAGACGCGAAGCCAGCGTGCATCGAATTGCAAGGTCGGCTGCAGGTAGAACGCGCCCATCTGCTGGGTCACGCCGAACCGTGCCGAGCCGCCGAACTGGGCGGTCCTTTGCGTATAGGTGACGCTGTTGCCGATGCCCTCGAGCAGCAGTTCCGGCAGATAGACGCCTTCGAGCGTTTCGCCGGGAATATAGCCGACCTGGTCGACATGCGTGTCGCGTTGGCCGTCGAACATGCCGGTGCCGCCGCCAACGGCGAAGTCGACGAAATAGTTCTTGTTCTCGTATTTCGCCAACGCGTAGGCCTGCCAGGATTCACCCTGGGTGGTCGACAGCAGATCCTGGTTGAAATGGATCTCGGAATCGAACTCTGTCCGCCCGATCGTGCCGCCCAGCGACCAGTTCTGGTTGACCTCGCCAATGGCGCCGAACGACATCGTCTTCAACACATCGTCGCGGCTGGTCGTTCCCGCCCCGGCGTCCCGGCTGTAGTCGGCCTGCGGGCTGATCACGCCCCAGACGCAGCGCCCGTCGGGATTGCTGTATGCGGGAACGCCGGTGCATTCGCGCGCCGTTTCCAGCATGATGTCGGCCGAGCGGTTGACCATCTCGAACGCATGCACCGCGTAATGCGGCGTCAGTCGCGTCAGCGCTGCGCCGAGTGACGCCTCATCCGGCAGGAACCGCAGCATATTGATCAGCCGCGCCATCGGATTGTCCGGGCTCGACGACGCCTCGACATCGTCGAGATACTGCGCCATCTCGAACACGCCCGGGTCGTTGGTGCCGGAGTTGGGATCCTGCGCCAGTTCCAGGAAGGTCGGATTGTCGGCGTAGAGAACGAGATCGGTGCCGTCGTCCACCCTGGTCAGGAAATTGAAGCCGACCGCCGGATGCAAGGTCGTCGGCGTGATGCCGGAATCGACCATCGAGGAGCCCTTTGCCAGCAGATATTCGGTAAACAGCTTGTCGATCGACAGGAAGTTGAGCGGCGCCTCGCCGTTGAAGTCGCCGGCGCCGGTCAAGGCAAGGGCGTCGGTGATCTGATTGTTGAGATCGACGTCGGTGACTAAATCGCCGGTGGCCATTTGGGTGAAGCCGCCGGTCACATCAACTGTCTCCACGACCGCGATACCCTTGTTGGTCATCAGGCCGTCGTTGAGGAAGGTGCCGCCGCCGAGGTCGATGGTCTTGAGGCCGACCATCGAGGAATTGGCGAAGTTGTGGAAACCGTTTATGCCGCCGCCGAGATCGATATTGCCGATAACGCGGCCAAGCGTGCTGGCTGTCCTTTGATTGTTGACCAGATCGTTGCCCGAGGTGCCGGTGATCGACAACGGGCTGAAATCGTCCAGCAGCGATTTCAGGATCGCCTTCTTCGGGGCAACGGGTCCACCGGCCGCAAGCTCCTGGAGGTATTCGGCCAGGTCTGCCTCATTCTGGAAAGAAAAGGATCCCGTCAGCCCCATCGCAAAGGTCAGGCTGTTGTTGTTCAGCGTGTTGTTCTGACCGCCGACCAGCATCGCCGCCACGCCGGTGCCGCCGCCGCCTATGGCATACTGGCCTTTCAGGTCCAAGCTGATGTTGCCCTTCAATCCGCTGGCCGTGCTTTCGGCATAGGCCGCGACCGAGTCGGCACCCTGCGCGAACAAATTGCCCTCTGCGATCAAATCGACAGCGCCGGAATTGCCCTGTCCCGTGGCACTCTGCCCGAACAGCGCATAGGAACTCGCGCCCCTTACCCAGACCTGGCTCATCGCTGTCGCTTCGGCAGCCGCCGCGTCGCCGATGCCGCCTTGCGAACCGGCAGCCGACTGGCCCATGGCCAGCGAAGCCATGCCGCCGGCGCCGCCACCGCCGCCGACCGCTTGCGCGATTATGCCATGGGCGCGGTCGCCATCCGTTTCGATCTCACCGTCCTGGATGATGGTGACCTTGCCGCCCGTGCCTTTGGTGCCTCCGGGCGTGTTGAAGCCGATGGCGTTCGGACCGCCGCCATCGTCGTCGGCGCCGAAACGGCCAAAGCCGGCGCCACCGAAGCCGCCGCCGCCGCCGACCGATTGCGCGATGATGGCAATCGAATCCTTGCCCGTCGTCGTGATCGTGCCGGTGCGGATGACGGTGACGTCGCCACCATCGCCGCCATTGCCGCCGAGCCCGCCAATGGCGAGCGCATTCGAGCTCTTGCCCTTGGCGTCGCCGCCATAGCCGCCACCGCCGCCGACCGATTGCGCGACGACACCATGCGCGCGCTCACCATGGGTGATGATCGCACCGGAGATGGTGACGTCGACTTCGCCGCCATTGCCGCCATTGCCGCCGAAGCCGCCAAGTTGCAGCGCAATCGAGTTGTCTCCGGCCGTGTCTGCGGACACGGTGCCGCCATAGCCGCCGCCGCCGCCGATCGACTGCGCGAAGATACCGATCGCGCCGTCCTTAGTGGTTTCGATGATGCCGTCATTGTTGACGATGACATGGCCGCCATTAGCGCCGTCGCCGCTCGGCAGCGAAACCGCGCCGCCAATCGACATGTCGGCTGTCGAGGCGCTGGCCGCGGCGCCCGACGCGCCGCCGCCGCCGCCGACCGACTGGGCGAAGATGCCGTGCGACAGATAGCCGGTGGTCTGGATCAGGCCATGATTGTCGACCGTCACGTCGCCGCCGCGACTGCCTGCGCCGCCGATGCCGCCGATCGACAAATTGACCGCCACCGACTCGGCCTCGCCGGTTTCGGTCGAGCCGCTGCCGGCCGCACCGCCGCCACCGCCGATCGACTGCGCGAAGACGCCATAGGAATTGTCGCCCTGGGTGATGATGGTTCCGGTCGTATTGTTGATGACATGGACGAACTTGCCGATGCCGCCATTGCCGCCAAGGCCGCCAAGAGCCGCCGAAATGGAAACAGAGGCGTCGGCGGATGTCGAACCGGCCGCGCCGCCGACACCGCCACTGCCGCCGATCGACTGCGCCATGATGCCGTGCGAATTGGCCTTGTCCGTCAGGACGATACCGCTGTTGGTGACATGGACCTCACCACCATCGCCGCCGCCGGCGCCAAGACCGCCCATCGAGAACTTGACGTCCACGGTGCCGCCGTCGCTGCCCGTGCTCTTGCCGGCGCCGCCGGCGCCGCCGCCACCACCGATCGACTGCGCGAAAATGCCGATCGAATTTTCCTGCTTGGTCCAGATCAGGCCGCTGGCCTGGTTGATAACCTCGACCCGCTTGCCGTCGCCTGCGCTGCCGCCAAAGCCGGCTATCGCGCCGCCGATCGCGTATTCGGCTTTGGCACCGGCCGACGCAGAGCCGCCGACGCCGCCGCCGCCGCCGATGGAGCTGGCGCTGATGCCGTAGGAGAACGCGCCGTCGGTGATGATCCAGTTGCTGTTGGTGACCGACACTTCGCCGCCGTCGCCGGCCGTGCCACCCGGGAGAGACAGGGCCACGCCGATCGAAACGGTCGTCTCGCCGTTGTCGCCGGCACCACCACCGACGTCCTCGTCGGAAGCTGAAGCCGCGCCAGACGCGCCGCCGCCGCCGCCGACCGCCATCGCCATGATACCGGACGAACCGAAGCCCTGCGTGGTGATGAGGCCGGAATTGATGACGGTCACCTTTCTGGCTTCGCTGGCGCCGCCGCCATGTCCAGCCAAGCCCATATTCACGTTGACGCTGGTCTGGCTGCTGCCGCCGATATTGTAGGACTTGGCGGTGCTGGAGCCGCCAATGCCGCCGCCGCCGCCGATCGACTGGGCGATGATGCCCGACGAGAAGGCGCCGGTCGTGGTCAGCGTGCCCGAATTGATGACGTCGACTGTGTTGCCGTAGCTGCCGGCACAAACTTGGGCGGACCCGCCAGTGCTGGTGCCGCCATTGCCGCCGCCGCCACCGATCGACTGCGCAACGATCGCGCTGCTGGAATCGCCACTAGTCGTTACCGACATCGCATTGGTCACATGGACGTCACCGGCGAAATCGCCATTGCCGCCGCCGCCGCCGATATTGACGGTGGCGCTGACCGTCACATTGTTGCCGTAGCCGCCAGCGCCACCGAACGTATCACCGGCGTTGCCGCCACCACCGCCGATCGACTGAGCCATGATCCCAACGGCCTGGAAGCCCTGGGTTTCGATCCTGCCGCCGCCGGCAAGCCCGGTCTCGACCCGGACCGTCTTGCCCTCGCCACCGCCGCCACCGCCGCCGCCCACGCCGACGCCGAGATTGACCGCCACGCCGTTGCTGACGGCACCCGCAATCGAGGTCGTGCGGCCACCATTGCCACCGCCGCCGCCGATCGATTGCGCCACGATGCCGCCCGAACCCGTGGCATCGGTAAGTGAAATGAGGTTGCCGTCCGCCTTAAGCGTGACAGCGCCGCCAGAGCCGCCATTGCCACCGCCGCCGCCGACGCTGACCGCTACGGCGGCGGATGCATAGAGACCGGCACTGAACGCGCCGGAGAACGCTTTGCCGCCATTGCCGCCGCCGCCGCCGATTGCCTGTGCTAAAATAGCCTTGGATTCCGCGCCGCTGACCGTGATGTCGCCGGCATGCGTGACGTTGACCGCCATCGCGTCCCTGCCAACGCCGCCGTCGCCGCCGACCGCCACGCCGACGCCGACAAAGGCGCCGACGGACACCGCTCCAGCGCTGCCGCCATTGCCACCGCCACCGCCGACTGACTGGGCGAGAATGCCGTGCGACAGGTCGCCTGTGGTGGTGATCCTGGCGTTGCTGATGACTTCGACCTCGCCGCCATTACCGCCGCCGCCGCCATGGCCGCCGACACCAATCGCGGTGAACAGGCCGCCTGCCCCGGCAAAACCGCCGTCGCCGCCGCCGCCGCCGATCGACTGCGCCAGCAAGCCAACCGAGAGGTCGTCTGCGGTGGAAAGTTCTCCCGTGTTGCGAACTGTGACCTTCTGGCTCGAGCCGCCGGCAGCGCCGGCACCGCCGATGGCCAGCGACGGACCACCAATGGCGATCGAGAAGCCACCCGATCCACCGCCGCCGCCGACCGACTGCGCCAGGATCGCATGCGACTGCACGCCCTCGGTGGCGATCCTGGCGCCATTGGTCACATCGACCGTCTTGCCGCCGCCGCCGCCCGCGCCCTTGCCGGCTATGCTGACATTAAGGGCAAAGCTGCCGGCGACACTGCCGCCGCCAGTGCCGCCGCCACCGCCGACCGACTGGGCGATGATGCCGGTCGAACGGTCCTCGATCGTGTGGATGGAGCCGCTGTCGACAGTGACCCTGACCGTGCCGGCTTCGCCGGCCGCGCCGCCCTGGCCGCCTACGCCGACCGCCGCGCCCGCCGACAGATTGAAGGAAAAGCCGCCATTGCCGCCGCCGCCGCCGATCGACTGCACGACAAGGCCTGCC
This sequence comes from Mesorhizobium sp. M6A.T.Cr.TU.014.01.1.1, assembly GCF_004022765.1. Lineage (NCBI taxonomy): Bacteria > Pseudomonadati > Pseudomonadota > Alphaproteobacteria > Hyphomicrobiales > Phyllobacteriaceae > Mesorhizobium > Mesorhizobium sp. M6A.T.Cr.TU.014.01.1.1. Next base: position 316,203 of record NZ_RZPG01000002.1, read on the forward strand.
GAATCGGCCTGATGAGTGGTGATCGTGGTTGTCGCGGATCTGTATTCCGCAGCATTGGCATCGCCACCGCCGGCGCCATTGCCGCCGATGCCGACTGTGAGGCCGAGGCCGACGCCGATGACGCCGCCGCCATTACCGCCACCACCACCGATCGACTGCACGATGATGCCGGCCGAGCGCTGCTCCCACGTTTCCACGGACCCATTATAGGTCGCGTCGACCGCGAGGCCCCGGCCTGCCGCACCGGCGCCGCCGCCGATGCCCAGATTGGCGATGGCGCCAAACGTTCCGACAAATCCGCCATTGCCGCCGCCGCCGCCCACCGACTGCACGATCAGGCCGGCGGAATCGGTGCCATGCGTGATGATCGATTGGCCGCCGCCAGCAGTGCGGAAGAACACCTGGCCGCCGTCACCGCCCCCACTGCCCTTGCCGCCGACTCCGACACTCACCCCCAGGCTGCCTGCAACGACGAAGCCGCCATTGCCGCCACCGCCGCCAAGCGATTGCGCGATGATACCGGCCGAACGTGCCTGGCTGGTTTCGACCGTGCCGCCGGTCGTCATATCGACTTTCTTGCCGATGCCGCCCGCGCCTGCGTTGCCACCCACGCCGACCGCAACGACGCCCGCGCCACCTAGGGCAAATCCGCCATTGCCGCCGCCGCCGCCGACCGATTGCACCAGGATGCCGATAGAATCGGCGCCGCTTGTCGTGACATGCGAATTGCCGATGTTGTAGTTGACCTCGTCGCCGTCGCCCGCGGCGCTGCCGCTGCCGCCGATCGAAACCGAAGCGATGCCCCCGGCGGCGAAGCTGCCGCCGCCATTGCCGCCGCCGCCGCCGATGGATTGAGCGAGGATACCGATAGCCGAACTGCCATGCGTGCTGACTATCGCGCCGGCGCCAGCCTGATTGACGTTGACGACGCCGCCATTGCCGCCGGTGCCGCCGCCGCCGCCGATGGCAACCGCCGCGATCGGGCCAGCCGACAGCGCGAAGCCGCCATTGCCGCCGCCACCGCCGACAGACTGGGCGAGCACGCCATGCGCGCCGTCGCCGCTGCCATCGAAGCCGGTGATTATCTCGCCGCCGACATTGGCGGTCACCGTTCCCGCAGTGCCGCCACCAGCGCCAATGCCGCCAACAGACACGATGCCGGCCGCGCCACCGCCGTCACCGCCACCACCCCCGATCGATTCCACCAACATGCCGATCGCACCAATGCCGTTGGTCGTGATCCTGTTGGTATTGGTCGCCGTGGCGTTTCCACCGTTGTTGCCATCGGCGCCGGCTCCACCGCCGCCGAACAGACCGAAAGCACCGCCGCCACTGCCGCCGGCGCCGCCGACGGATTGCACGACCAGGCCGGAGGCGAAGTCGCCATGGGTCGTTATCTCACCGGAATTTTCACCCGAAGCATTGCCGCCGCTGGTGGGTGAGCCGCCATTGCTGCCGGATCCGACAAAAATCGAAGACGATTGATTTCCGTCGCCGCCGCGGCCACCGGCGGAGCGGACAATCATGCCATATGAAAATCGACCGCCTGTGGTGATCTGCCCGGCGTTGCTGCCGTTCGCGGTGCCGGCACTGCCGCCATTGCCGCCTTCGCCGGCATTTGCATAACCGGCGGAGACGGCGTTACCACCAGTGCCGCCATTGCCACCGCTGGCGTCTACGATGATGCCGAACGAGTTTTCACCGGTCGTTTCGATGATGCTCGAGGCTGTGGCGGTTGCACTGGCGTTGCCGCCGGCGCCGCCATGGCCAGCGTCACCTTCATCCGCGAAAACGAGACCGCCGCTTCCGCCGCCATCACCGCCCTGACCGCCGGTGGCTGTCGCAACCATGCCGTGATGAAAATTGCCCTCCGTGAACAGGCTAGCGGTGTTGGTGGCACTGGCGCTTCCGGCGTTGCCGCCATTGCCGCCCTCGCCACCATTGCCTACGAGCAACAGAAAGCCGTATCCGCCATTGCCGCCATTACCGCCGTCCGCCGTGACATCATAGGCGCTAACATGGGGCAGAGCCGGCGCAGGCACGCTCTGGTCGGTGTTGTTGACATGCACTGCGTTGCCGCCCGCGCCGCCATTGCCGCCGTCGCCGTCATAGCCGCTGCCGTTGCCTCCCGTGCCTCCATTTTGATTGATGAGGACTTGCGCATGAACGACATCTGTCGAAACGGGAAGGAGCCCTGCCAAGGCCGTGGCGCCGAGCAGCAGCGCCAGGCGATTTGGCAGAATGGCCCGGCCGGGCAAAATGCGCCGGTTCTCGCCGCGCGCGGCTTCCGGCGCGGGTCCGGCTTTCTTGCTCGATCTGATAACGACAGGGCGTTCCGTCGAAACGGCCTTATTGCCGATGACGGTCCGCCGCACGGAATCCGACACGGAGAGGCTTGAGAACAAAGCCATGCACTACCCCCTAGAGTGCGACGTTCCCAATCCCTACTTGGATCCGCCGCTGCCGCCACATCTACTCAGGCAGTAAAAAATGCTGGATATTCGTAATAGAACTCAACGCATTAAGGCCAGCGCTCCCAATTCGTTGTGAAGCGCTGGCTTGATTAGAATACATTAACTTCTGCCCAATGGAATTCGAATTGTTGAACTTGCGCTTGATGGAATCGAAGTGTTGCGTGAAGGACACTGGCCAAAACGTCTGACGTTTCATAGTCGTCATATGACGGCAATGCTTCAATCGGCCTGCCGAAATATTAGAGATTACGAATATAATGTCCTGGCGGCAGGCGCATCGATTCCACTACGATCGGGGCCTTGGCGATGGCATCGCCACGCAGACATCCTATATTAGGAGGGTGTCTCCTCCGCGCGGGAATGAACGGATGTCGCAGTCTCGTCTTTCAACGATTTTCACGTCGGCATTGCTGGCAACAGCGATCTTGCCGGGCGCAAGTCCGGCCGCCTTGGCACAGGTCCTCAACCCCGCCGACCGCAACGCGCTGGTCCGGCAAAACGAATTGCAGGTGCTCGAGAACAGGCTGCGGCGCCAGCAATATCAGCAGCAGCAACAGCAGTTCCGTGCCCAGGATCGCGAGGTCGCGCCGCAACGGCCAGATGTGCAGCAGATGCAGCCTACGTGCCAGTTGCGACGGTCGGGCAGCCGCTTTATCAGCACCTGCCGCTGATGAGCCGGTACTTTTCATTTATTTAGCCGACTTATAGCCTTGAACACCGCTCTACTTGAAGTAGCATCGAAGGCGGTTTTGATTTCGCAACGTGCCTTTGTGCTTGGGCACTGCCCTGATTGGATCGTCGGGAATGGCAGCCACCAAGAAGAAGGCCGTACGCAAGGCAAGGAAGGGGGAGCGGGTCCGTCAGGTCGCGGCTATTCCTTTTCGGCTGAGCGAACACGGGGACGTTGAGGTGATGCTGGTCACCTCGATATCGACAAGGCGCTTTATCGTGCCCAAGGGCTGGCCGATGAAGGGCAAGAGTGGGCGCAAGGCAGCCACCATCGAAGCGCAGGAGGAAGCCGGCGTCCTCGGCAAGACGCTGAAGCAGCCGGCCGGCACCTATTCCTACTGGAAGCGGCTGACAAACCGCTTCGTTCGCGTCGACGTCACCGTCTATCTGCTGGCGGTGACCGAGGAGCTGCCCAACTGGCAGGAAGCCAACAGACGGCAGCGAGCATGGCTGACGCCGGAAGACGCAGCAGTGCTTATCGACGAGCCCGACCTTTCAACGCTGCTGAAGAACTTGAAGGTTCCCCAACCTGCGCCCGCTTGAACCGGGGCCTCATTTGGAATCGTCGTCTCCCTGAGGGAAAGGCCGGACCGGCGTGCCGGCATAGGCCCACAACCATTCGCGCGGCAGCGGCCCCTTGTTGCGGTCGCTCTGCTGCGACTGCTCCCACGCATGCGCCAGAATGCCGACCGAGCGCGACAGCACGAAAAGGCCGCGCGTCAGCGGCGGCGGAAAGCCGAGCTCGCCATAGATGACGGCGGTGGCGCCGTCGATGTTGAGCGGGATTTTCTTGCCCTTGCGCCGCGCGACCTCGGCCTCAACAGCCTCGGCGATGTCGGCGAAACGTCCGCTGATGATGCCGCGCGCGGCAAAATCTCGGGTCAACTCGATGAGGCGCGGCGCCCGCGGATCGACCGGATGGAAGCGATGGCCGAGCCCCGGCACATAGGATTTTTCCTCGGCAAAGAAGCGATCGAGCCGCGCCGTGACAGCGTCGGCAAGCGTCATGCCTCCGTCCAGTGCCGCGGCGATGTCGCCGTAGAAGGCAAGCGCCTGCTCGCCAGCGCCGCCATGCACGTCGCCAAGGACGTTGATGGCTGAGGCCATGGCGCTATTGATGCCGACGCCGCAGGTAGCCGCCATCCGGGCAATGGCGATCGACGGCGCCTGCGGCCCGTGATCGACGGCAGCACCGAGCGCGATGCCGAGCAGCGCCGCCTGCTCCTCACCAGGCAGTTCGCCGCGCAGCATCAGCCAGATCATCGCCGGAAAGCTGACGCGGCCGATCAGATCCTGGATCTCGTAGCCGCGCAGCCGAATCACGCCGGGGCGCATTTCGATGATTTCGGTCTGCCACCATTCCTCGCCGCGCTCGCGGCCGGTTTTTTTCCCAACGTTGCTCATGGTCTCGCGTCGCTCATGCCCGCGCTCTCGTTTTTGCCCGGGGCGGCAAGCCGGCAAACACCTCGTCCGTATGCTCGCCCAGCGTTGGCGGCGGCTTGGTCGGCAAGGGTGCTGTGCCATCGACCATGAACCCGCCGCGCACGACGGTCAGCGGCCGGTCGATGTTCGGCATGCCATCGAAACGGGTGGTCATGTCGCGCCCGATCACTTGCTGCTCCGCCAGCACCTGCGGGATCGTCAGCACCCTGCCCGCCGGCACGCCTTCGCGATTGAGCGTCTCCTCCCAGGCCGCGGCCGAGCCGCTCGCCAGGGCATCCTCGATCAGCGCCTTCAAGGCGATGCGGTTGCGCTTGCGCGTCTCGCGCTCGGCAAAGCGCGGGTCCGACGCCAGATCGGGCAGCCCGATCAGCCGGCAGAGCGCCACGAATTGCTCCTGCTTGTTGGCAGCGATGTTGAGCAAGCCATCGCCGGTGCGAAACGTTCCAGAAGGTGCCGCCGTCATGTTCTCATTGCCCATCGGCTGCGGCTCGACATCAGCCGTCAGATAGTTGGAGACCGGCCAGCCCAGTGCGGAAAGCGTGCATTCGAGCATCGACACGTCGAGAAAAGCGCCTTCGCCTGTCGTCTTCTGCTTCACAAGTGCAGCAGTGATGGCAAAGGCACCAACCAGCCCGCCCAACGTGTCGGCAACGGGATAGCCGACACGCAGCGGCGCGGTCTCCGGCGTGCCGGTGATACTCATGATGCCGGACAGTCCCTGTATGATCTGGTCGTAGGCCGGATTGTCGCGCATCGGCCCGGTCTGTCCAAAACCCGAAATCGCGCAATATACCAGTCTGGGGCGGACCTCTTTCAGCTTCTTGTAGCCAAGCCCCAGCCGGTCCATCACGCCGGGGCGGAAATTCTCGACCAGAGCGTCGGCGGAGGCGACCAGATCGAGGAAGCGTTCGCGATCGGCCTCTTTTTTGAGATCAAGCACCACCGATCGTTTGCCCGCGTTCTGCGCCAGGAACGAAGCGCCCATTCCGGCACTGTTGAGCTCCGGCGAGCCGCCGAGCTGGCGCGCCAGATCGCCGCCTTGCGGCGCCTCGACCTTGATCACGTCCGCCCCGAGCAGCGCGAGCTGATAGGCGCAGTAAGGACCTGCCAGAACATTGGTCAGGTCGAGGACGCGGACACCGGACAGCAGATCGGTCATGATGTCACAAACAGGTCAGGCATCGCCCGGCACATGCTCCGGCCCACGCGTGCGCCTGCGCTCGACGTAGGCCCAGATATGCGGCCCAATCAGCCCGATGAACGCCAGCGTCAGCAGTGTCAGCGACAGCGGATGCTTGTAGAACACCGACCAGTCGCCATTCGAGATGGTCATCGCCCGGCGGAACTGCGCTTCGGCGAGCGGCCAGAGGATCATGCCGATGATGACCGGCGCCGTCGGGAAATCGAAGCGCCGCATCAGGAATCCGGCCCCGCCGAGCAGATAGAGGATGACGAGGTCGGTCGGCGACTGAGAAATGCCGTAGGTGCCAACCGTGGCGAACACCAGGATGCCGGCATAGAGCTGCGGCGCCGGGATTTTCAGCAGCCGCACCCACAGACCGATCAGCGGCAGGTTGAGGATGACGAGGATGACATTGGCGATGAACAGGCTGGCGATCAGCCCCCAGACCAGATTGGCCTGCGTCATGAACAGCATCGGCCCGGGATTGATGCCATAGCTCTGGAAGGCCGACAGCATGATCGCGGCCGTCGCCGAGGTCGGCAGGCCGAGCGTCAGCATCGGCACCAGCACGCCGGCAGCCGATGCGTTGTTGGCGGCTTCCGGTCCGGCAACGCCTTCGATGGCGCCGACCGTGCCGAACTCCTCCTTGTGTTTGGAGAGCTTCTTCTCGATCGCATAGGACAGGAACGTCGGGATCTCGGCGCCGCCGGCCGGCAGGGCGCCGATCGGGAAGCCGAGCAGGGTGCCGCGCAGCCAAGCCTTCCACGAGCGTGCCCATTCGGCGGCGGTCATGTAGAGCGATCCCCTCAGCGGCACGATCTCGTCCTTGCCGGCATAGCGGCGCGAGGCCATGTAGAGCGTCTCGCCGACCGCAAAGAGGCCGACGGCGACGACGATCACGTCGACGCCGTCGAGCAACTGGCTCATGCCGAAGGTGAAGCGCGGCTGGCCGGTCTGCAGGTCGACGCCGACTAGGCCGATGACGAAGCCGACGAACAGGCTCGTGAGGCCACGCACCGACGACGAGCCGAGCACCGCCGAAACCGTGATGAACGCCAGCACCATCAGCGAAAAATATTCGGCCGGGCCGAAAGACAGCGCGAATTTGACCACGACCGGGGCCAGGAAGGCGACGCCCAGCGTGCCGAGCGTGCCGGCGACGAAGGAGCCGATCGCCGAGGTGGCAAGCGCCGCGCCGCCGCGGCCGGAACGGGCCATCCTGTTGCCTTCCAGCGCGGTGACGATGGTAGCACTTTCGCCCGGCGTGTTGAGCAGGATCGATGTCGTCGAACCGCCATACATGGCGCCGTAATAGATGCCGGCAAACAGGATGAAGGACGCTTCCGGCGCCACCTGATAGGTGATCGGCAAAAGCAGGGCGATGGTCAGCGCCGGTCCGAGGCCGGGCAGCACGCCGATCGCGGTCCCCAGCGTCGTGCCGAGCAGGCACCACATGAGATTGACCGGCGTAAAAGCGACCGAAAATCCATGCGCGAGATGGCCAAGCGTTTCCATGGCGTCACGCCCTCAACAAACGGATAGCCGAATCGAGAACCGTGTTCAGCTGGTTCTCGATGAAGCCGGCGCCGATATTGACGCCGAGAGCCCTGGCGAAGCCGAAATAGGCGGCAAGCGCCAGGATAAGGCCGAGCATCACATCACGCAGCGGATGTCTGCTGCCGAACCCATGGCAGATGAGAACGAACATGATCACCGAGGCCGCGGTAAAGCCAAGCGGCTGGATCAGCACAAGGTTCGCGACCAGCCCGACGGCGACGATGCCCATCGCCTTCCAGTCGGTCGGCGTTTCCTTTTCTTCGTCCGGTTGCCAGCCGCCCCGCAGGGCGGCGACGATCAGCAAGAGGGAGAGGATCGTCATGCCAACCATGGTGATGTAGGGAAAGACGGTCGGGCCGACCTTGGAGTAGAGCGGCGACACAGGAATCGATAGCGTCTGCCAGGCTACCGCGCCGGCGCAAGCGAGAAGCCCGATGCCGATCAGCAATTCGGGCGCGGCAAGGCGCGGCCGCGCCGCCTGCTGGTCGCTGGTGCTCATGATCGTCCTCCCTGGATAGCCGGTCTCCCACAGCCGACCTCACCGCAGTTTCACCCGCGCTGGATCGTATGTCCATGCGGCTGGCGAACATCGGAAAGGGGCGACGCAGGCCACCCCCTTCCGAGGGTATCAGGCAAGGCCGAGGTCCTTGAGGATGGCCGCGATCCTGGTCGTGTCTTCGGCGAGAAATTTCGCATAGTCGTCGCCGGTGAGCAGGATTTGCGTCCAGTTGCGGTTCTTGCATTCGGTGGCCCAGGCATCGCTTTTGGCCATGGTCTCGACCAGCGTGATCATCGCCGCCTTGTCGGCGTCGGAAACGCCCGGCGGTGCGAAGACGCCGCGCCAGTTGAACAGTTCGACATCGATGCCGGCTTCCTTCAGCGTCGGTGCGTCGATGCCTTCCTGTGGCTTGTCCGCGGAAATGGCGAGCAGCCGAAGCGCGCCTGCCTTGACCTGTTCGGAGAACTCACCATAGCCGGAGATACCGGCCGCGACCTGGTTGCCGAGAAGCGCCGACAGCGCCTCGCCGCCGCCGGCGAACGGCACATAGGAGAGGTTGGCTGCCGGAACACCGGCCGTCTTCGCGATAAGGCCGAACAATATGTGGTCCGAGCCGCCGGCCGAACCGCCAGCCACCGGGACCTTGGTCGGATCGGCTTTGAGGGCGGCGACGAAATCCGCTGCTGTCTTGAACGGCGAGGCCGCCGGCACCACAAGCGCCTCGAACTCGCCGGTGAGGCGGGCGATCGGCGTGACTTCGGTGAGATTGTTGGCCGATTTGTTGGCGATGATGGCGCCAACCATGACCATGCCGGCAACCATCAGCGAATTGCCCTTGCCGTTCCACTGGCTGATGAACTGCGGAAGGCCGACCGTGCCGCCGGCGCCGCCGACATTGGTGATCTGCGAACCGGAGATCAGCTTCTCACTGCGCAGCACCTGGTCCATCGTGCGCGCCGTCTGATCCCAGCCGCCGCCGGGCGCTGCCGGCACAAATATCTGGATCTGCGGTGCATCCTGCGCGAAAACGGGCGAGAGATGCAACGCCGCGAAACCGGCGGCGCCGGCAGCTGCGGTGCTCATTAAAAATCTGCGTCTGTTCAGCATGGGGATTCCTCCAATCACGACACCTCCTCCGGTGCCTGCCAGCAACGTAGCCTGAATTCAGACCCGCTCGACAAAAATTCATGCAGTCTTTGCCTAGTTCTGTCAACAGGAACGACGTTCTACTAGACAGAACTGATTGCGTGCGGCACAGTTGCTCCGATCGGCCCCTTCTGTCCAACGGGAACGGAACGACGTGGTCAAGCAGATGACCGTAACACAATCCAAGCCTGCCTCGACCGCTGGCGTTGCCGCGCTCGATCGTGCGATTGCCATCCTCGATGCTTTCGCCACCGCCGACCGGTCGCTCAGCCTAGCCGAAATCGCGGCGCGGACAGGCCTCTATAAGAGCACCATCCTGAGGTTGGCGAAATCGTTGCTGCGCGGGCAGTTGTTGGAGCGTCTCGACGACGGCCGCTACCGCGTCGGCCCTGCCGCCTTCCGGCTGGGCGCCCTATACCAGCGTTCGGTCGTGGCGATCGACATCCTGCTGCCGATCATGCGTGATCTGGCTGAGCGAAGCTGGGAAAGCGTCGCTTTCTATGTCCGCTCGGGCGACGTGCGGACCTGTCTCTACCGCGTCGAGTCCAAGCATCCCATCCGCTACACCATACGGGAGGGCGACGTGCTGCCCTTGCTGGCCGGTTCGGGCGGCCGTGTCCTTGCCGCGTTTTCCGGTCAGCAGGACGAGCCTTACGAGACGATCCGCAAGACCTACCACTGTTTGTCGGTCGGCGATCGCGACCCCGAGACGGCGGGCGTCTCGGCACCGGTGTTCGGGCCAGGGCATACCTTGCTCGGTGCATTGACGCTTTCCGGCCCGAGCACGCGCGTCGATGCGGCCTTTCTCCAGCGCATGAAAAAACCTTTGCTCGAGGCGGCCGCGCGCGCCACCCGCGCTTTCGGCGAAGACGCCTCGATGCTCGAACAGGCGGCCCGCAAGGCCGAAGCGGAGGGCTCAGAAAGCCTCGATTCTGCCTGATCAGAACCACAGGATGATAGGCAGCAACCCTCACGGCCGCCGTTCGAGCAGGATCGTCGCATTGTCGTGATAGGTGGTCCGCAAAACTTCCCTGTAGCCGCATTTTGCGGCGACGTTCAGCGAACCGGTGTTTTCCGGATCGATGATGCAGACGGTCCTTGCGCGCCGGAATGCTTCATCGCCCCAGGCGAGAACCCGTCCGACGACTTCGCTGGCGAACCCTTGGCCATGTGCGCTCGAAGCCAGCGCCCAGCCGGCCTCCGGAACGCCTTCGATCGACGGCACGATATCGCGCTTCAGATCGTGAAAGCCGGCCTCGCCGATGAAGCGGCCGGTCGCCTTGTCCTCGATCGCCCAGAAGCCGTAGCCCAGCAGCGACCACAGGCCGGCATGACGCAGGAAGCGCATCCAGCTTTCCTCCCGCGTGCGCGGCTTGCCGCCGATGAAGCGGGTGACGGCCGGATCGGCCCACATGGCGACATAGGCCTCGAAATCATCGAGCCGGTGCGGCCGCAGCACGGTGCGCGGGGTTTCAATGACGGGAGCGACGAGCGCCTGTAGATTACCCATGTGTCATGCCTTCGGTTGCGGTTGCCTGTGTGCTTAGTGCATGTCGCCCAAGACTGCTCGGCGGTTTTGGGGACAGCGACATGCGACAGAGATCCAAATCGCCTGCACCAAACAAGAGCCAAAGCCTGTGCAGATCATCTTCCAGCCCAATGTGAATCCTGCCCAGCGGTGCTACTTTTCACCAGCAGCCGATTCAGCGTCCGCTGTGCCATCCGACGGAGGGAAAAGGGCATGGATACCACCGACCTTCTGCTTGCCATCTTTCATCATCTGCTGGTGTTTTCACTGGCGGGCATCATCGGCGCCGAATTTGTCCTGATCCGCGGCGATCTGCCCGCAGCGACGCTCCGGCGGCTTGTCGGCATCGATCGCCACTATGGCATCATCGCCATGCTGATCATCATCGTCGGCATCGCCCGCGTCATCTACGGCCTGAAGGGTTGGGAGTTTTACGTCTACAACTGGGTGTTCTGGGCAAAGATGGCGACCTTCGTCATCGTCGGCCTGTTGTCGATCGTCCCGACGGTCCGCTTCGGCTCCTGGAGCAGGCAGGCCTCGGCCAGCCCCGGCTTCCAGGTGCCTGCTGCGCAACTTGCATCCGTTCGAACTTATGTCCGCGCCGAAGCGTTCATCTTCCTGCTGATCCCGGTCTTCGCGGCGGCGATGGCGCGCGGCTACGGCTACTGAATTTCGCCTACCGGTTCGAGTGGGGCGATCTCGACCAGCGGCGCCGGCACATCGGTCGTCTTTTCCTCGGCCTTGCAGATGTCGGCGATGACACAGACCGGACAATCCGGCTTGCGCGCCTTGCAGACATAGCGGCCATGCAGGATCAGCCAGTGATGCGCGTGGCGCATGTATTCGTCCGGAATGATCCTCAACAGCCCCTGCTCGACCTGTTCCGGCGTCTTGCCGGGCGCCAGCCCGAGCCGGTTGCCGATGCGCAGGATATGCGTATCCACCGCCATCGTATGCTGGCCGAAGGCCATGTTGAGCACGACGTTGGCGGTCTTGCGGCCGACGCCCGGCAGCTTGACCAGTTGGTCGCGGTCGTCAGGCACCTCGCCGTGATGGTCGCGGATCAGCGCTTCCGACAGCGCAATGACGTTCTTCGCCTTGTTGCGCCAAAGCCCAATGGTGCGGATATAATCGCCGACCTTGGCCTCGCCGAGCGCCAGCATCTTTTGCGGCGTGTCGGCGACCTTGAACAGCGCCCGCGTCGCCTTGTTGACGCCGACATCGGTCGCCTGTGCCGAAAGCACCACTGCCACCAGCAGCGTGAAGGCGTTGATATGTTCGAGCTCGCCCTTCGGCTCGGGCCGCTGAACGGAAAAACGTCGGAAAATCTCGTGCACCTCGGCCGGGCTGTAGAGCGAATGGGACCGCACCGGCCGGGCACGCGGCTTGGCAGTTGGGCCGTCGCGTCGGCCGCGGGGCAGGTCGTTTTTGGGTGTGGAGGAATTTTTGGACTTGGGGTTCGTCATCCCCTTCCTATAATATCCCGCCATGAGCGACACAAACGCCTCATTTCAGGCCGACGAGCCATTCTTCCAGGCGTTGCTGATACCGCATCGGTCGCTCGGCAAAACCGGCTTTGCCATCCTGATGGGCGCTCTGCTGTTCGGCTCGTTGGTCACCGGAGCGTTTTTCCTGTCGCGCGGCGCCTGGCCGGTGTTCGGCTTCCTCGGTCTCGACGTCATCGCCGTCTACATCGCCTTTCGCGCCAATTATCGTGCCGCCCGCGCCTGCGAGGAGGTTTCGGTCTCGCGCACCAGACTCGACATCCGAAAGACGGCGCCGTCAGGTAAATCGGAAGCGCATCGCTTCAATCCGTTCTGGGCGCGTTTTTCGGTCGCCCGGCACGCCGAGATCGGCATCACCAGAATGGCGGTGGAAGCACAAGGCCAGAATGTGCCGATCGGCGGCTTCCTCAATCCCGACGACCGAGAGAGCTTTGCGTCAGCCTTTTCGCGCGCCCTGGCGACCGCCAAGGCGCGCTAGATGCGGCGAACCGCCTCGTCCGCGAAATGATCTTTCAGCAGTGATTGAGGCAACCGGCTCTCCAACGCCTTGCCATACACGGTAATCAGCAGCGTCTCCTTCTCCTTGGTGAGATGCACCTTTTCGCCAGCCATCATCGGCTCCTTTCCCGAAGCCAACTCTATCTGGGGATGTGCGGAAAGAAGGCAAGTTTCGGGTGGTGATCGGCGCCGCGAAGGACGATATTCGCGTCAAGGAGACAGTCCTATGAACGCACAGACCGCTATTCTGAAGAAAGACATCACGCCCGAAGGCGGTGACTACGAAGTTGTTCGGCGCGCGATCGAGAAGATCAGCCTTGACTACCGTGACCAGCCGTCGCTCGAAATACTGGCCGAGGAGGTTGGCGAGACGCCGACCGGGCTGCAGAAGCTGTTCACCCGCTGGGCCGGCCTGTCGCCCAAGGCCTTCTTGCAGGCCGTCACGCTCGACCACGCGCGCAAACTGCTCGATTCCGGCATGCCGCTGCTCGAAGCTTCTTTCGAGGTCGGCATGTCAGGTCCCGGACGGTTGCACGACCTTTTCGTCACCCACGAGGCGATGTCGCCGGGCGACTACAAGACGCGCGGCGCCGGGCTGACGATCCGCTACGGCTATCATATCTCGCCATTCGGCATCGCCCTGATCATGGTCACCGACCGCGGGCTTGCCGGCCTCGCCTTCAACGATGCCGGCGGCGAGCGTGCGGCCTTCGCCGACATGTCCAGCCGCTGGCCGAACGCAAACTATGTCGAGGACATGGCTGCGACGGCGCCCTATGCCGCGCGCGTCTTCGATCCGGCGCTGTGGCGCGCCGACCAGCCGCTGCGCGTCGTCATGATCGGCACCGACTTCCAGGTTCGCGTCTGGGAAGCCCTGCTGCGCATCCCGATGGGCAAGGCCTGCACCTATTCCTCGATCGCCGCCCGCATCGGCGCACCGAGCGCCAGCCGGGCGGTGGGTGCCGCGGTCGGTGCCAATCCGATGTCGTTCGTGGTGCCGTGCCACCGGGCTCTCGGCAAGTCCGGCGCGCTCACCGGCTACCACTGGGGCCTGACCCGCAAACGCGCCATCCTTGGCTGGGAAGCGGGACAGGTCGCGCCTTGAAATAGTTCACGGCCTCGTGCGCTGATACCCAAACAGACCTTGCGACACCGGCGAGACGCTTTCGCCGGTGTTTTTCGTTAACCCGCGAAATGACTGCCCGCTCTGGAAAGCAGCTGTCTTCCGGGCTAGCTTCCCGCGCAGTCAGCAGGGAGGCACCACTTGATAATCGTTGTCGGCTCGATCAACCTCGACCTTATCGCCAATGTCGACCGCTTGCCCGCACCGGGTGAGACGGTTCGGGGCTCCGGCTTCACCACCGCACCTGGCGGCAAGGGCGCCAACCAGGCGCTGGCCGCCGCACGCGCCGGCGCCAAGGTGCGCATGGTCGGCGCCGTCGGCAAGGACAACTTCGCCACTGAAGCGCTGGCGCTGCTGCGGGACGGCAAGATCGACCTGTCTGGTGTCGGTGAAACATTCGCCTCGACCGGCACGGCATTGATCATGGTCGCCGACGACGGCGAGAACGTCATTGCCGTGGTGCCGGGCGCCAATGATTCGGTCGTGACGGGCGATCTTTCCAAGGCTTTCATGAAAAAGGGCGATGTCGTGCTCTTGCAGCAGGAGATCCCGCTGCACACCGTCGATGCCGCACTGGACGCGGCACGGGCGGCAGGCGCGATCACCGTGCTCAACACGGCACCCTTCCGTGCAGAGGCGACCGCCTTCCTCGGCAAGGCCGACTATGTCGTCGCCAACGAAACCGAATTCGATCTCTATGGCGAGGCGCTGTCGCTGAGCGGTCGCGATCGCCCGGCGCGGATGCGCGATTACGCCGGGAAGACCGGCCGCACAATCGTCGTCACGCTCGGCGGTGACGGCGTTCTGGCTGCCACGCCAGCCGATCTTCTGATGGTTCCGGCGCTGAAGATCACTCCGGTCGACACGGTCGGCGCCGGCGACACGTTTTGCGGCTATTTCGCCGCCGGCCTGTCGTCCGGCCTGCTGCTCGAACAGGCGCTCGCCCGTGCTGCAGCCGCTGGTTCGCTCGCTTGCCTGAAGCCCGGCGCCCAGCCGTCGATCCCGCAGGCGAAGGAAGTCGACGCGGCGCTACAAAAATCCGCCAGCTAGGTGAGAGCCATGCGTCCTGCCACAAAACACGCCGTGCCGCCTGCCGGCGATATCTGCCGCCTGTCCGCCGTGGACCTTGCCGGCGCGATCCGGCGCCGTCAGCTTTCCGTCCGCGAGGTGGTGACGGCATTCCTCGACCGGATCGACGCAGTGAATCCGCTGGTCAACGCCATCGTCTCGCTGCGCGACCGTGCCGACATCTTGCGCGAGGCCGATCAGGCAGACGCCCATCTGGCGCATGCAGGGCATTCCGGCCCCCTGTTCGGCCTGCCAATCGCCATCAAGGATCTCGCGCAGACCAAGGGCCTCAGGACCAGCTTCGGCTCGCCGATCTTCGCCGATTTCGTGCCGCAAGAGGATGATTTCTTCGTCGAACGCGTCCGCAAGGCCGGCGCCATCATCATTGGCAAGACCAATGTTCCCGAATTCGGGCTTGGCTCCAACACTTACAACGCCGTGTTCGGCCCGACGCTCAACGCTTTCGACCCAGCCTTGACCGCCGGCGGTTCGAGCGGCGGCGCGGCGGTCGCGCTGGCGCTCGACATGGTGCCTGTCGCCGACGGCAGCGACTTTGGCGGCTCGCTGCGCAACCCGGCCGCCTACAACAATGTCTTTGGCTTTCGCCCGTCGCAAGGACTGGTCCCGGCGGGCCCGGACCTCGACGTCTTTCACGCACAGATGGGCGTCGAAGGGCCGATGGGCCGCAGCGTGCGCGACATGGCGCTGCTGCTAGACGAGCAGGCCGGCTACGACCCTCGCGCGCCGCTCTCACATCACAAGCACGGCTCGTTCCTCGAAGGGCTGCAAACGGCGGCGGCCGGCGGCCGCATCGCCTGGTTCGGCGATCTTGGCGGCCATCTGCCGGTTGAACCCGGCATCCTTGATCTTTGCGAGGCCGCTCTCGGCCGCTTCGCCAACATATCCTTTCAGACCGAAGCGCTGGTGCCGGATTTCGACTTCGAAGCGCTATGGCAGGCCTTTGTGACGCTGCGCCAGGCGAGCAGCGGTTGTGCGCTCAAGGCGCATTACGACGATCCCTTGAAACGCAGTCTTCTGAAGCCGGAGGCCGTGTGGGAGGTGGAACATGCGCTGCGCCTCACGGCGCCGCAGATCCACGCTGCCACGGTGAGGCGCTCGTCGTGGCACAAAACCCTGCTGTCGCTCTTCGACCGCTTCGACCTCATTGCGCTGCCGACCGCGCAGGTCTTCCCCTTCGAAGTCTCCACCCACTGGCCGACACAAGTGGCCGGGCGTGCCATGGACAGCTATCACCGCTGGATGCAGGTTTCAGCGCTCGCCACGCTGGGCGGCTGCCCTGCGGTCAACGTACCGGCGGGCTTCGATGCCAGAGGCAGGCCGATGGGCATGCAATTGATCGGGCGGCCGCGCGGCGACATGGCCGTGCTGAGAGCAGCGGCGGCCTACGAGGTGACGCTGCCGTGGCCGGCCGGAGCCTAAATCCAGGTCAAGGCTGCCAGCGACATATGCTGCCGGCTTGCACCGTCGTTGCTGTCATGCATTGATCACGGTCGGCCGCGTCGCAAAGCCGTATATTGTCGAGGAAAACCATGTCGCTGGAACTCTACGCTACCTATGTCGTTGCCTGCATCGTCATTGTCCTGGTGCCCGGACCGACGGTCACGCTGATCATCGCCAACAGCATCCGCCATGGCTCCCGCGCCGGCCTCGCCAACGTCGCCGGCACACAGGCCGGGCTGGCCATCATGATCGCCATTGTCGGCATCGGATTGACCTCATTGATCGCGGGCATGGGCCATTGGTTCGAGTGGGTCAGGCTGATCGGCGCCGCCTATCTGATCTGGATGGGCGTGCAGATGTTCCGCTCGAAGGGCAAGCTGAACGCCGACGGATCGGCGAAGACGCCGCGCGGCGGCTTCTTCCTGCAGGGCCTGCTGGTAGCGATCAGCAATCCCAAGACGCTGGTGTTCTTCGGCGCCTTCTTTCCGCAGTTCATCGCCCCTGAAGGCAACTACACATTGCAGATCGTCGTCATGGGTCTCACCGCCCTGATCTTCGCCGCCGTGTCGGATTCGACCTTCGCGCTCGCCGCCGGCCGCGCCGGACGCCTGTTGTCGGCCGGCCGCGTCAAGCTGCTGTCGCGGATCAGCGGCAGTTTCCTGGTTGGCGGCGGGTTGTGGCTGGCGTTTTCAAAGGCGAAGTGAGAGCCCTTCCCTCGCCCCGTTTACGGGGAGAGGGTGGTCGCGCAGCGACCGGGTGAGGGGCAGCTCCAAGGTTGCAAGCAAAAATACCGACGGGTGCGCCGCCCCTCATCCCCCTGCCGGGACTTCTCCCCGTGAACGGGGAGAAGGAGGCTTTCACAGCCGCCCCAGCCTTTCCAGCAGCAGCGCGAAAAACGCATCATGGTCGATGTCCCGCATCACCATGGCGTTCTTCGGCCGCTTGGTCACGCCCCACCAGTCGATCACGGTCATGCCCATGGTGAGCTCGGAGGCGGTTTCCACGGTGACGTTGCAGTCGCGGCCCCCGAACAGTTCCGGCTTCAACAGATAGGCAATGACGCAAGGGTCGTGCAGCGGGCCGCCATCGGTGCCGTACTTCTCCTCATCGAAGCGCTCGAAGAATTCCAGCATCTCCGCCGTGGCCGTGCCGACCCTGGTGCCGAGCTTGCGGAAGGCCTGGGTGCGCTTGGCCGTGGTCAGCGCCTTATGGGTAGCGTCGAGCGGCATCATGACGATCGGGATGCCTGATTTGAACACGACATCGGCGGCATGGGGGTCGACATAGATGTTGAATTCGGCGGTCGGGGTGACATTGCCGCCTTCGAAGAAGCCGCCGCCCATCAGCACGATTTCCTTGATGCGCGGCGCGATCTTCGGCTCGCGGATCAGCGCCAGCGCGATGTTGGTGAGCGGTCCGAGCGCGCAGAGCGTGATCGTGCCGCTCTCTTCCTTCATCAGCGTCTCGACGATGAAATCGACCGCATACTGGTCCTGCAGCTTCATTGTCGGCTCGGGCAATTGCGGTCCGTTGAGGCCGGTCTCGCCATGCACCTCCTCGGCGGTGACCAGTTCGCGCGCCAGCGGCCGGATGGCGCCCGCATAGACCTTGATGTCAGGCCTGCGGGCCAGTTCGCAGATCTTGCGTGCATTCTTTTCGGTGAGCCTCAGCGGCACGTTGCCGGCAACGGCGGTCATACCGACGATCTCCAGCTCGGCGCTGCCGAGTGCCAGCAATATGGCGACGGCGTCATCCTGGCCGGGATCCGTGTCGATGATGATCTTGCGGGATTGGGGCATTTCAATTCCTTGTTTGGGGAGTCTTTTTGGGCGGGGCTTTCGACGGCTTGAACTTGACCGCGGGGCGGACCATATCAAGACCATCGGGAAAAATGCCATCCGGGTTTTTCCGCTTTATGTCGCTCTTGAGAGGACAGTGTAACATGAGCCGAATGACGCCTTTCTCCAGCCCGCTTCTTCTGGGTTTCGACGCCATGGAAAAGACCCTGGAACGTCTGGCGAAGTCAGGTGACAGCTACCCTCCCTATAACATCGAGCGCCTCAGCGGTGCCGACGGCAAGGCCGAAAGGCTGCGTATCACGCTCGCTGTCGCCGGTTTCGCTGAAAACGATCTCGATGTGACCACGGAGGAAAACCAGTTGGTCGTGCGCGGCCGTCAGAACGACGATACCGAGCGCGAATTTCTTCATCGCGGCATTGCCGCGCGCCAGTTCCAGCGCTGTTTCGTGCTGGCCGACGGCATGCGGGTGATCGCGGCGGAGCTGAAGAACGGCCTTTTGTCGATCGATCTCGATCGGCCCGAGTCCGAACGGCTGGTACGGAAAATAAACATATCGGTGAAAGACTGACTTTTGCCGATGGCTCTCATGCGAGGCGGCCTTGAGTGGCGTCCTCGCGCCAAGGAGGCTTAAATGACCAGAACTGACGAAAATCTCATCATGACCAGCGGCGAATTCGCTCATCTCGGCGAAGGCACGGTCGCCTATCTCAGGAAAGTGTCGAGCGACGATCTGCGCGGCCGTTTCCCGGGCCTCGGCGAAATCGCGCCCGGCCTGGAACTGTGGGCCCTGTTTGCCGCCAATGGCCAGCCGATCCTGCTTTCGGACGCTCGCGACCGGGCGCTGGCCGGCGCCCTGGAAAACGACCTGACCCCCGTCGCCATCCACTAAATTAACAATACGGCACAGCGATCTGGTTGGAACGGACAGGGCCGCCCACGGCGGCCCTTCAACGGATCTGATCAAAAAAAGCTCAGGCCGCGTGCGAGGCCTGTGTATCCGATAAAAGCGCGTGGATCGCTGCGGCGTCGCGGGTGCCCCTGATCTTGGCCACCGTGTCGGCGTCGCGCAGCACCCGCGCGATACGCGACAGCGCCTTGAGGTGATCGGCGCCGGCGCCTTCGGGCGCCAAAAGCAGGAACACCAGATCGACCGGCTGGTCGTCCAGCGCCTCGAAATCGACCGGCGTCTCCAGCCGGGCGAAAACGCCGGCGATCCGCTTCACCCCGGCCAGCTTGCCATGCGGAATGGCGATGCCGTTGCCGACACCGGTCGAGCCCAGCCGTTCACGCTGCAGGATGGTGTCGAACACCTCCCGTTCCGGAATGCCGGAAATCGCCGCCGCCCTTTCGGACAGCATTTGCAGCAGTTGCTTCTTGGAGTTCGCCTTCAACGCCGGCAAAATCGCCGGAACGTTGATAAGATCGCTCAGATCCATACTTGAAATCCCTTGTTCGCCTGCCGTCGCCAGTCCTCACTCTCGCGTGCGGCTGGTTCCTTATCCCAGTGCGGCCTGGGTCGTCATCTCTGTGCGACCTTGGGTCGTCATCTTTGTGCGACCCTGGGTCGTCATCTCTGTGCGACCCTGGGTCGTCATCCCTGCGCGACTTTGGTCGTAGATGGGTCGATCCAGCCGATATTTCCGTCCGGCCGACGATAGACGATATTGAGATGCTCGTTTCCGGCATTGCGAAAGACGAGGACCGGGGTGTCCTTGGTGTCGAGCTCGATCACGGCTGACGCCACCGACATGGTCCGCAGCGTCATGGTTGATTCGGCAACGATGGCTGGCGCGAAATTCTCCGGTATTTCCTCATCATCGTCGGCAAGCGGCGCCATCACCGTATAGGCGATGTCGGTGAGCTCGCCATTGGCATTGCCTAAATTATGTGACTTCAGCCGACGCTTGTAGCGCCGAAGGCGGGTTTCAAGGCGATCCGCCGAGGCCTCGAAAGCGAGCGTCGGGTCCTGGGCTTCACCGGTCGCCTGCAGCGAAGCGCCGGAATCCAGCCGGATCATGCAATCGGCCGTGTAGCGCGATCCCGATTTGACGACTACGATTTGACCTGAAAAGCCCCGATCGAAATATTTCCCGATCACTTCCCCGACACGGTCGTTGATGCGCGTACGGAACGCATCGCCGATATCCATGTGTTTTCCTGATATGCGCAGTGTCATCTGAAAACTGACCTTCCTTGCTCAGGCTTCAAACTGTCCCGAGTTTATACCCGTGATCTGTGCGCACAAGCTTTGCGGCGTCACTTGCGCCGATTTTAAATCCGAACTTTCCGGTTGATCACAAGCCGCCTTCTTTGACCGTCCCGTGGCCAACGTCGTGACGGACCATCCGCATGCGGGCAGTAGCCCGTCTCATGCGGGCGGGCTTCTAGCCACTTCGTTGCGGCTTGTCAATGAAGCGCAAAAGCTGTGGAAATTCCGTCGGAGATCACCGCCCGGCGCTGGCCAAGGCGCGTTTTTCACGCCGTCTCTGCACCGACGAGGGAATATTCATGCCCTCCCGATACTTGGCGACCGTGCGCCTGGCGATATCGACGCCGCTTTCCCGCAACATATCCACAATCGCGTCGTCGGAAAGCACGTCGACGGTTTTCTCCTCGTCGATCAACTGCTTGATGCGGTCGCGCACCGCCTCCGACGAATGCGCGTCGCCGCCACCCGACGAAGCGATCGAGGCGGTGAAGAAATAGCGCAGTTCGAACACGCCGCGCGGCGTCAGCATGTATTTGTTGGCGGTGACCCGGCTGACGGTCGATTCGTGCATGCCGATGGCATCGGCCACCGTGCGCAGGTTGAGCGGCTTCAGGTGACGCACGCCATGGACGAGGAAAGCGTCTTGCTGGCGCACGATTTCCGAGGCGACCTTGAGGATGGTCTTCGCCCGCTGGTCGAGGCTACGCGTCAGCCAATTGGCATTCTGCAGGCATTCCGCCAGGAAATCCTTTTCCGTCTGGTTCTTCGCATGCGGTGAAACTTGGGCGAAATAGATATGGTCGACCAGCACGCGCGGCAGCGTTTCAGAGTTGAGTTCGATCACCCAGCTCCCGTCATTGGCCGCCCGCACTTCGACATCGGCGACGATCGCGTCGCTGGCGCCGCCCGAAAACGCCATCCCTGGGCGCGGATCGAGCGCACGTATCTCGGCCAGCATGTCGAGCAGATCCTCCTCGTCGACCCCACAAATCCGTTTCAGGGTCTGGAAATCGCGCCGCGCCAGGAGTTCGAGATTGGCAATCAAAGCCTTCATCGCCGGGTCGAGCCGGTCGCGCACGGCGAGCTGCAGCGACAGGCATTCGGCGAGGTCGCGGGCAAAGATGCCGGCCGGCTCGAACGTTTGGCAGACAGCGAGCGCATTCGTCACTGCTGTTTTGTCGGTGCCGAGACGGGCGGCGATCTCGGCCATGTCGGCGCGCATATAGCCGGCCTCGTCGAGACCATCGGCCAGTTCGCTGGCGATCAGTCGTGCTGCCGGGTCAGCGAAGGCAAGCGCGACCTGTTCGCCGACATGCTCGCGCAGCGTGATGGCGGCGGCCGCCATGTCTGCGACGTCGAAGCCGTCGGACGAGGACGCGGAACCATTGCCGGAGGCCGACTTCCATTGGGCCGTCAGGTCGGGACCGAGCCGCTCGCTGGTGCCGGGGTCGTCGGGAAACAGGTTTTCCAGCGAAGTATCGAGCTTTTCCGAGATCGCCTCGGCACTCCACGCCGTTTCCGTCTCGAACCAGTCGCCGCCGGGGGCCGTTTCCGGCGCGACGTCGACCTTCTGCGCCTGGTCGCTGACGGCGTCGTCCTGCGGCTCGGCGCGCTCGAGCAGAGGATTGCGCTCGATTTCGTCGTCGATGAACCGTTCCAGCTCGATGTGGGTGAACTGCAGCAGCCGTATCGACTGCATGAGTTGCGGCGTCATCACCAGCGACTGGGACTGTCGTAGCTGTAGTTTTGCCGCCAACGCCATGGTTCGGTTAAACGCCCTGTCTACGCATCCGGACTGCCGGAAGGAGTTGGGCATAGAAACTGGCCCGGCTTTTGCTTGTCAAGGCGATGGCGATCAAAACTCGCCTGTCGGCGCGTTATTCGGACGAGAAATCGGAGAAAAAGGCCTGTCACGCGTCAAAAAGCGCGCTTGGACAGAAATATTCACGCTCAGAGTGTAAATCCTTCACCGAGATAAAGCCGCCGCACATCCGGGTTTGCGACAACTTCGTCGGCCCGACCATGGGTCAACACCTGGCCGGCATGGATAATGTAGGCGCGGTCGATCAGGCCGAGCGTCTCGCGGACATTGTGATCGGTGATGAGCACGCCGATGCCCCGCGCCGTCAGATGGCGCACGAGTTGCTGGATATCGGCGACGGCGATCGGATCGATGCCGGCGAAAGGTTCGTCGAGCAACATGTATGCCGGTCGGGTCGCCAGTGCGCGCGCGATTTCTAGGCGCCGCCGCTCGCCGCCGGAAAGCGACAGCGACGGGGCCTTGCGCAGATGGCTGATGTGAAACTCCTCGAGCAATTCGTCGAGACTGCGTTCGCGCTCCTTGCGGCTCTTTTCGACCACTTCGAGCACGGCACGGATGTTTTGCTCGACGGTCAGGCCGCGAAAGATCGACGCTTCCTGCGGAAGGTAGCCGATGCCGAGGCGGGCACGGCGGTACATCGGCATCGAGGTGACATCGAAGCCGTCGATTTCGATCGTGCCTTCGTCGACCGGCACCAGGCCGGTGACCATGTAGAAGCAGGTCGTCTTGCCGGCGCCGTTGGGGCCGAGCAACCCGACCGCCTCACCGGCGCGCACGCCGATCGTCACGCCGCTGACGACTTTGCGGCCCTTGTAGCTCTTGGTCAGGCCCTTCGCGATCAAGGTTCCCTTGAACTTTACCGTGTCGACAGTGACCGTGGCCGGCGCCGCAAGTTTGCCGGCGGCGCGTCCTGAGAGACGCGCCATCAGCGATGCTACGTCGGCCATCAGGGCTTCGCCGCTCCCGACTTCGGCGGCGTGATCGACATCATGACGCGGCCCCCGCAGGCGTCGACCTGGGCCAGGCCGCTCTTCATCTGCACGGTGAGCTTGCAGCCGACCAGCACATTGTCGCCTTGCGAAAGCACGACCTTGCTGCCTGAAAGCACCAGCACTTCCGTCTTCATGTCGAAAGTGCCGCGGTCGCCGGTGGCGACTTGGTCATCCGATTTGATATAGACCTTGTTGGCGACCTCCAGGCGGTCGATGTTGGCCGAGCCGGTCATCGCGGCACCGGCGGCCTCCGTGCCCTTGGCGGCAGCGCCGGCATCCTTGACGTAATAGACCGTCATCTTGCCGGCCTTGAGCACGGTCGGACCCTGGACGACGCTTACATTGCCTGTAAACACGGCGACGCTATCCGCCTGGCGAACCTCGAGCTTGTCGCTTTCGATCTGGATGGGCTTGTCGCCGGACAGTTTGAGGCCCGACAGCTGGCTGGTGGCCTTGGACTGCGCCAGAGCCGGCGTCATCCCCAAGCCCAGCCCCAAAACCAGCGCTAGGGCCGGCAACGCCGAAGCCGCGGCCACAAGCCGTGCCGAACTACTGAACCGCATTGGATGCTCCGCTCATTGCCTCTGCCGCCTTCAAGCTGGCGGGATCGATGTTGACACGCACTCTGTTCTCGAAAACCACGATCTTGCCGTTGTCCTGGATCGACATCGAATCTGCGGTAATCCGCGACCCGCCACGGCTGACGTCGACCGGATCACTCGTCTTCATAGTGCCTTTGCCCATGTCGAGAAAGACCGATTTGAACTTTGCCTCCAAGCCGTCGGTGGTGGTTATGGTGACATCGCTGGTCAGGCTCATCGTGTTGCCATCGCGATTGTAGGTGCCGCGCGAGGCATTGACGGCCGCCACATTGTCGGCCGAGATCGGCAGCTTGGCGTCGATGCCCTCCAGATCGATGATGCCTTGCTTGCTCACGTCCTGTATGGCGCGGAAGGCGGTCATGGAATAGGGCAGTTTCTGCTTGGTGAACCCGTTGAGCTTGGGGTTGGCCATCACCAGCTTGCCATCGGCGAAGGCGCTGCCGTCGGCCTGGACCTGGATCGAGACAGGCGCCGCGAGATACGAATAGACCGGGAAGGCGACCGCGATCACGGCAGCGACCAGCGGCACCGCCAGCTTCAAGATACGCACGCGGCGCGAATGGCGCTGGGCAATGCCGAAGGCGTCGACCCGCGTCGGGCCTACGTTCGGGGGGGCCAACTCCGTCTCGGTGTTGGTCGGTTCGATCGGTCGCGCTAACATAACTGCTTTCTTTTAAACCCCTGCCGCCAAGCACCCTATAGGTGGGATGCCGGCGCCCTCAAGCAAGCACAAGCGGAGGAAAACCGCAAAAGTGTGACGGTTGCTGTGGCACAAACGAAAATGAAACCGCCACAACTTGCACGTCATACCAGATACAGCGGGACAGCGTTAGGGCCTGTGGATTGGTCTTGATGTCACTTGAAACGCCGGCTCGCGAACGTCGACACCCTGTCTTTGGAGCGAGCTCGTCAGGAATCGGTAGCCGGGCGCGGATGGTTGCTTTAAAAGCATCTGCTCCCACCGACTATGAGGCTGACCATGGCACTGAGAGCCGACGACCTGATCGACCGCCGCCGCTTGCGCCGCAAGCTGACATTCTGGCGCGTCACAGCGCTTGTTGTCGCAGCGGCCGGGCTGATTGCCCTTTCGACCTGGATCTACGGTGACGACTTCACCGGCACGGCGGTCGACCATATCGCCAAGGTCAAGATCGAGGGCACCATCACCGAAGACGAAGACCTGATCAAACGGCTGGATGACATCCGTCAATCATCGAGGGTGAAAGCTGTGATCCTGTCGATCGATTCACCGGGCGGCACCACCGTCGGGGGCGAATCGATTTACGAGGAAGTGCGCAAGCTGGCCGCCGAGAAGCCGGTCGTGGCCGAAGTCGGCACGCTGGCCGCATCGGCGGGCTATATGATCGCCACCGGAGCCGATCATATCGTCGCGCGCAAATCGTCGATCGTCGGCTCGATCGGCGTGCTGATCCAGTATCCGGACGTCAGCGGCCTTATGGACAAGCTCGGCATCAAGCTCGAGGAAGTGAAATCGTCGCCGTTGAAAGCCTCGCCATCGCCCTTCAAGCCGACCAATGACGACGAGCGCACAATGGTCCGCAAGCTCATCCTGGACAGCTACGACTGGTTCGTCGGCATCGTCGCCGAACGCCGCAACATGACCAAGCCGGAGGCGCTGGCGCTGGCCGACGGCTCGATCTTCACCGGCCGGCAGGCTCTTGCCAATAAATTGATCGACGCGGTCGGCGGCGAGACCGAAGCGATCGACTGGCTCGCAACCAAGGGCGTCGATGCCAAGCTCAAGGTGGTGGAGTGGAAGGATACCGAAAGCGGCGGCTTCCTGTTCTCCAAGGCGATGGCGCGAACCATCGGCAGTGCGCTCGGCCTGCCCGACTATGGCGGTGACATCATCCACGAACTTGGTGCCGACCGCTTGTTTCTTGACGGTCTCGTTTCCGTCTGGCACCCTTGAGACGAGTGAAAAAGCAAATAAAATCATCCTCATAATTTTGACCACAGTGTTTTCACGGGGAGCCTTCTCATGATCAAATCCGAACTTGTGCAGATCATCGCCACACGCAACCCGCACCTTTTTCTGCGCGACGTCGAAAACATTGTCGGCGCGATTTTCGACGAGATCACCGACGCGCTTGCCGAAGGCAACCGGGTCGAGCTGCGCGGTTTCGGCGCTTTCTCGGTGAAAAACCGCCCCGCCCGCACCGGCCGCAATCCGCGGACCGGCGAATCCGTCGAGGTCGAGGAGAAATGGGTGCCGTTCTTCAAGACCGGCAAGGAATTGCGTGAAAGGCTGAACAGCGGCAAATAGGCGCCGCGCGGGTCACGCGCCGGCCTTTTCAGTAGGGCCCGGCCCTCGGTAGAGCCCGCCTTCGACAGGAAATTCCATGTTCAATCGCTTCATGCTCATCGTGGTCTTCGTGCCGCTGGCCGTCATCCTGATTGCGCTGGCGGTCGCCAACCGCGATCCGGTTGCCTTCACCCTGGACCCGTTCAATCCCGGCAATCCGGCGCTGACGATGACGCTGCCGCTTTTCATCTTCCTGTTCCTGGCTCTCGCCATCGGTATGATCGTCGGCAGCCTGGCAACCTGGGTCAAGCAGGGCCGCTATCGCAAGCTGGCGCGCCAGCGCGGTGTCGAAGCCGAGAACCTGCGCCAGGCGGTCAGCCGCGCACCGGCTGCACCACAGGGCCCGGCCTTGCCGAAGCCGACGAGCTGAGCCAATACAGCGCCGCGCGTCTTTTTTTGACGCGCAAAGGGCGCTGTTCCATGTGATTTGCGCATGATCTTTTCCGAAAATCGGTTCCGATTTTCGTGGTCATGCCGAGGCGTATTTCTCTCTGTGGAGTTTCCCCATGCTGACCATTTCGGCGGCCGAGGTCGACCATGCACTGACCTTTCCCGGACTGGTCGAGACGCTGCGCGCGGCCTTTCGCGATGGCGCGGTGCAACCGGTCAGGCATCATCATACAGTCGAACGGCCCGACGGCGCGGCCTCGACCCTGCTCCTGATGCCGGCCTGGACCGACTTCAATGCGGCCGGCACTTCGGCAGACGGCCATATCGGCGTCAAGATCGTCACGGTGTCGCCCGACAACAACGCCGTAGGCAAACCGGCGGTGATGGGGCTTTACCTCTTGCTCGACGGCGCGACGGGCGAGCCCGAAGCCATGATTGACGGCCAGCGGCTGACGCAGTGGCGCACGGCCTGCGCCTCGGCGCTGGCCGCCTCCTATCTGGCCTGCGAGGACGCTTCACGGCTGCTGGTGGTCGGCGCCGGCGCGCTGTCGCCGTTCCTCGCCAAGGCGCATTCGGCGGTGCGGCCGATCACGACGATCCGCATCTGGAACCGCACGCCGGCCAATGCCGAAAAGGTCGCGGCGAAATTGCGCGCCGAGGGTTTTGCGGCCACCGCCGCGAGCGATCTCGACGCCGAACTCGGCCAGGCCGACATCGTTTCGTCGGCGACGATCACGACCACACCGCTGATCAAGGGCGCGCTGTTGAAGCCGGGAACCCATGTCGATCTGGTCGGCGGCTTCACGCCTGATATGCGCGAGAGCGACGACGATGCAATTGCGCGTGCCCGCGTCTATGTCGATACCCGGGCCGGCGCCACCAAGGAGGCGGGCGACATCGTCCAACCACTGGCCTCGGGCGTGCTGAAGGCGCAAGCCATCGTCGCCGATCTGCATGAACTGGCGCGCGGCCAGAAGAAGGGCCGGCAGAGCCCCGGTGAGATCACGCTGTTCAAATCGGTCGGCGCGGCCCTTGAAGACCTCGCCGCCGGCATTGCCGTGTACAAGACGCTCAAGAGTAGGGGAGTAGGGGAGTAGGGGAGTAGGGAGCCATACCAACCGTACGGCTTCGTGCTAGTCATACTTTCCCTATTCCATTACTCGCTTATTCCCTTATTCCCTTATTCCCCTACTCCCTTATTCCCCTATTCCCCTACTCCCGTTCGGACGGGAACGTCTCCGGCGTCACGCCGTTGTTCGGACGTTATGGAGATACGCGGGTTCCTGTTGTTCTGGTCCATCTTGGCCGCTGTCGTCGCGGCGCTCAGCCTTGGACCATCCTTCGCCCATGTCCTGGAATCGGCTCCTCGGCTGAAGTGGCCGCCTTCTCTCTGGCGCGAGACGACTGTCTTCAACGCCCAGTTCCAGCTGTTTGCCGTGATTGGCGCGCCGCTTGATGTGGCAGCGATCGCCTGCCCGGCACTTCTCGCATGGATGCTGCGCAACGACCGTCCGGCGTTCTGGTTCGCCTTGGCCGCCGCCGTGCTCTTTGCTGTGTCTCTTGCGACGTGGTCCGCTCTCGTCAAACCGGCGAACGATGTTTTAGCCACCTGGGTGCCTGGACCGATCCCGGAAAACTTCGAAGCGATCCGGCGGCGCTGGGAAACCGGCCATATGGTCGTCGCCGGCTTCAAGGCCGTCGGTTTCGTATCGTTGGTTATCGCCCTGCTTTGGATCAAGCGCGGCTGATCGTTTCGGAAATCTCCAGCGACCGCGTTTGTTGCACCGGTGAATGTGCTGTGGCAGAAGCGGGCCAAGTCGCCCCGGAGATGCTCTTTTTGAAACCTTTTCGCGACAAACGCCGCGACAGCCGCTCGCATCAGCCCGCAAAGGGCGGGGCGGAACAGCCGCGCGGAACCGGCACAAAACCGGACGATCGGTCTGTTCCGAAGCCCACGCCGCGCGTCCTTTCGCGCCGCGACGGCGCCCTGCCGGTCGAACACCTGCCGCTGATCCTCGAAGTGGCGCCCAACGCCGACTATGCGCTTCTCGACAGCGGCGCCGGGCAAAAGCTCGAGCAGTACGGTCCCTATCGCATCGTCCGGCCCGAAGGCCAGGCGATCTGGCAAAAAGCGTTGCCGGCCAAGGACTGGGACCGCGCCGACGCCATTTTCACCGGCGACACCGACGAGGAAGGCATCGGCCGCTGGCGCTTCCCGAGGACGCCGCTCGGCGAGACCTGGCCGATGAAGCATGACGGCATCGATTATCTCGGCCGCTTCACCTCGTTTCGCCATGTCGGCGTGTTCCCCGAGCAGGCCTCGCACTGGGACCACATGGCCGGGCTGATCGCGGCGGCAAAGCGACCGGTCAAGGTGCTGAATCTGTTCGGCTATACCGGCCTTGCCTCACTGGTGGCGGCGCGTGCCGGCGCCGAGGTGACCCATGTCGATGCGTCCAAGAAGGCGATCGGCTGGGCCAGGGAGAACCAGGAGATGGCGGGCCTGTCGCAAAAGCCGATCCGCTGGATCGTCGACGATGCCATGAAATTCGCTGAGCGAGAGGAGCGCCGCGGCAGCCGCTACGACATCGTCCTGTTCGATCCGCCCGCCTATGGCCGTGGCCCCAAGGGCGAGGTCTGGCAGTTGTTCGAGGATCTGCCTGATCTGACCGACCTCTGCCGCTCGATCCTGACGCCGAAGCCGATTGCTGTGGTGCTGACCGCCTATTCGATCCGCGCTTCCTTCTTCGCCATCCATGCCTTGATGCGCGACACTTTCGCAGGCATGGGCGGCACGGTCGAATCCGGCGAGCTGATCATCCGCGAGAAATCCGCCGGCCGGGCGCTGTCGACCTCGCTGTTCTCGCGCTGGGTGGCCTGACAATGAGCGAGCGGCATGCAGGCGCGCCCGGACAGGTGAAAGAGGTCACCAGCCTCGCCAATCCGCTGGTCAAGGACATCAAAGCGCTGGCGCTGAAGAAATTCCGCGACCAGCAGAACGCCTTCATGGCCGAGGGGCTGAAGCTGGTCATCGACGCGCTCGACCTCGGCTGGGCGATCCGGACGCTGGTCTTCGCCAAGGCCGGACGCGGCAATGCGGCAGTCGAAAAGGTCGCGGCGCGCACGGTCGCCGCCGGCGGCACCGTGCTCGAAGTTTCGGAAAAAGTGCTCGTCGCCATCACCCGTCGCGACAACCCGCAAATGGTGGTCGGCGTCTTTTCGCAGAAGTTCCTGCCGCTGAAAGACATCCGCGCTCAAGACAGCGATGTCTGGGTGGCGCTCGATCGCGTGCGCGATCCCGGCAATCTCGGCACCGTCATCCGCACCGTCGATGCCGTCGGCGCCAAGGGCATCATCCTGGTCGGCGAGACCACCGATCCTTTTTCCGTCGAAACCGTGCGCGCCACCATGGGCTCGATCTTCGCGGTGCCGGTCGCCAAGGCGACGCCGGAAACCTTCCTCGCGTGGCGAAAAAGCTTTCCTGGCCTCGTTGCCGGCACGCATCTGAAGGGTGCCGTTGACTACCGTTCGGTCGATTTTTCCAAAGGCCCGGTGCTGCTGATGATGGGCAACGAACAGCAGGGCCTGCCCGACCGCCTGGCCGAAAGCTGCGACAGGTTGCTGCGGATTCCACAGGCCGGCCGCGCCGATTCGCTCAATCTCGCGGTAGCCACCGGCGTCATGCTGTTCGAGATCCGGCGCGGCGCGCTGAAACTTGCCTCGGAGGACGCCAAACCGTGACATCCCAAATGGTGAAATCCCAAACGGCAAAATCATGGCTCCCCTACGTGCTGCTGGTTGCCGCCGCGATAGCGCTCGACCAATGGGTGAAATACCTGGTCGAGACCAGCCTCGCCTTTCAGGAAAAGGTCGATCTTGTGCCGTTCCTGGCATTGTATCGCACCTACAACACCGGCATTGCCTTCTCGATGTTTTCGTCCTTCGGCGACACCGGCCTGGTGGTCATCGCCACTTTCGTCGTCGCTTTCGTGCTCTATCTCGCGGCCCGCACTCCGCCCGGCCACGTGCTGACCCGCATCGGCTTTGCGCTGATCGTCGGCGGCGCGCTCGGCAATCTGTTCGACCGCGCTACCTATGGTCACGTGATCGACTACATCCTGTTCCACACCCCGGTGTGGTCCTTCGCCATCTTCAACCTCGCCGACGCCTTCATCGCGGTCGGCGCGGTGCTGGTCGTCTTCGACGAACTCATCGGGTGGCGGCGCGAGGCCAAGCCCTCAAGCGATTGACCTGGCCTTCCGCCGCCATACAGTGCCCATTCGAGAAGCCCGAGGAGAAGACATGCCCGAAACCTTCAAAGCCATCCTCGTTTCGCGCGACGCCGAGAAGAAACAGTCGGTCGCGGTGACCGACCTCACCGAAGCCGACCTGATGGAAGGCGATGTCACCGTCGCCGTCGAGGCGACGACGGTGAACTATAAGGATGGCCTCGCCATATCAGGCAAGGCCCCGGTGATCCGCCGTTGGCCGCTGGTGCCGGGCATCGATTTCGCCGGCACCGTCATCTCGTCCTCCCATGCCGACTGGCGCAAGGGGGACAAGGTCATATTGAACGGCTGGGGCGTCGGCGAAACGCATTTTGGCGCCTATGCCGAGCGCGCCCGTGTCAAGGGCGACTGGCTGGTGCCGCTGCCTCAGGGCATGAGCCCGCATGATGCCATGGCGATCGGCACCGCCGGCTACACCGCCATGCTTTGCGTCATGGCGCTGGAACGGCACGGCATCGTGCCCGATCGCGGTCCGGTGGTGGTGACGGGCGCGGCCGGCGGCGTCGGCTCGGTCGCGGTCTCGATCCTGTCCAGCCTCGGCTATCACGTCATCGCCTCGACCGGCCGCAGCGCTGAAAGCCCCTATCTGATCGACCTGGGTGCTGCGGAAGTGATTTCGCGCGACGAGCTTGCCCAGCCGGCAAAGCCGCTCGCCAAGGAACGCTGGGCCGGCGGCGTCGATGCGGTCGGCAGTCATACGCTGGCCAACGTCCTTTCGATGACCTCCTATGGCGGCGCCGTCGCCGCCTGCGGCCTGGCCAGCGGCATGGATCTGCCGGCGAGCGTCGCCCCGTTCATCCTGCGCGGCGTTTGTCTGCTCGGCATCGATTCGGTGATGGCGCCAAAAGCGGTCCGCATGGAGGCGTGGCGCCGCATCGGCACGGACCTCGACCTCCAGAAACTCGCCAGCCTGTCCACGACCATTGGCTTCGACGGCATCATCCACGCCGCGCACGACATCGTCGACGGCAAGATCCGTGGCCGCGTGGTGGTGGACATGTGAGTTCCGTCGTCTGCCGTTTTTGCAAGAAAGGAAGGCAAAAACCGCGCGACCGATAAAATTCGAACGATCGGCCGCAATTTTCCATAATCTCTGTCTGGCAAGGATTTCGCATGGTCACGGAATCCGGCATCAGAGAAACGGAGAGCGCCGAAAGCGTCGATGGGATCGGCCCGGAGGCGCCAAGGCGGCAGCATATTGCAGCGCCGCCACTAGCGCCCGAACTGCCCGCTGCCAATCGTGAAGGCCTGCCGTTCCTGACGCTCGTCGCCATCGTCGTGCTGGCAGGCCTGTCGCATCTGACCGGAGCGCCGATCTTCATCACCGTCGGGCTTTTGGCGACTGGCATGGCCGGTCTTGCCGTGCATTTGCGTGCCAGGCGCACGGATCGTCGCGCCGTTGCCCTCCTTGGCGAGACCGCAGCTCGCAGCCGCGCCGAGGTCGAGACCCTGGCCGACCGCATGTGGGAGATGCAGGAGAGCGAGGAACGCTTTCGCGGGCTGATCGACGCGCTTGGCGATCTCGTCGTCCACCGCGACCGTGACGGCCACATCGTCTATGCCAACAAGGTTTTCGCCGATCTTGTCGGAAGCGACCAGCGCGACCTTGCCGGCAGGACTCTGGCCGAGCTCGGCATCGACGTCGGCATCGTTCCCGATGCCGCCTTTTCCGACCACGAATGCCTGAGTTCCACCGACGTCGCCATTAACATGCCGAGCGGCCCGCGCTGGTTCTCATGGATCGAACTGTCCGTGCGCGACAAGGAGAGCGGCGCCGTCTCGCATCGCGCCATCGCCCGCGACATTACCGCCCGCAAGCACGCAGAATCGTCGCTGATCACCGCCCGTGAGCGAGCCGAATATGCGAGCCAGGCCAAATCGCGCTTCCTCGCCACCGTCAGCCACGAGATCCGCACGCCGATGAACGGCATCATGGGCATGGCCAGGCTGCTGGCGGACACCAATCTCTCGCCTGAACAACGGACCTATGTCGGCGCCGTATCGACCTCGGCCAGCGCGCTGCTGGCGCTGATCGAGGATCTGCTCGACTATTCCAAGATCGAGGCTGGCCGCTTCGATCCCGAACCGCAGCCAATGTCCGTGCGCGAGATCGCCGACAACATCATCGAGCTCCTAGCGGCGCGCGCCTTCGCCAAGAATATCGGCGTTGGCTGCCATGTCGAGCCCGACGTGCCGCAAATGATATCAGCCGATCCGGGAAGAGTCAGGCAGGTGCTGCTCAACCTGATCGGCAATGCCATCAAGTTCACCGACAGCGGCGGCGTGCTGGTGACCGTCGCCCGTGCCCGCACCGAAACCACCGATCGCATACGCTTCAGCGTCACCGACACCGGTCCCGGCCTCAGCGAGGACGACCTGGAGCGCATTTTCGAGGAATTCGAACAGGTCGATGGCTCGTCAACCCGCGCGCATGGTGGCGCCGGTCTCGGTCTTGCCATCTCCAAGCGCCTGGTGACCGCCATGGGCGGCACGATTTCGGTGTCGAGCCGGCTCGGCCAAGGTTCCGAATTCGTTTTCGAAATCCCCGTAATATCGGCCATCGAAGCACCGCAGATGCGCCAGAATGCGCTGTCTGGCCGGCGCGCCGTGATCCTGTCGAAGAACGCCATCGAGGCCGACGCCATCGCTCGCACCATCCGCGCCAATGGCGGCATGGTCGATCTGGCCGCGACCGCCGCCCAGGCAGAACCCTTCGCCGAAGGCTGCGACGTGCTTCTGGTCGACGCGGCCATGGAGGACAGCGACGGCAGGTTGCTCAAGCGCCTTCGCCAGAGCGGCTTTGCCGATTGCGAGGCGATCACGCTGATCGCACCGACCGATCGCGGCATGTTGGGCGAGTTCCGCGCCAGCGGCTACTCCACCTTCCTGGCAAGGCCGGTGCGTGGCGAGACGTTGCTGCGCGTGCTTTTGACCAGCAGCGTACCCGCCCTCACCCAGCCACAGGCGGAAAAGCGCGGCGCGCCATCCGTCCGCGCCATCGCCGGCCGCCGGCAGGGCCTGTCCGTGCTGATCGCCGAGGACAACGACATCAACGCCATGCTTGCCCGGGCCACGCTGCTGAAGGCCGGGCACCGCGTGAAAGTGGTCGGCAACGGCAAGGCCGCCGTCGAGGCCGTCACTGGCACCGGCCACAAGCACCGCTTCGACGTGGTGCTGATGGACCTGCACATGCCTGTCATGGACGGGCTGGACGCCATCGCCGCAATCCGCCGCCACGAGGAGGAAACCGCCGTGCCGCCGGTTCCGATCATGGTGCTGTCGGCGGATAGTCAGGAAAAGACCCGCCACGCCGTGCTTGCCCATGGCGCCAGCGGCTTCGTCACCAAGCCGCTCGACCCCGACGCGCTTGTCCATGCGGTCGAAGGCCAGGTGGCGGCGTGATCCGCCGAGCTGTCCTACCAAGTTTCCCGGCGTAACATAGCCGGTTGAAGGATTACCCAGCCGACGAAGTATTGCCGGCAACGCCGTATCACGGTACTGTCACAATCCTGTTGCACCTACACCGTATCCCCGTGCCAAGAGGGATGGCTCGAAGGAGAATCACTCGTGCATACAGTTATGCCGGAATGTGACGCTCGGCCGAACGCCAGCGGTGCTTTGCTCACCGGGCGGAACGTCGATGCCGTCATAAAAGGCGAAGCGCTCGGCCGCATAGGCAACCTCGAAGTGCGGCTCGCCCGCAACGAGGCCGAGATCGCTGCCGCGCAGGAAGTGCGCTACCGGGTTTTCTACGACGAGCTTGGCGCCAGGAAGAACCTGTTCCAGGCGCAGGACCGCCGCGATGCTGATCATTTCGATCCGCTTTGTGATCATTTGCTCGTCTTCGACACCTCGCTGTCGGGTCCCGAGCACCGCCGCATTGTCGGCACGTACCGCCTGCTGCGGCAGGAAATCGCGGCAGCGGCCGGCGGCTTCTATTCCGAGGGCGAATTCGAGCTGACCAATCTTATCGCCCGTCACCCCGGCCAGCGTTTCCTCGAGCTCGGTCGCTCCTGCGTCTTGCTGGAATACCGCTCGAAGCGCACCATCGAGGCGCTCTGGCAAGGCATTTGGGCCTATATCAACCATTACGGCATCGGCGTGATGACCGGTTGCGCCTCTTTCCAAGGCACCGTGCCGGCGGCGCACGCCGAAGCGCTGACCTATCTCGCCAATCATTGCCGGACGAACTCGGCCTGGGACGTGCGCGCGGTCGCCGGCCGCTACTGTTCCATGGATTTAATGCCGATCGAGGCGGTCAACGCCAAGGCCGCGATCGCGGCTATGCCACCGCTGGTCAAGGGCTATCTGCGCGTCGGAGCGCGCATCGGCGACGGCTGCGTCATCGACCGCGAATTCTCGACGGTCGACGTGTTCGTGGTGATGCCGGTCAAGGAGATCGGCGCCCGCTACGTCAGCTATTATGGCGGGGAAGCCCAGCGCTTCGCGGCCTGAGTAGGGCAGTAGGAGAATAAGGCAGTAGGGGAGTAGGGGGAGAGAAGGCAACGGCCGGAGTAGGCAATTGCTCTACTTTGCCGTGCGTAGCGCTATTCCCTACTCCCGTACTGCCCTATTCCCCTACTCCCCTAGTCTAATTTAAGCATCCTTCTCAGCCTGCTCATTCACCGGCCCTGGCTCGACCGGCGCTTCACCAGCCACATGCTTGGGGCCGCCCTTGGCAACGCCGACCATGGCCGGCCGCAGCACCCGCTCACCGATCGAATAGCCTGGCTGCACGACTTGGACCACCGTGTTGGCCGGCACCTCTGGATTGGGCACCTCGAACATCGCCTGGTGGAAATTCGGGTCGAATTTCTCGCCTTCCGGCTCGAGCTTCTTCACGCCGTGCCGCTCCAGCGCCGACAGCATGGCGCGCTCGGTGAGCTCGACGCCCTCGATCAGCGCCTTGAAGCCGGCATCGCCCGACGCCTTGGTCTCAGCTGGGATCGCGTCCAGCGCGCGGCGCAGATTGTCCGATACCGACAGCATGTCACGGGCGAAATTGGCAACGGCATAGGCACGCGCGTCGTGCACGTCGCGGGCGGTACGGCGGCGCAGATTCTCCATCTCGGCCGCGACGCGGAGCGCGCGGTCCTTCAACTCGTCGTTTTCCTTCAACAGCCGCACAAGCGCTTCGTAGTCGCCGTCGACGCTGCCTTCCGTGTGTTCGGTGGCAGCCCCGACCGTCTCGGCTTCATCGGGCGCGCGTTCGTCTTTTGCCTGGTCGCTCATCGCCGTTTCCCGTCATTTCGAATGATGTGGATTTTGTGCCCGATATCGAGGTTTGGCGGCCAAAAATCAAGGGGCAAGCGATACTGGAGAGGCCGCTCGCGCTTTGACGACGCATCATGAAGACCTTTCGATATTAATTCAAATTTTACTGTAACCGCTAGCTTTGCTTGCCAAGATGCTGCGATGGGGGAACCATTCGTCTGCTGGAAGAGTTTCGAAGCCGACACAGGATTTTGAGATGACGACCCGCAACAACGGCGACCGCAACAAGAATGGCGACCGCAATAATGATGAAAGACGTGAAAGGCTCGCGGCCGGCATCAGGCGCCAGTTCGGCACCGAGGCAACGATGGGCTTTCTGCGTGCGTTGCCGGCGTTTCGGATGGAGAACGATATTCCCGATCGTTTCAAGGAATTGCTCGACCGCCTGGACGGTATCGAGAGCAGCGTAGCCGCCGGTGGCCGCCGGCGGTAGACGAGCACATTCGCCTGTCGTCGCGTGCCGTCGGAACCAAGCATGCCCTTCCACATGCAGCCTCTTGCGCGTCGCGCGACAATTACGCGCAGTAACTTGGCGTGATCCCTGCCTTGCGGCGACGGTATGGTCCGTCTATGCTTCCTGATGAACATGATTTCCCCCGAAGCTGTGGCGAACAGCAAACGTGCCTGGTTGAAGATCCTGGCGCGCTACAAGACGCCTGACAGGCGGCGCAGCGCCGTCGAACTTGCCATCACACTTATCCCCTTTGCCACGCTGTGGGCCCTGTCCACGGCTGCCTATGCCCATGGTCATTGGTGGGGTCTGATCCTCATCCTACCCGCCGCCGGCTTTCTGGTGCGGATCTTCATGATCCAGCATGATTGCGGCCACGGCTCCTTCTTCGCCAACCGCACTGCCGACGACTGGATCGGCCGCGGGCTGGGCATCCTGACCTTGACCCCCTACGATTGCTGGCGACGCGCCCACGCAACCCATCACGCCAGCGCCGGCAATCTCGATGAGCGCGGCACGGGCGACATCAGGACGCTGACTGTTGCCGAATACCGGCAAATGTCCTGGCGGGGCCGCCTTGCCTATCGTCTCTATCGCCATCCGCTGGTCATGTTCGGCCTCGGCCCGATTTGGCTTTTCATCTTTGAGCAGCGACTGCCGGTCGGCATGATGCGAGGCGGCCTCACGCCCTGGGTTTCCTCAATGGCCACCAATGTGGCCATCGCGGTTGCCGCCGCTGCCCTCATTTGGTTCGTCGGCCTCGAAGCGTTCCTGGTTGTCCATTTGCCCATCGTCGTCCTCGCCGGTTCCGCCGGCATCTGGCTGTTCTACGTCCAGCACCAGTTCGAAGAGACCGAGTGGGCGAAGGATTCCGAATGGGAATTCCAGCATGCGGCGCTGCACGGCTCGTCCTACTATGACCTGCCGCCGGTGCTGAACTGGTTCACCGGCAATATCGGCGTCCATCACGTGCATCACCTCTCCGCCAAGGTGCCGTGCTACCGGCTCCAGGAGGTCCTGAGGGACTATCCGGAACTGCGCGAAATCGGCCGCGTCACGCTTCTCGACAGCCTGCGCTGCGTCAAGCTCGCACTGTGGGATGAGAGCCGCAGCAAGCTGGTGTCGTTTCGCGAAGCGCGGATGACTGCATAAAACGCGCAGCCGCACCTAGAGCAATTCCAGGAAAAGTGCGTAGCGGTTTTCCGTCCGGAATTGCGTAAAAATAAATACTTAGAGCGGTTCGGCGATTCTATCAAAAGCTGAACCGCTCTAAGTGCGGCGGTTTTCCAAGAGCCGACTCAAGCCGCTTTGCGTTCGTCGCGCATCAGGATCTCGCCGTGGCCGGCGCAGGCGATCAGTCGGCGCGCACGCGCCGCCAGGAATATTTGGGGCCTTTGGCCTCCGGCTTCTCGGTCGGCTGATAGTGCAGAGGCAGGCCGCCAGTGCGGCCGGCCTCGAGCCTTTTCAAGAGCACCGGATGCGACACCTCGAACTCATCGAAGCCGAGGCGCAGCATATGCGGTAGCTGATCGACCAGAACCTGCCCGGTGGCGCGGACCGCGCCCTCGAAACGGTGGCGGCTGCGCAGCAATTCGCCCTTGGAGAAAGACCGGCCGTCACTGAAAGCCGGGAAGGCCAACGCCACCAGCGATGTCTGGTCGAGCAGGTCGGCGATCTTTTCGAGCTGGTCGCCGGGCTGAAGCAGGACACCGATGCGCTCCTTCGCCGACCGGCGCACCACCGGGTCGAGGTCGAGAAACACCTGCAGCGGCAGGATGAAGCGGCCATTGCCGGACAGTGCGTCGGCGCTCTCGGCATGGCTCCACTCGTCCTCGCTAAAACCTGTCGGGGTCCAGAGGCGGGTGGCGTTTTCCGCTATCGATTCACTCATCGAGAAATTCCCAAGTCCACAAAATTCTAAAGTTCAAAACGCCCGAGGGTGTGTTGAGATTCAGGTCAGGCCGAGCCGAGAATGGTGGCTTCCGAGAACCGGAGCGGAGCGTACTTTGGGTACGTGAGCACCGGAAGCGCAGGAAGCCGCCATTCGCAGGCCGACCTCACCTGAATATCAACATACCCTAAAGCGACGCGTCGG
Organism: Mesorhizobium sp. M6A.T.Cr.TU.014.01.1.1; assembly: GCF_004022765.1. Classification (NCBI taxonomy): domain Bacteria; kingdom Pseudomonadati; phylum Pseudomonadota; class Alphaproteobacteria; order Hyphomicrobiales; family Phyllobacteriaceae; genus Mesorhizobium; species Mesorhizobium sp. M6A.T.Cr.TU.014.01.1.1. The sequence continues at coordinate 354,667 of NZ_RZPG01000002.1, forward strand.
TCAGTGACTTCTCCAGCCCCGACAGATGGATGCCGCACTCGGTCTTGGCATGCCCTGCCCAGCGGCCGCTGCGCGCGTCCTCACCCGGCTGCACCGGCTGCGTGCACGGGAAGCAGCCGATCGAGAGATAGCCATAGGCGACCAGCGGGTTTTCGCGCAGCGCATGGGCGCGCATGTAGTTGGCCTGGTCAGCGGTCGTCCAATGCGCCAGCGGATTGATGCGGATGCGCGAGCCGACCGCCTCGAACACCGGAAGCGCCGCCCGCGTCGTCGCCTGAAAACGCTTGCGGCCGGTGAACCAGGCGCGGAACGGCTCAACGCCGCGCGCCAGCGGCTCGACCTTGCGGACATCGCAGCAGGCGTCGGTGTCGGTCTCGTTCAGATTACCGGTCGGATCGATCCGTTCGAGCGCCGCTTCTTCGGGCGTGATCACCCTTATATCGGTCAGCCCGAAATCGGCAACGAGCGCGTCGCGATAGCCGAGCGTCTCCTCGAAGTGCTTGCCGGTGTCGAGGAAGATGATCGGCAGCGTCCGGTCGATCTTGGCGATCATGTGCAGCAGCACGGCTGAATCGGCGCCGAAGGAGGAAACCGCGGCGATTTCACCGTAAAAGAATTCCTGGGCCGACCGCTCGATGATCTCCAGCGGCTTCAGATGACCATAGAGCACATCGAGCCCCGCCGCTTCGGCAGCGATGCCGGCCTCTACGTCGACGATACGATCAAGCGGCCTTGGCTTCGCCAGCATAGAGCGCCTCCTTGAACGGCGCGGGACCGACACGGCGGTAGGCGTCGATGAATTTTTCGTTTCTGTCGAGCCGGAGGCCGAGATAGGTCTCGACGATCTGCTCGATGGCGTCGGTGATCTCTGCCGACGAGAAGCCTCGGCCGATGATCTCGCCGACCGATGTGTTCTCGTCGGCCGAGCCGCCGAGCGTGACCTGATAGAGCTCGGCGCCCTTCTTCTCGACGCCGAGGATGCCGATATGGCCGACATGGTGATGGCCGCAGGCGTTGATGCAGCCGGAAATCTTCAGCTTCAATTCACCGATCTCGCGCTGCCGATCAAGCGAAGCGAAACGAAGCGAGATTTCCTGTGCCACCGGAATGGAGCGCGCCGTGGCCAACGCGCAATAATCGAGGCCAGGGCAGGAGATGATGTCGGTGATCAGGTTTGAATTGGCCGTCGCCAGTCCGATGTCAACCAGAGCGTCATAGACCGCCTTGAGGTCGGCGCGCGCAACATGCGGCAGGATCAGATTCTGCTCGTGGCTGACGCGCAGCTCGTCGAAGGCGTACTTTTCGGCAAGGTCGGCGATCGCTTCCATCTGGCTGTCGGAGGCATCGCCCGGCGCTTCGCCGATGCCCTTGAGCGAGATGGTGACGGCGGCATAATCGGGATGGCGGTGGGTCACCACGTTCTGGTCGAGCCATTCCGAAAAGCTCTTGGAATCGAGGCGGGCAAGCTTGACCGCCTCGTCGCCTTCCGGCCGGTCCGTCAGCGCCGGCGGCGCGAAATAGGCATCGATGGCGCGAATGTCGGCTTCCGGCAGCTTCAGGTCCGCATCCTTCAGCTCCTGCCATTCGGCCTCGACCTGGCGGGTGATCTCCTCGACCCCGGTTTCGTGGACGAGGATCTTGATGCGCGCCTTGTATTTGTTATCGCGGCGGCCGTAGAGGTTGTAAACGCGCAGGATCGCTGTGCAGTAGGACAGAAGGTCGGCCTCGGGCAGGAAGTCGCGGATTTTCTTGGCGATCATCGGCGTGCGGCCCTGGCCACCGCCGACATAGACGGCGAAACCGAGTTCGCCGGCCGCGTTCTTCTTCAAATGCAGGCCGATGTCATGCGTCTGGATGGCGGCGCGGTCGCGCTCGGCGCCGGTCACCGCGATCTTGAATTTTCTCGGCAGGAACGAGAACTCCGGATGAACCGACGACCATTGGCGCAGGATTTCCGCATAGGGGCGCGGATCGGCGACTTCGTCGGCGGCGGCGCCGGCGAAATGGTCGGCGGTGATGTTGCGGATGCAATTGCCACTGGTCTGGATGGCGTGCATCTCGACGCTGGCCAGATCGGCCAGGATCGCCGGAATATCCGACAGCGCCGGCCAGTTGAACTGGATGTTCTGGCGCGTCGTGAAATGGCCGTAGCCCTTGTCGTATTTGCGGGCGATATGGCCGAGCATGCGCAGCTGCTTGCTGTTCAGCGTGCCGTAAGGCACCGCGATGCGCAGCATATAGGCGTGCAATTGCAGGTAAACGCCATTCATCAACCTCAGCGGCCGGAACTGATCCTCGGTGATCTCACCGGCAAGCCGCCGCGCGACCTGGTCGCTGAACTCGGCGACGCGGGCCTGGACGAAATCGTGATCGAACTCATCGTAACGGTACATGTCTGGTCTTTCCGGGCGCGTTCGCCCGTTTCATCAATGTGGTCGTTTACGCCGCCCGAGCGGCTTCCGGGCGCGCCTGCTTGCCTAGGTCGTTGCGGTTGGTCGGGCCGGCGGCGCGGATCTTTTCACGCAGCCGGACCGGCTCGACCACGCCATTGGCGACGGTCACGTCGATCAGATTGACGTCGACCACTTCGTTGTTGGCATAGGCCGTGGCGCCGATCGCCTCCAGCCGGTCTTCAGCCCCCTTGTCATGGGCGACGTCGGCATGGTCGATGGTCTCGGCCCAGCCGCCATTGGCGTACCAGACGGCTTCGCCATCGGCGAGGCGGTTTGCGGTCAGAACTTTCATCGTTCAGCTCCTTCGACGGCCGTTTGGGCCGCGCCTTCATGCCTGTGTGTCGCGAGCGGCTCGGAACGTTCAAAGTTGGCGCCGGCGACCGCATCGCCGATGATCGTCATGACCGGCCCGGTAAGGTCGGCGCGGACCTCCAGCGACGGCAGGTCGGCGAGCGTGCCGTGGAAACGGCGGCGGTTGGCAAGGCTGGCATTCTCGACCACCGCGACCGCCGTATCCGGCGACAGGCCAGCCTCGATCAGCCGGCCGGCAACCTCGGCCGCGACCGAGCGGCCCATATAGACGGCGACGGTGGCGCCGGAAATGGCGAGCTTTGCCCAGTCGGGCAACGAATTTCCCTTGAGGTCGTGGCCGGTGGTGAACACCATCGACGACGACACGCCGCGCAGCGTCAGCGGCAACTCGAAATCAGCGGCGGCGGCGAAGGCCGCGGTGACGCCCGGAACCACCTCATAGGCGACGCCGGCATCGCGCAGCGCTGCCATTTCCTCGCCCGCCCGCCCGAACACCAGCGGATCACCGGACTTCAGCCGCACGACGCGCTTGCCGTCGCGGCCGAGTTCGATCAGCAGCGCGTTGATCTCGGCCTGGCTCTTGGTGTGGCAGCCCTTGCGTTTGCCTACCGGCAGGCGCTCGGCGTCGCGGCGGCCCATGGCGACGATCGCCTCCGGCACCAGCGCATCATGGACGATGACGTCGGCTTCCATCAGCAGGCGGTGAGCGCGCAGCGTCAGCAGGTCTTCGGCGCCCGGACCAGCCCCCACCAAGGCAACATGGCCCGATGCCGGCGCATTCGAAAGCAACAGATCGACGGCGGCATCATGCGCCTGCGAAAGCTGGCCGGCCGCCATGGCGCGGGCCGGCGAGCCGCCGAAAAAGTCGCTCCAGAAGCGGCGGCGGGCATTGCCTTTCGGCAGCAATCTCTCGGCGGTGCCGCGCAACGAGGCAGCAAGCGAAGCAAGCGGCCCGAGCGACGGCGACAGCATGCGGTCGATGCGGCTGCGCAGCATTTGGGCAAGCACCGGGCCGGCCCCTTCCGTGCCGATTGCAATGGCGACAGGCGCGCGGTTGACCAGCGCCGGAGTGAAGAAATCGCACAGCTCCGGCCGGTCGACGGCATTGACCGGAATGCCCAGCCGGCGCGCATCCTCGGCAACGCGACGGTCGAGCGCCTCATTGCCGCTGGCGGCAAACACCATCACCGCGCCTTCGAGATGCGCGGCATCATAGGCGGCAGCGATGTGGATGGCGCCGGTCGCGGCGATGAAGGCCAGCAACTCGGGCTCGGCGGCATCGGCTATGATGCGCAGCAGCGCGCTCGACTGGCCGATCAGCCGCGCCTTGGCCAGAGCCTCCTCGCCGCCGCCGACAATGGCCACGGCTTCGCCCTCGACCCGCATGAAGACGGGAAAGGCGTTGAGCTTGGATGTGGCCTGCGGCATGGCGAGTGGAATCCTGAATACGCCGTCAGTTCTACGCGCGGGAGCGAAAAAGCAGAAGGAAAGCACTCGCGCATCGCTTCGTGCGAAGCAATCGCTTTTCTGCAAGCACCAAAGGCAGGAGAAAAAAATTCCACACCCACGAATGGAGCGGATCCAAGCCGCTGTTGCGGGCCTTGATCTGCGGCCGTTCTAGCGGCAAGCGAGGTGCATCGCAAAACAATTTTTTCTAAATTCTACCAATTTAGTAGATTAAAGCCGACATGCGCGAAACACCGTCATCCTCATTGGTTGGTTGGCCCGCTCGCTGTTCTTGTCGTCATCGGAACATTCCTGCCTCGACGCGCGTTTGCCCTGCGAATCCGAGCCTGGCTGTCCAGCTGCGGCAATGGCTCCAGAGACGGGCCTAGAAAACCATGAAAAACAGAAAAAAGGAGCGCTCCGTGAACAACCTCAAGCTGAAACGCGGACTGTGGATCGTGGTGGCCGACGGCGAGAAGGCGCTGTTCCTCGAGAACCGTGGCGACACCCAATATCCCGACCTCCAGGTCGTGCAGGAGATGGAACAGGCAAATCCGGCGACGCGAGAGCAGGGTTCGGACCGCCCCGGCCGCTACAGCGACGGCCCTTCCGTCCACCGCAGCGCAGTCGAGGACACTGACTGGCATCGTCTCGGCAAGGAGCGTTTCGCCGACGAAATTGCCGAGCGGCTGTACAAGCTTGCGCACCGCGGCGCCTTCAAGGAAATGGTGCTGATCGCACCGCCGCAGGTGCTGGGCGACATCCGCCGAAAACTGCACAAGGAAGTTGCCGAGAAGATCACAGTGGAAATTCCGAAGACACTGACCAACCACACCATCGTCGACATCGAGAACCTGCTGCAGGCGGCCTGATCGCTGGCATCAGGCGCGCTAGCCGTTTCTCTTTTGCAGCAACCATGCCAGCCTCGAGGCGGCTTGCCTTCTGCCATTCTTGTCATCGATTTCATGGCATTATGGGTTGCCTCGCGGCCACCCGAGCCCCCATATTGCCAAAGCGGCGACTTTTTGGCGACGCATATCCGACATCGTGATTTTTGAAAGGCGCTCCATAGACCATGCCGCATGACACGCCCCTTATCGCCACCATCGTCGCCGGTCTGGGGCTGGCTTTCGTCTTCGGCGCAATTGCCAATCGCTTCCGCATCCCGCCGCTGGTTGGTTACCTCATCGCCGGCGTGCTGGTCGGGCCGAACACGCCGGGCTTCGTCGCCGATGCCGGCCTTGCCAATGAACTCGCCGAAATCGGCGTGATCCTGTTGATGTTCGGCGTCGGCCTGCACTTCTCGTTGAAGGATCTGTTGTCGGTCCGCGCCATCGCCGTGCCCGGCGCCATCGTGCAGATCGGCTTCGCGACAGCGCTCGGCGCCATTCTTGCCTGGATGCTCGGCTGGTCGATGGGCGCTGGACTGGTGTTCGGGCTGGCGCTTTCTGTCGCCTCGACCGTGGTGCTGTTGCGTGCCTTGCAGGAACGGCGGCTGATCGAGACCGAGCGCGGCCGCATCGCCGTCGGCTGGCTGATCGTCGAGGACCTGGCGATGGTGCTGGCGCTGGTGCTTTTGCCGGCGTTGGCTGGCGTGCTGGGCGGCCAGCAGCAAGTGGAGGCCCATAGCAGCCTGCTGTCGCTGCCGGCCAGCTACGGCATTTGGGGCGTCGTTGGCGTCACGCTGGCCAAGGTCGCGGCCTTTGTCGTCGTTATGCTGGTGGTCGGCCGCCGTGTCATCCCCTGGATTCTGCACTACGTCGCCCATACCGGGTCGCGGGAATTGTTCCGGCTGGCGGTGCTTGCCATCGCGCTCGGCGTCGCCTTCGGCGCGGCCAAGCTATTCGGCGTGTCGCTGGCGCTGGGCGCGTTCTTCGCTGGCATGATCATGAGTGAATCCGAACTCAGCCATCGGGCGGCCGAGGAATCACTGCCGCTGCGCGACGCCTTTTCCGTGCTGTTCTTCGTTTCGGTCGGCATGCTGTTCGACCCGCTCAGCCTGATCAGCAATGGCTGGCCGGTCCTGGCGACACTGGCCATCATCGTCATCGGTAAATCGTTGGCCGCCTTCGCCATCGTCGTCGCCTTCCGCTATCCGATCCCGACCGCGCTGATGATTTCGGCAAGTCTTGCCCAGATCGGCGAATTCTCGTTCATTCTGGCTGAGCTCGGCGTCGGGCTGAAGCTGCTGCCAGAACAAGGACGCGACCTCATCCTCGCGGGTGCTATCTTGTCGATCGTCCTCAACCCGCTGATGTTCCTTGCCATCGACTGGATGAAACCATGGCTGGAAAGGCGCGCCGGCAAGACGGCGCCGCTCGGCGAGGCAAAGCCGATTGGCCCCGCGACGGAGCCAGGCCAGTTGGCGTCGGTTGCGGCACCTGTGAAAGAGGACGGCCCACCGCCCAAGACAGCGCTTACCGGCCATTCCATCCTGGTCGGCTATGGCCGTGTCGGCAGCCTCGTCGGCGCGTCATTGAAGGAGACCGCCCTGCCCTTCCTCGTCATCGAGGATGCCGACAAGACGCTGGCGAAGCTCAGGGACGACGGCATCGAGACCGTGTCCGGCAACGCCGCGAATAGCGAGGTGTTCGCCGCTGCCAATCCCGAGGGTGCGAAGCTGCTGATCCTCGCCATCCCCAATGCCTTCGAGGCGGGACAGATCGTGCTGCGGGCCCGCGCCGCCAACCCGAAGATCAACGTCATTGCCCGCGCCCATTCCGATGCCGAGGTCGAGCATCTCAAAGGGCTCGGAGCCGACACCGTGATCATGGGTGAGCGCGAGATCGCCCGTGGGATTGTGGAAGAGGTGCTTGGCCGCAAGCCAGAGGCGGCTGAACCGTCCGCTGCCTGAGCCGATCCTGCACGAACGTGCGTACTGGTCGCCGCTGGCCGATGGCCGGCGACAGATTGCACAGTCGATCTCAACCGTCCGCCCGCAGGCGAGTTGATCACGCCACGAATGCAGAGCCACCATTTTGACTGATACTGCCGAGGTATTTTGCCGGCGGCTTCCCAAGCGCCTTCTTGAACATGGTGATGAAGGCCGTGACGGAACCATAGCCGAGATCACCCGAGACCTGCTGGACGCTGGCACCGGAGGCCAGTTCTCGAATTGCGACGATCAAGTGCAATTGCTGGCGCCAGCGCCCGAAGCTCAGCCCCGTCTCCTTAACCACGAGGCGGGCGAGACTGCTCTCGCTGAGCGCAACGCGGTTGGCCCATTCTGCCAGAGTGCTACGGTCGGCAGGGTCTTGCGCCAACGCTTCGGCGATCCTCCTCAAGCGTGGCTCGGACGAGATCGGCAGATGCAGCCGCTGGACAGGCATACGCGGCAGTTCGGTAAGCAGGGTCTTGGTCAAAAGCTCATCCCTCGCGCGGTCTTCCTGCACGCCATCGGACAGCTCGATGATCAGTTCGCGGAGCAGCGGCGAGATCGAAAGGGTGCAGCACCGGTCCGGCAGATCGGCGGCTCCCGGCTCAACGTACACGAAAAAAATCAGGGCGTTGGCCGTCGCAACATTGCTGTGCTCCATGTCGCCGGGAATCCAGACCCCGCAATGAGGCGGCACCATCCATAGGCCGCTTGGAACGTGGCATGTGACGCCGCCTCCGAGCGCGAAGACGAGTTGGCCTTTGCGGTGCCGATGGACGGGCACCTCCGCTCTGGTTTCGGTGACGTCAACGCGCACAGCGATTGCCGGCGCGAGCACATCATCCACATCGAAATTGAGCCATGGGTAGCGAAGAGGCTGTCTCATGATTGGCGATTTTTAGCGATCAATTGCCATAATAGCTAAATTCTTTAACCGAGGAAGTCGATAGGCTCCGGTTTGCGCCCCACGGTCAAAAATATGGCAGGCAGCAGTTGATCGCGTTGACGCTGCGCGCGCCCGTCGCCGGCATGACTTGCGATCTCGATGGGTACTCTGAGAGGGTCAGCTTGCCGTGATTTCCAGGGGAAGCTGGCGTCCACAAACCGGCCAGAAGGTATGATCCCCATGCTCGCCCTAGTCACGTCTCCCGACAGCGCCACCGGGCTGAGGTTCGCCGAGTTCGAGGAACCTCAGCCCTTCGCGAACGAGGCGCTTGTCTCGGTCCACGCAACCTCGTTGAACCGCGGCGAACTGCGCCTGCTCACCATACGTCCGAACGGCTGGATACCCGGCCAGGACATCGTTGGGGTTGTCGAACGGGCAGCAGCCGATGGCTCCGGGCCAGCCGTAGGCACCCGGGTTGCGGCTTTGGTCGACCAGGCCGGCTGGGCCGAACGTGTCGCCGTTTCAACCGACCGCCTCGCCGTCCTGCCGGATGACGTCAGCTTCGTTTCCGCAGCCACGCTTCCGGTCGCGGGTACGACGGCGCTAAGGACTTTGCGCCATGGCGGCGAGCTGGCCGGCCAGCAGGTCCTGATCACCGGCGCAAGCGGTGCGGTCGGTCGTTTCCAGATCCAGATCGCCCGCCAGCAGGGCGCGTCTGTGACCGCGATCGCCGCCGCCCGGCACGGCGAGGATCTCCGCCGCCTGGGTGCCGAACAAGTTGTCGAGTCGATCGAATTGGCTGAGGGGCCGTTTTCGCTGATCGCCGAGTCAGTCGGCGGTGAAAGCCTCGCACACGCGATCGAACGTGTCACACCCGGCGGGATCATCGTCATGTTCGGTTCGAGCAGTGGCGAACTCACATCAGTTGGATTCCGCCAGTTCGTTCCGGGTCACGAGGGGGCGAGGCTTCAGACTTTCGCGTACTACGCCTCTGGTCCGGGCATTGGCGCGGACATCGCCTCGCTGCTCGCTCTGGTCGCGGCTGGCCGGCTAGAAACCCGCGTGGCCTTGACCGTGCAGTGGACAGACATCGCCCAAACCCTGGACGCACTGCGACGGCGCAGCATCAGCGGTAAGGCTGTTCTCACCATAACCGGATGAGCAGTCCTTAGCCTCAAGTCTCACACGTGCTGGCCGCCATTGATGTGGATTTCCGAGCCCGTCACATAGGACGCCTGCTGCGAGCACAGGAAGAAGATGATGTCGGCGACTTCGGCCGTGGTGCCCAGCCGCCGCAGGGGAATCGTCTCGACGATCTTTTCGGTGCCCGGCGACAGGATCGCCGTATCGATCTCGCCCGGCGCAATGGCGTTGACGCGAATGCCGTGCGGGCCGAAATCATGGGCCATTTCGCGCGTCAGCGAGCCGAGCGCCGCCTTCGATGTCGCATAGGCGGTGCCGGCGAAGGGATGCACGCGGGTGCCGGCGATCGAGGTGACGTTGACGATCGACCCCTTGGCCGACGCCAACTCCTTGAACAACCCCCGCGCCAGCATGATCGGCGCGAAGAAATTGACCTGGAAGACGTCGCGCCAGACATGCATCGGCGTGTCAATCGAATTCATGCGGCTGTTGCCGTCCTTGAGCTTCGGCGAGATGCCGGCATTGTTGACCAGCGCATGAAGCTGGCCGCCATGCGCCTCCAGCCGATGGCGGATTTCCGAGATCGCGATGCCGACATCCTCCTGGTCGGCGAGATCGACCTTGATGTGGTCTTCCGGACCGGCCGGCCACGGGCAGTCCTCGGCAAAGGCCTGGCGCGAGCAGGTGATGACGCGCCAGCCTTCGCGCGAAAAGCGCTTGACCGTGGCATGGCCGATGCCGCGGCTTGCGCCGGTCAGCACGATTGTCTTTCTGGTGTCGGTTTCGGCCATTCGCGATCTCTCTAGGGCGACGTGCGTCCCTTTGGACGCACAAAGTACGCTCTAGCACTTTTAACCCGGAGATGTAGCGGAACACGGCGGCGATGACGACGGGGTCAGCCGCCGGTGAGGATGTCGAGGATCGAGGTCTGCCGCTTCTTGACCGGGCCGCCGACATCGCCCGGCGGCACCGGGCGCTTGATCGATGCGGTGGCGCTGTCACCGCCCGGGATGCCGAAGCCGCCGCCATCGATCGTTTCGGCGGGACGCACAGCGCGAGGCGATGACGCTTTTTGGGCGGACGGCGCGGATTGGCCAACCGAAGCGGACGGCACCGGTTGCGCCGTGTTGGACGGTATTTCGTCCTGCACGATCGTATCCGGAGGCGTCGACCTCCATGTTCCAGGCAGCGGCCGCACCGGCACGCCTTCATGCGCAGCGACCATGAACTCATGCCAGGCCTGCGCCGGCAGCGCGCCGCCGGTGACCTTCTTCATCGGGCTGCCATCGTCATTGCCGAACCAGACGCCGGTGGTGAGATTGGCGGTATAGCCGATGAACCAGGCATCGCGCGAATTCTGGCTGGTGCCGGTCTTGCCGGCTGCCGGCCAGGCAAAGGCCGCCTTCCTGGCAGTGCCGATTTCGACCGTGCCGGTCATCATCGAGTTCATCATACCGACGATCTCGGGCTTGACGACGCGCGGGGCGCCGCCGCCATTGTTGTCGTAGAGCACGTTGCCGCCGGTTGTCGTCACGCGGCGGATGAAATGGACCTCCGGCCGGTAGCCGCCATTGGCGAAGGGGACATAGGCCGACGTCAATTCCAGCGGCGTCACTTCAGATGTGCCGAGCGCGATCGAGGTGTTGGCCGTGAGGTCGGACTGGATGCCCATGCGATGCGCCGCCTCGACCACGGCGTCAGGTCCGACTTCCATGGTCAGCTGGGCGGCCACCGAGTTCAGCGACTTCGCCAGCGCCGTCGCCAGCGTCACCTTGCCGAAATACTTGCCGCCGTAATTGGTTGGCGTCCATTTGCCTATTCTGATCGGCGCGTCATTGCGCACGCTGTCGGGCGTGCGGCCGGCCTCCAGTGCCGCCATGTAAACAAAGGGCTTGAACGCCGAGCCCGGCTGGCGGCGCGCCTCCGAGGCACGGTCGAACTGGCTGGTCGAATAATCATAGCCGCCGACCATGGCACGCACCGCGCCGGAATTGTCGATCGACACCAGCACACCCTGGCTGGCATTGAGCTTCTTGCCGCTCCCGTCGATCAGCCGGCGGATCGATTGTTCGGCGAGCTTCTGCAGCGTGAGGTCGACGGTGGTGTCGACTATGATGTCGCTGCGCACATCGCCGATCAGGTCGGGCAGTTCTTCCACGATTGTGTCGGCGACATAGTTTTCCGAGCCCGTCCAGTAGGATGCCACCCGTGTCGCCGGCGCGCTCATCGCCGTGGTCAGTTCCTTGGCGCTGATCTTGCCTTCGTCGCGCATGGCGGCAAGAACGAGCTGCGAGCGCTGCTCGGCCGCCTTCGGGTCACGCGCCGGAGACAGTCGCGACGGCGCCTTCAACAGGCCAGCGAGGAGTGCGGCCTCGGGCAGCGTGACATCGCGCGCGCTCTTGCCGAAATAGCGGCGCGAGGCCGCCTCGACACCATAGGCTCCGGAGCCGAAATAGACCCGGTTGAGATACATTTCGAGGATCTGGTCCTTGGTGTGCTTGTGCTCGAGCCACAGTGCCAAAAGCACTTCCTGCACCTTGCGTTCCAGCGTGCGATCGGGTGTCAGGAACAGGTTTTTCGCCAATTGCTGGGTCAGCGTCGAGCCGCCCTGCGAAAAACGCCCGCCGACAACGTTGGCCACCATGGCTCTGGACAGACCGATCGGATCGATGCCCAAATGCGAATAGAAGCGGCGATCTTCGATGGCGATGACAGCCTCGGGAATATAGGCCGACATTTCATGCAGGCCGACGGCTTCGCCGCCGCTCATGCCGCGATTGGCGAGCAGTTTTCCGTCGACGGAGACGATCCTGATATTGGGCGCGCGGTCGGGAATGGCCCAGGTGGTGGCAGCCGGCATTTTCGCACCGTAATAGACGACGATGCCGGCAGTCGCGATCCCGCCCCAGATGGCCAGCACGAAGCACCAGTAGAACAACCGGCCGAGCACGCCGAACAGGCCGCGCCCGCTTTTGCCGCGTCCGCGACGCGACGATTTTGTCTTGGCCGATTGGCGCTTTGCAGAGGTCTTGCGGTTGCTCGGCACGACGCGATCCTCCTCGCTCACCGAAAAACCGGCCGAGGATTTCGCCCGTGGCGGTCCCTCGAAGCTGGGTTCGATGCGGCTGTCTCTGCGGTTCGCCATGCGCTGTGCTGTCTATCCCGATGCCTATCGCATCGGCCCGAAATCGGAATCGATTTTCGGAAAGCACGATGCGAAGCTTCAAGAGCGTACTCTGTGCGTCCGAACGGTCGCACGTCGCTCCATGGCGTCCGGGGTGGAGAGTAGATGCGGCGATTTAAGGGCGGGTTAAATGGTTCAAAGTTAATTCAATGCGTTATGCATGTCACCGCTGCGTTTCTTGCTTCTGGCGGTCTGCAACAACGGAATCCCTGGCGAGACGGCGGCGCCTTCTCGCATTCGGCGTCAACTGCTCAGCCACCGTCGTTCGGCGCGAACCGCTCATAGCAAGGTAGCCGTAATTTATGCCGTCATTAGAGCGCGACCGGTAAAGTGGGTTTACATTCGATCGCGCTCTAAACAATTGAATCTGCATATGACTTGTCACCAAAGTCATTCACCTTGGTGGATCATCCGTTAGTCGATCGCATCACGAACGCAAAGCGCTGCCCGGGATGATTGCATCGTCTCGCCCACATGGCAGTAGCAGACGATTTCGTGGAGCTGATCGTCGGTCAGTTCGAAGAAACGCTTTGCTTCGCCATAAGTGTCGTCTTTCAACCCCTCATCGCGCAGAATCGGATCGTCGAAGGCAACCGATATTGGCGAGCCTTCGCCACGCATTACGTCGCGCTCGGGCGACGAACGATATTCGGTCCCGGTAAGTGCGGTAAGGAGCCGATTGGGCTGCCGTTCGAGAAGTTTTGACCAACGTTCGAGACGCTGGGTTCGGTCCATTCCAGGAGGTGTTGGGTCTCTGTGTACCTTTGCCACCGTATGCAGTTGGTCCAGTGTTTGGTGCCTCATGGCAACCTCCTAAAAGTAGGTGGGTTGGCCCCAAAACTCCCTGTGCCAAGATCATACCGCGGATGTGTCGATACGTCACTCTCATTCGATATTCGGCCTGGCTTTTCTCTCCGGGCGCGTCGAAGGATGGAGCGGCCCTGCCTTGGCGTCAATTTTTGGTCTCGTCGGCAATAGCGGCAACAAAACCAATGACTTGCATTAACTGGGCTCAAACTTCGGTGGTCGACCGGTTATCGATGTCAGCGAGAAGAAGGCCAGCGTCTGCACTTCGCAGGTCACCGCCACAACGCTGTTCGAGCGATCGATGTCGAGACCCTTCGGGCCGCCTTCTTCGACACTGGCCCTGCCGCGCCCGAAAGTCTCGTCGTCAAGGACGGCAACAGAGCGGGAGGGCGTGCGGCTGCCGCTCCAGCCCGCGTCGCGATCGTACACGTGAAGCAGTGGGCTGCCTGCATCGGCGACAAGGATCTGCCGGTCATCGCCCGTAAAACGCAGGCCATGCGGGTAATTGGCGTTCTGCAGGATTCCGGCGGGTTCGGTATCCGGCCCCAGCCGCGCGGACATGTTGTAGAGCTTCACATCGTTGGTGCCGTGGCTGCTGACGGCGATCCATTGGCCATCATGACTGAGCGCAATGCCATCGGGTATGCTCAGGCCGCGCTTCAGAAGCGCCTGGTTCTTCCACGCGCGGTAGCCCCACCGGTCGACGACATGCCGCGTGACCCGGTCCCTATAATTGTTGCAGACCAGGAGGCTGACTCGGCCACGCGACTCATGCCTGGCCGCGACCGACCCTGGCGTTTTCAGCTTGCAAAACAGCCCGCCCGTGATCTCGCGAATGGGTACAATGTCGCACTGGCGGCCGGCCGGCTCTCCCGAGGGCAAGGCAAATATCGCAACCAGCCCATCACGATTGGCAATCACCAGGGTTCGGTCATCGATGAAATCGAGACCGTGGACCTCGCCCATGCTTTCCGACGTCAGCTCCATGAAATCATGGACGGTGACTCGTGGGCCGCTCGGCGCCGCTTCGACGTCGACCCGCAGGATCAGACAGCGCTCTCGCGTGTATCCAGCAATTGCCAGCAATCGATTGTCCGGCGAAAAGCGCAGGTCTTCCGTGCGTCCGATGGTCGAGAGCGCGGCTCGTACAGAATCGCTGGCTTTGAAGTCGATTCGGGATATCACCTGAGAGCCTGGCCTGAAGGGCGAGAACGACGGACAGGATGGGGTAATGTCATCGGCACCCTTGCGCGGCAGAACCCGGCGCGCTCAGTTCTGCAGGATCGAAATACCTTTATCGTCGATCTTAAGCTCAACGCCCTTCGGCCTGGTTTGCTCGCGATAGACATAGATGCCGAGCGCGATGACCACGACGACGAGAGCGCCGATAATGAGATAGAGCGTGTTCTGTTTCATGGCGCCCTTGATGTCTTTCGAAGGATCAGGCCTGCTTCACCAGCTTGATCAGCACGAGCAGGATGACCGCGCCGATCGTGGCGTGGACGATGGAGGCAAATATGCCGCCGCCTATCGCGAATCCCAGCCTTGGGAAGAGCCAGCCAGCGATAAAGGCACCGACAATGCCGACGACGATATTGCCGACCAGGCCGAGGCCGAAACCCTTGACGATCAGGCCGGCGAGCCAGCCGGCGATCGCACCGATGATGATGAAGACAAGCAGGCTCTCAGTGCCCATTGCAGATCCCTCCTGAGCGAACGGTCGCGGAGCAGCAAGCTCCGAATCGACCCCCGATTGCAACAGGCCCAAACTATTGGAAAGGAGACGGCCCCGCCAGCGGCGTCATTCGTCGTCGTCATCCCCCGATGCAGGCCGCCAGCTGATCGGCTCGATCTTCTTTTGCGTATGACCGTCCGTATAGGCCCACCAGCCGGTGTCGTTCTCGTCCCAGTCGCCGCCGGCCGCTTTCAGCCGGTCGAGCGACCGGTACTGCGCGATGGATTCGTTCATCACGCCGTCGCTGTCCTTCCAGTAGACGGTGACCTTGGAACCATCCTTGGGTGCCGTTTCGATTGGTTTCCGGGCAGCCATTTCATCCCCTCCGTGGACCGACAGAACGTCGCGGCGAACATCTGGTTCCACCTTAGCTGTGGGCGAAGATGTCTGCCTCATCCCAGCCCATCAGGTCGAGTTTCGCACGCGTCGGCAGGAAGCGGAAGCAGGCCTCGGCCTCCTTGGTCCGGTTGTCGCGCGCCAGCCGGGCCGTCAGCACATCGCGCAGCTGGTGCAGATAGAGCACGTCGGAGGCTGCGTATTCGAGTTGTTCGGGAGACAGCGTCTCCGCCGCCCAGTCCGACGATTGCTGCGCCTTCGACAGGCTGACGCCGAGAAGCTCAAAGCAGATGTCCTTCAGCCCGTGCCGGTCGGTGTAGGTTCGGGTAAGCCGCGAGGCGATCTTGGTGCAGAACACCGGCTCCGGCATGACGCCGAAGGCATTATAGAGCACGGCGAGATCGAAACGGCCGAAATGGAAGAGCTTGGTTATGCTGCGGTTCCTGAGCAGGCTGACGAGGTTTGGCGCCTTCTTCTGGCCGGGCGCGATCTGGATGACGTCGGCGGAACCGTCGCCCGGCGAGATCTGAACCACGCAAAGCCGGTCGCGATGCGGATTGAGCCCCAGCGTCTCCGTGTCGATTGCGACCGACCCGACGTCGTAGTGCAAGAGCCCGGGCAGGTCGTTCTTATGGAAGCGGATATCGCTCATCGTATTCTCCGGTCGCAGCCCGTGCGGTGATTTGTGCACCCAACCGGACGCACGTCGCTCTAGCCCGTCCTCGCCGCGATCCGATGAAAAATCAACAGAAAGTTGAATTCTTGCCCTGTCAGCGTGTCAGCGCATCGAGAATGCGTGCCCAGGAGCGTTGTCCCTTGTGGAAGGAACTCATCTCGTACTTCTCGTTCGGCGAATGGATGCGGTCATCGTCGAGCCCGAAACCGACCAGCAAGGATTCGATGCCGAGATAGGTCTGGAAATCGCCGACCACCGGGATCGAGCCGCCGCTTCCCGTCGTCACCGCCGGCTTCGGCCACTCGTCGGACAGCGCGTCCTTGGCCTTGGCGAGAAACGGCGAGTCGTAGGAAAGCTGGATCGCCGGCGAGCCGCCATGTGGGTGGAAATCGACTGAGCAGTCGGCCGGGATGCGCTCCCTCACGAAGGCCTGGAAAGCGGCGCGGATCCTTTCCGGGTCTTGCTTGTGGACGAGGCGGAAGGACACTTTTGCCGAGGCTTCCGCTGCGATCACTGTCTTGAACCCCTTGCCGGTATAGCCGCCGGTAATGCCGTTGAACTCGGCCGTCGGTCGCGCCCAGGTGAGCTCGAGCACCGAGCGGCCCTTTTCGCCAGACGGGATCGACAGTCCGACAGGCCCAAGGAATGTCTCGGCGGTCTCGCCGAGCGTCTCCCATGACTTCAGGATCTGCGAAGGGGTCTCCTCGACACCGTTATAGAACCCCGGAATGGTGACATGGCCGTCCTTGTCGTGGATGTCGGCCAGGATCCTGGCCAGGATGCGAATTGGATTGGCGGCAGCACCGCCATAGAGACCGGAATGCAAGTCGCGGTCGGCGGCTTTCACCGTGATCTCCTCGCCGACCAGCCCCCGCAGCGCGACGCAGATCGACGGCGTATCGCGGTCCCACATGCCGGTGTCGCAGACAAGCGCGAAGTCGGCCTTGAGTTCGGCGGCGTTTGCTTCGAGGAACGGCTTCAGCGAGGGCGAGCCGGACTCCTCCTCGCCCTCGAACAGGATCGTGATGCGGCATGGCAGCCCGCCATGCACCTGCTTCCAGGCACGGCAAGCCTCGACGAAGGTCATCAATTGCCCCTTGTCGTCGGCCGAGCCACGCCCCGTGATCACCTGGTGGCCGGGCTCGATCTCCTTCACCGAAGGCGAGAACGGGTCGCTTTCCCAGAGCTCGATCGGGTCGACCGGCTGCACGTCATAATGGCCGTAGAACAGGACATGCGGCGCGCCCGCCGGCCCGTCATGATGCGCCACCACCATCGGGTGGCCTGGCGTGTCACGCACGCTGGCATCGAACCCGATCAGCTTGAGTTCCGCCACCAGCCATTCCGCCGCCTTGCGGCAGTCGGCGGCGTAGGCCGGATCGGTGGAGATCGACTTGATCCTGAGCAGGCCGAACAGGCGCTCCAGGCTCTCGTCGAGATTTTTGTCGAGACGGTCGAGGACGGGGGAAATTGTGGACATTTTTATCAGCCTTTCGATTCTGAGCGGCAACCCTAAAGCTGCGAGGCAGAAACGAAAAGCCGGCGGTCGTTGGACCACGGGCGTCGAAAGGTAAAAAAATGCCGCCGTGGTGGAGGGGGAACCACGGCGGCCTTTACTCGAAACGATGCGGCAGCCCGGAGAGGGGGGATAGGCTGCCGCAAGTGTCCGGGATAGGCGGGGGACGGGCCTTGCTCCGGACTTCGGCGAAAAATGCCGATGGCGTTTATCTGTGTCTCCGAACGTGGCGATTCAAGGGCACGAAGATTACACTTTTGTAACATACCCGTGATCCGATCGACTTGTCAGGGATGTTGCGGGAACCGGTGGTTGAGGCCGCCTTTGGCATGGACCACGGCGCTGCGCCGCGCTATCCCTTCGTCCCATGAAAAAAGGCGATCATCTCTTCCTTGTCGACGGCTCCGGCTACATCTTCCGTGCCTATCACGCACTGCCGCCACTCACCCGCAAATCCGACGGGCTGCCGACCAGTGCCGTGCTCGGCTTCTGCAACATGGTGTGGAAGCTGACGCAGGACGCCCGCAACACCGATGTCGGCGTGGTGCCGACGCATTTCGCCGTCATCTTCGACTATTCGTCGAAAACCTTCCGCAACGATCTCTACCCGGAATACAAGGCCAACCGCTCGGCGCCGCCGGAGGATTTGATCCCGCAATTCGGCCTGATCCGCCAGGCGACCAGGGCCTTCAACCTGCCTTGCATCGAGATGGAAGGCTTCGAGGCCGACGACCTGATCGCCACCTATTGCCGGCTTGCCTGCGAAGCCGGCGCCGACACCACCATCATCTCCTCCGACAAGGACCTGATGCAGCTGGTCGGCGCAACGGTCGGCATGTACGACCCGATGAAGGACCGCCAGATCGGCATTCCCGAAGTCGTCGAGAAATGGGGCGTGCCGCCCGAAAAGATGATCGACCTGCAGGCGCTGACCGGCGATTCGGTCGACAATGTTCCGGGCGTGCCCGGCATCGGGCCGAAGACGGCGGCGCAATTGCTCGAGCAGTTCGGCGACCTCGACGGGCTGCTGGCGCGCGCCGGCGAGATCAAGCAGGACAAGCGTCGCGAATCGATCATCGTCAATGCCGACAAGGCGCGCATCTCGCGTGAACTGGTGACGCTGAAGAACGACGTGCCGGGGATCGGTGGGCTCGATGATTTCGTGTTGCACCCGCCCGACGGGCCAAAGCTGATCGGCTTCCTCAAGACGATGGAATTCTCCTCGCTGACCCGCCGCGTGGCGGAAGCGACCGGAACGGATGCGGCTGATGTCAAGGCCGTTCCCGTCATTATCGAGCGCGCCGACACCGCGCATGGTCCCGATGTCGGGTTTGGAGTGCCGGCAGCCGCCGAAAGCGCGGCAGGCGCAGTGACAGACGAAGCCGGGGAAGCGGTGCCGGCCACCGTCAAGGTGGAACCCAAGGAAGGCGACACCCCTTCGCTTCTCTCGGCGCTTCGCTTCGAGGACGCCACCGCCAGCAAGATCGACACCAGCGCCTACGTCACCATCCGCGACACAGCAGCGCTGAAGGCGTGGGTGGCCGAGGCGATGGAGACCGGCATCGTCGCCTTCGACAGCGAGACCACCTCAGCTGACCCAATGCAGGCCGAGCTGATCGGCCTCTCCATGGCCACCGCGCCCGGTCGCGCCGCCTATGTGCCGCTCGCCCACAAAAGCGGCAACGGCGACCTGCTCGGCGGCGGAGTGGTCGAAAACCAGATTCCGATCCGTGAGGCGCTTGGCATTCTGAAGCCGCTGCTGGAGGACAGGTCGGTTCTCAAGATCGTTCAGGAGCTGAAATACGACCTCGTCGTCATGAGCCGCCACGGCATCGATATCGCCCCCTTCGACGACACCATGCTGATTTCCTACGTGCTTGATGCAGGCACGTCCGGCGGCCACAGCATGGCGGCTCTCTCGGAAAAATGGCTCGGCCACTCGACCATTCCGCTCAAGGAACTGGCCGGCTCGGGAAGGAGCTTCGTCGGCTTCGACCAGGTCGATATCGACAAGGCAACGGCCTATGCCGCCGAGCACGCCGATGTGACGCTCAGGCTCTGGCGGGTGCTGAAACCACGGCTTGCCGCCAAGGGCCTCGTCTCGGTCTACGAGCGGCTGGAACGGCCGCTGGTGCCGGTGCTGGCAAGGATGGAGCAGCGCGGCATCTCCGTCGACCGGCAGATCCTGTCGCGGCTCTCCGGCGAACTGGCACAGGGCGCCGCGCGGCTAGAGGATGAAATCTACCAGCTCGTCGGCGAGCGCATCAATATCGGCTCGCCGAAACAGCTCGGCGACATCTTGTTCGGCAGGATGGGCCTGCCCGGCGGCTCCAAGACCAAGACCGGCCAGTGGTCGACCTCGGCGCAGCTCCTGGAAGACCTCGCCGCCGAAGGCCACGAGCTGCCGCGCAAGATCGTCGACTGGCGCCAGCTGACCAAACTAAAATCGACCTATACCGATGCGCTGCCCGGTTTCGTCCATCCCGATACGAAGCGCGTCCACACCTCCTACGCCCTTGCCGCGACGACGACCGGCCGGCTGTCGTCCTCCGATCCCAATTTGCAGAACATTCCGGTACGCACGGTCGAGGGGCGGAAGATCAGGACGGCTTTCATCGCCGACAAGGGCAACAAGCTGGTTTCCGCCGACTACAGCCAGATCGAGCTGCGTGTGCTCGCCCATGTCGCCGAGATCCCGCAGCTCAAGCAGGCGTTTGCCGACGGCGCCGACATCCACGCCATCACCGCGTCGGAGATGTTCAACGTGCCGGTCGAGGGCATGCCCTCGGAAATACGCCGCCGCGCCAAGGCGATCAATTTTGGCATCATCTACGGAATTTCCGCCTTTGGCCTGGCCAACCAGCTCTCGATCCCGCGCGAGGAGGCGGGCGCCTACATCAAGAAATATTTCGAGCGCTTCCCCGGCATCCGCGACTATATCGACGCAACCAAGGCCTATGCCCGCGAGCACGGCTTCGTCGAAACGATCTTCGGCCGCCGCATCCATTATCCGGAGATACGGTCGTCGAACCCTTCAATCCGTGCCTTCAACGAGCGCGCCTCGATCAACGCACGCCTGCAGGGCACCGCCGCCGACATCATCCGCCGCGCCATGATACGTATGGACGACGCGCTGGAAAAGGCGAAGCTTTCCGCCCGCATGCTGCTGCAAGTGCATGACGAGCTGGTCTTCGAGACGGTGGAAGCGGAGGTCGAGGCGACGATCCCCGTCGTGCGCCATGTGATGGAGAACGCCGCGATGCCGGCGGTCTCGATGTCGGTGCCGCTGCATGTCGACGCCCGCGCCGCCAACAATTGGGAAGAGGCGCATTGAAAGTGCGATGATCGTTTTTGTCGCTGGAGACCTGCTTGCAGCAGAGGAAAACTACATCGCCCAAGGGGTGGCAGAAGGCAATCAAGAGGGCCTTGGTACCGGACTTGCACTGAAGATTTCGAGGAAGTGGCCAAATGTGCAGGCCGCGTTCAAAAAACACGCTCGGACCGGCAAGTTTACAGGTGGTCAGCTTTGGACGTCAGAGCCAGACGGCGACCAGCCAGGATTCATCTATTTAGCAACGCAACCGGATATGTACCACGCCACGCTTCCCTACCTGCGCAAAGCAATTCGCGGGCTTGCAAAATGGGCCGACAGGAACTCGGTGGAATCCGTTGCCTTGCCGAAAATCGGCTCAGGACTTGGCAAACTATCCTGGCAGGACGAGGTAAGACCCCTGCTTGTCGAGCAGCTGGCACATCGGACCACGCGGTACGTGGTCTATGAGACTTTCTTGAACGAGTTCGAAAACGCCACAACGCCGCCGCTGAAGTAGAGGCGCCTCAAGCCGCCTTGGCCAGGCACTTCGCGCACGTCCCGCGGAACTCGATCACCGCCTTCTTGGCGGCAAAGCCGGTCGAGCGCACCCATTCGTCGAGCCGGTGCCCGACATCATGGTCGGAAAATTCGGTCACCTGCCCGCATGTGTCGCAGATGGCAAAGGCGGTCATCGAATGGCTGTGGTCGTGCGGCTCGGCGCAGGCGACAAAGGAATTGAGGCTTTCGAGCCTGTGCACGAAACCGGACTTAACCAGCGTGTCGAGCGCGCGATAGACCTGCAGCGGTGCGCGGAAGCCCCGCTCGCGAAGCTGGTCGAGCAATGTATAGGCGCTGAGCGGACCGCTGGCGGCCTCGAGTTTCTCGAGCACGCACAACTGGTTTTTCGTCAGCACATCCCTTGCCGCCATGATCCTGTTTCCAACCCGTTCGCGCCGCTCGCACGTCATTTCCGCATACAAGCGGCTCCAGTCCTATCCAGATAGCGACGAACGGGCGTTTTTGCTACTGTTTCTGTGACGGCATGGCCCAGAAGCCGACCAACTCCGAGCTGGCCCAAACTTCGAGGCAGACATTGGCGGGCCGAGTAAAAACGGCGGGAAAGTTCCCGCCGCACGTGTTCGGCTATGCGTTGCCAGTCACTTCCATAGTGGATCACTTCCGTGGCGGACCCTGGCGCTCGGCGGAGGCGGCCCACAGATTGATGTCGGCTTCGCGTGCGTAGGTGTCGATTTCGGCGAGCTCGGCATCGCTGAAGTCGAGCACCTTCAGCGCGCCGACGCAGTCCTCGACCTGCTCCGGCCGGCTGGCGCCGATCAGCGCCGAGGTCACCCGGCCCTTGCGCAGCACCCAGGCCAGCGCCATCTGCGCCAGCGTCTGCCCGCGTCGGCCGGCAATCGCGTTCAGCGCCTTGATGTTGGCGATGGTCTTGTCGTTGATGAAGGCCGCCTTCAGCGACTTGCCCTGGCTGGCGCGGCTGCCCTGCGGGATACCGCCGAGATATTTGTCGGTCAGCATGCCTTGCGCCAGCGGCGTGAACACGATGGAGCCGACGCCGAGCCCCTCCAGCGTATCGAGCAGACCGTCGTCCTCGACCCAGCGATTGAGCATCGAATAGCTCGGCTGATGGATGACGCAAGGCGTGCCGAGCTGCTTCAATATGTCGGCGGCCTCGCGCGTGCGCTGCGAATTGTAGGAGGAGATGCCGGCATAAAGCGCCTTGCCCGAGCGCACCGCGTGATCGAGCGCACCCATCGTTTCTTCCAGCGGAGTATCGGGGTCGAAGCGGTGCGAATAGAAGATGTCGACATAGTCGAGCCCCATCCGCTTCAGGCTCTGGTCGAGGCTGGCCAGCACATATTTGCGCCCGCCCCATTCGCCGTAGGGTCCGGCCCACATCTCATAGCCGGCCTTGGTCGAGATGATCAGCTCGTCGCGATAGGAGGAGAAATCCGTCCACAGGATTTCGCCAAAAGCCGTCTCCGCCGAACCGGGCGGCGGGCCGTAATTATTGGCGAGGTCAAAATGCGTGATGCCGAGATCGAAGGCTTTGCGCGCGATCGCCTGCTTGGTCCGATGCGGCGTGTCGTTTCCGAAATTGTGCCAGAGCCCGAGCGAGATCGCCGGCAATTTCAGGCCGGATCGCCCGCAGCGATTGTAGATCATTTTCTCGTAGCGGTTTTCGGCGGGCACATAGGGCATGGGAGATCCTCAAATCAAAAGCGAGCCCGGCAGTTGCCACCGCGAAAAAGGGTGAGTCGGCTCTGCCCCTCACCCTTAGCCTCTCCCCGTTTCTATGGGGAGAGGGGTCGACGGTAAACAGCACGTGTCGCAATCACTGAAGCGCTTACCCTATTTCTTCTTCGCCAAGAGCCCTTTCTTCTTTGCCAAGAGCCCTTCCGCATCCTTGACGCCCAGTGCCGCAGGCCGTTCGCAGGTGGTCTGCATGGCAACGAACTTTCCGCTCGCGCCCGACCGCAACATGCCGGTCATCACATCGACGGCATGCAGCGCCAGTTCCATCGAGCATCGATGCGGCCGGCCTTCCGCAATCGCCAGTGCCATGTCGGCGAGACCGGCGGTGCGGTAGTTGGCCATCATGCCATGCGAATGCATCTGGTTGGGCACGCCGAACGGATGCTTCCATTTCGGCAGCTTCTTGACCGGCTTGGCGGCGTCGGTGACGCGAACGTCGCCGCCGAAGAAATTCGGATCCGGCAAGAACACCGTGCCCAACTCGCCGTAGAGCTCCATCGGCGCATGGCCATGGCTCCACACGTCCCAGCTGGTGTTGAGCGTCACCACGGCGCCATTCTCGAACTCCATCACGCCGTGGATCGTCGTCGGCGTTGCGACCAGGATTTTTTCGCCGGCGCGAGGCTTGGACGAGATCGTGCGCTCTGTCTTCGGGATCGAAGCGAAGGCTGCCACCTGCTTCACCGGCCCGATCAGCTGGATCAAATTGGTGATGTAATAGGGTCCGATATCGAGCACCGGACCAGCGCCAGGCTGGAAGAAGAAGTCCGGATTGGGGTGCCAATGCTCCATCCCATGGCTCATCACATGGCATGTGCCGCTGGTGATCTTGCCGAGCTTGCCAGTGTCGATCAGGTTGCGGACAAGCTGATGCGCGCCGCCGAGGAAAGTGTCGGGCGCAGAGCCGATGCGCAGTCCATCTCTCTCCGCCAGCTTCTTCAGGTCGAGCCCTTCCTTGACCGACAGCACGAACGGCTTTTCCGAATAGACGTGCTTGCCGGCATCGAGGATCTGTTTCGACACCTCATAGTGCACCGCCGGAACGGTGAGGTTGACGATGATGTCGATATCGTCAGCCTTGAGCAGCCCTTCGACTGTGTCGGCGCGCAGCTTAAACTCCTTCGCCCGCGCCTTGGCCGCATCCATGTTGATATCCGCGCAGGCGCGCATCTCGATGCCGCGAAACAGCGGCGCAAACGAGAAATACGCCTTCGAAATGTTGCCGCAGCCGATGACGCCGATCCCAAGTTTTTTTGCCATGCTGGTTTGCTCCTAATAGGTCTTGGCGGCTGCGATCGAGCGGCGGGCGAAGCGCGCGATGTCGTTGGGGTTGTCCTGTTCCATGACGTAGTATTTGGCGGCGCTCTTGGCGCGTAGCGCCTTGATCAGACCAGCCCAGTCGATCGTGCCGTGGCCGACATCCGACCAGCCGTCCTCATCGAGTCCCTCGCCGGGCTTGGCAATGTCCTTGACATGGACGGCGGCGATGCGTTTGCCATACTTCTCGATCCAGGGCAGCGGATCGTCGCCGCCGCGCACCACCCAGGCCACGTCCATCTCCCAGCCGATGTCGGGCGCTGCCGCCAGGATATGGTCCTGCGGCACCGAGCCGTCGGCAAGCTTCTTGAACTCGAAATCATGGTTGTGCCAGGCAAAGCCGTAGCCGGCTTTCTCAGCCGTCTCGCCGACCTTGGCCAGGCGTGCTCCGAAGCCGCGCCAGCCTTCCGTGTCGGTCGGCCTGCTCTCGGCGACCAAATAGGGGCAGATCAGCAGTGTGATGCCGAGCGCATCGGCGATTTTGCGCACGCCGTCGAAATCCTTCTCGAGCGCATCCATCGAGAAATGGCCGGTCGGCATGGTGAGGCCGTTCTTGTCGAGTTCGGCACGAAATGCCTTGGGGTCGTCATAGACGCCGCCGAACCCCTCGACTTGCGCGTAGCCGAGCTCGCCGAGCATCTGGAGCACCCCTTCCCAAGGTTGGAAATTGCGGGCGCTGTAAAGTTGGAATGACCAATTCATCGTCTCTGTCCGTTCTCTGGGGATGGATGTGTTTGAGGTGAAATTCTTGGGATTGAGGTTCTGGAGAGTTAAAGGCGGGTGCCGGTTGCGGCGTCGAACAGCGAAGCGCGCGTCGGATCAAAACCGATGCTCACGGTGTCGGCGCTGTTTGGCGTGCGCTCAGATGTCACCCGCACCGTGAAATTCTGATTTCCGAGCTTCAGCCAGACCAGCGTGTCGGAACCCATGGGCTCGACGACCACGACATTTGACATGGCTGTGAACGGCCATCCAGCGCCGCTGTTGAACGCGACATGCTCGGGCCGGATACCGAACACGGCCGCCCCCGGCACGGGCTCCTTTTCGAAAGCGTAGGTGGCAAGCGGGATCCGCACATCCTCCACGACGAAGTGCCAGTTGCCATCGTCCTTCTCCAGCCGGCCGTCGAGGAAATTCATCGCCGGCGAGCCGAGGAAGCCGGCGACGAAACGGTTGACCGGGCGATTGTAGATCGTCTGCGGTGCGTCGAGCTGCTGGATCACGCCGCCCTTCATCACCGCGATGCGGTCGGCCAGCGTCATCGCCTCGATCTGGTCGTGGGTGACATAGATCATGGTGTTCTGCAGCTTGCTGTGCAGCAGTTTGATTTCGACACGCAGCTCCGCCCGCAGCTTGGCGTCGAGATTGGAGAGCGGCTCATCGAAGAGGAAGACGTCGACGTCGCGCACCAGCGCCCGCCCGATGGCCACACGCTGGCGCTGGCCGCCCGAAAGCGCCGACGGCTTGCGTTGCAGCAGTGGCTCGATCTGCAGGATCTCGGCGGCCCGCGCGATCCGCTTGGCGATCTCGTCCTTGGCGATGCCGGCGACGCGCAGCCCGAAGGACAGGTTCTTCTCCACCGTCATCTGCGGATAGAGCGCATAGGACTGGAACACCATGCCGATGCCACGGTCCTTGGGCTCCTCCCAGGTGACGTTCTTGCCCTTGATGAAGATGCGGCCGTCCGAAACGTCGAGCAGGCCGGCGATGCAGTTGAGCAAGGTCGACTTGCCGCAGCCGGACGGCCCGAGCAGCACGATGAACTCGCCCTCGGCGACATCGATGTTGAGCGTCTCCAGCACCGACACCGCGCCGAAATTCAGCGACAGGTCCTGGATCGAGACACTGGGATTCTGGATTGAACCAATGGGATTTTCCATTCTTGTCATCATCATCCTTTCACCGCGCCGGCGGCGATGCCACGCACGAAGAGCTTGCCGGAAATGAAGTAGACGACGAGCGGTACCAGGCCGGTCAGGATGGTGGCGGCCATGTTGACGTTGTATTCCTTCACGCCTTGCACCGAGTTGACGATGTTGTTGAGCTGCACCGTCATCGGATAGGTGTCGGGGCGGGTGTAGACCACACCGAACAGGAAGTCGTTCCAGATGCCGGTCACCTGCAGGATGATGGCGACGACGAAGATCGGCAGCGACATCGGCAGCATGATACGGAAATAGATGCCCCAGAAGCCGGCGCCGTCGACGCGCGCCGCCCGGAACAGTTCCTCCGGCATGGAAGAAAAATAGTTGCGGAACAACAATGTCAGGATCGGCATGCCGAAGATGGAATGGACGATCACCAGGCCGCTTAGGCTGCCGTAGAGGCCGACTTCGCGCAGGATGATGACGATCGGATAGATCATCACCTGATAGGGGATGAAGGCGCCGACGATCAGGATGACGAAGAAAGTGTCGGCCCCCTTGAAGCGCCAGTTGGCGAGCGCATAGCCGTTCACGGAAGCGATCGCGATCGACAGGATGACCGACGGAACGGTGATGCGCACCGAATTCCAGAAGCCGCGCGAGAGCCCGTCGCAGTTGAGGCCGGTGCAGGCGCTGGACCAGGCCTTCACCCAAGGCTCAAAGGTGATCTCGAGCGGCGGTGAGAAGATGTTGCCGAGGCGGATCTCCGGCATGCCCTTGAGCGACGTCACCACCATCACATAGAGCGGCAGGAGATAGTACAGCGCCACCACGATGAGCGTGCCATAGAGGAAGATGTTGCGGCGCGAGAACACATGCCGCGGCTTCGGCCCTCGCGGCCCGGATGCCTCAAGCCCGATAGAGCCCGTGCCGGCAGGCAGGGAAACGGCATGGTCAGACACGCTTCTTGCCTCCGAATTCGAGATAGGCCCACGGCACGATGACGACCACCACCGACAGCAGCATCATGGTCGAGGCGGCGAAGCCCTGGCCCAGGTTCTGGGCGAAGAACATGTAGTCATAGACATATTTGGCCGGCACTTCGGAGGCGATGCCGGGACCGCCGCTGGTCTGCGCGACAACCAGGTCATAGACCTTGACAATGCCGGCAGCGATGATGACCAGCGCGGTGATGAAGACCGGGCGCATCATCGGAATGATGATGAAGAGATACGTCTTCAAGGTGGGTATCCCATCCACCCGCGCGGCCTTCCAGATATCCTCGTCGATGCCGCGCAGGCCTGCCAGCATCAGGCACATGATGAGCCCCGTGCCTTGCCAGAGCGCGGCGATCAATATGCCGTAGATGACGATGTCGGAATTGTAGAGCGGATCGAAGTTGAAGCTCTCCCAGCCGAGGCCGCGCACCACCCCCTGGATTCCGAACTCCGGATTGAGCAGCCATTGCCAGACAAGGCCGGTGACGATGAACGAGAGCGCGAAGGGATAGAGGAAGATGGTGCGGAACGTGTCCTCGAAGCGGATCTTCTGGTCGAGCAGCGCCGCCAGCAGGAAGCCGATCACGAGAGAGAACACCAGCGACAGCACGCCGTAGACCAGGAGGTTCTCAATGGAGACCAGCCAACGCGGCGTCGACCATAGCCGATAATACTGGTCGAGCCCGACGAAGTTCAGCCGCGGCAGCAGCTTCGAATTGGTGAAGGAATAGAGCACCGTCCACGCGCTGCCGCCGACGAAGATCACCAGTGCGGTGAGGACCATCGGAATAGAGGCAACCTTGGCGTTAAGGTTGCGGAAGAGTTGATTGGGACGTTCGCTCTTGCTCATCTGCACAGCCGGGCTGGATTGGGTAAGGACGGGAGGGTCAAGGCCGAAGGGTTAGGGCCTTGACCCTGAGCTCCCGGCCCCGCGGCGGGCCGGGAGCGAGCGGTTCGTCGATCGTCAGTCCGCTGAGGCGACGATGTCGGCGAAGCGCTTTTGCGCTTCTTCCACGGTCATGTCCGGCTTGGCGAAGAACTCGGAGAAAAGGTCCTCTTTCTGCTTTTGGGTGTCCTGCGACAGCAGCTGGTCCGTCCAGGGCATCACGCTGCCCTTGGCCAGGATGTCGAGCCCTTTCTTCATGCAGTCGTTCGCGGCCTTGAGGTCGATATCGCCGCGCACCGGCAGCGAGCCCTTCTTGAGATTGAAGGCGACCTGCGTCTTGGGATCGAGCAGCGTTTCGGCCAGCGCTTCCTGCGCCTTGGATTTTTCAGCGTCCTGCAGCAGCGGGAAGTAGAAGGCATCGCCGCCGGTGGCGATGACCTCGTTCAGGCCAAGGCCGGGAAGACACGTATAGTCCTTGCCGGCGGTCTGGCCGGCAACCTGGAACTCGCCCTGCGCCCAGTCGCCCATGATCTGGCCGCCGGCCTTGGCGGAGATGACGAGATTGGTGGCCTGGTTCCAGTCCTGCACATTGGTGTTCTTTGCCATCTTGCGGGCATCGTCCGCGGCCTTGAACACCTTGGCGACCTCGGGCCCGGCGGCGAATTCCGCATCCTTGTCGCGATAAACCTTCAAGAAAGTGTCCGTGCCGCCGACCGCCGTGAGCAGCACATCGAAGGCGCCCGAGGATTGCCAGGGCTGCCCGCCGAGCGCGAGCGGTATGATGCCTGCCTTCTCCAGCGCGGGCGCAGCTGCAACATATTCATTCCAATTCTTCGGCACCGGCACACCGGCCTTTTCGAATGCCGCGTTCGACAGCCACAGCCACTGCCAGGAGTGAATGTTGACCGGCACGCAATAGATCTTGCCGTCGAGGGTGCAGCCGTCGAGCAGGCTCTTCGGCTGCACGATTTCCGCCCACTTGTCCCTGGTGGCGAGATCGGTCAAGTCCCGCATCAGACCGGCCTGCACCAATTCTTCCGCTTGCCGGCCATGGTTGAACTGGGTGGCGCCCATCGGATCGCCGCCGGTGATGCGGCTGATCATGATCGGCCGTGCCGTGCCGCCGGAGCCGGCGATAGCGCCGTCGACCCAATGATTACCTGTCGCGTCGAATGCCTTGGCGAACTCGGCGACCGCCGCCGCTTCGCCGCCCGAAGTCCACCAATGGGTGACTTCCAGATCCGTCGCTGCCGACGGGCCGGCGAATTGCAGCGCGGTTGTCACCGCCAACGCAGCGGTCATGACTTGGTATCGCATTTCGGCTCCTCCCAGAATCTGAAACGTTACAGATTTTCGATACGGCAATTGCGTTGGGCGTGCAACCCCCGAAATAGGAGCGGCTCGACATTTTTTTCGAGCCGCGAACAAATCCGCAGGCCAATTGCCGGCCGTTGCGTCGCAGCAAGACAGGTTGCACCGCAAAAAATGATGCTGCACGCATGAAAGTCGGCCAAATTCTGTTTCCCGCTGGCAAGCCCTTGCCAACGTCCAACGACTTTGCCTCGAATGAAACGTCGCGCGTGCAGAGAACCTGCCCCGAACCGCTGCGCGATGGCAAGTGACAATCTGTAACGTTTCAGTATATAGGATGTTCACCAGGCGGAGAGTCGCTGGCGAGCCGCAATCCGCCGATTGCCGGCCTGCACGGCAACTGCTATGCGCCTGACGGGCGGGGTGAATGGACAGACATCGAACGGAAAAGGACGACGAGGCGTCGGGACAGGGCCGGCCGACGCTGAAGACGCTTGCCTTCATGACCGGGCTGGGCGTCACCACCGTGTCGCGGGCGCTGAAGGACGCGCCCGAAATCGGCGCCGAGACCAGGCGGCGCGTCCAGCTCGTCGCCAAGCAGATCGGCTACCGCCCCAACCGTGCCGGCGTGCGCCTGCGGACCGGAAAGACCAACGTCATCAGTCTCGTGCTCAACACCGAGCACGAGATCATGAGCTTTGTCTCGGATATCATCTACGGTGTCTCGGAAGTCATCGCCGACACGCCCTATCACCTGATCGTCACGCCGTACTCACGCTCGCAGGATCCCCTGGACCCGATACGCTATCTGGTGGAAACCGGCTCCGCCGACGGCGTCATCATTTCGCGAACCCAGCCGAATGACCCCAGGGCCCGTTACCTGCTGGAGCGTGGCATCCCCTTTGCCACGCACGGCCGCACCGATATGGGGTTGATCCACCCCTATCATGATTTCGACAACTACGCGTTCGCGACCGAGGCTGTGCGCCACCTGGCCGGCATCGGCCGCCGCAGGCTGGCTCTGCTGGCACCACCAGTCGAGCTGACCTATCACCGCCATGCGCTGAACGGCTTTACCGATGCGCTGAGCGAGGTCGGCGCCAGCGAGATCCCGTTCAACACCGTTTCGATCGACCACTCGATCGAGCAGATCAGGATGAGGACCGCGCAGCTGATGCGTCGCGACGTCAGGCCGGATGGCTTCGTCAGCAGCGCCGCCGCCGCGACACTCGCCATCGTCGCCGGCATCGAGGACGCCGGCCTCAAGCTCGGCCGGGACGTCGATGTGGTGTCCAAGCAATCGTCGGACCTGCTGCATCTGTTCCGCAGGGAATTGCTGGTCGTCAACGAGGACTTCCGGCTGGCCGGCGCCGAGCTGGCCCGTTCCGTGCTGGGCTGGATCGGCGGCGCCGCACCTGGCTCACTGCAGAGCCTGAGCGTGCCGACCGAAGTCCTGGCCTATCGCCGTCCCGACTAGAGCGGGATACGTTCAAATTGAACTGGGCATCCGGCTCCATCTATTTGCCTTAGCCGCATTTCTGCGACGCCAGTGATTCCACTTGCCTGCAAAAAACGCGCTGCTGACTGGCAGCCTTGGGGCCGAAAGCGCCTGTCTGCTTTTTGGCGTCGAAACGCGGATAGCGGTCACTCCGACGGGACCACCGTTCGGATGGCACACGCACCGGATTGCAAATCAGCTGCAACATCAATGATTTCAACAGAGGCTGCGGCCATCGACGATCAGCCTCGCCAGATAGCCCTCCAGGATCTCGACCACGGTCGCTGGATCGCAGATGCAATCCACGTCGGCCACGAAGGCCGGCTCATGCGAGACCGGCATACCTTCGCCCGTCCGGCCCGCTGTGGTCCTCGTCTCGCCCTCCATGAAAGTACGAACATAATTTAATCGTTGCTTTGCGACTACCAAACGGCTATTGTCGTACGAACGTAATTCAAAACTTCAGGAGCTCATGATGACAACAACTCCGCAGGTTGCGCTCGTAACAGGCGCCACCTCAGGCATCGGCAAGGCCACAGCGATCGCCTTGGCCGCCGCAGGTTTCCAGGTGATCGGAACCGGCCGCAACACCGCGCAACTCACCGCGCCCGCCGGGGTGACCTACCTCGACCTCGACGTGACCAGCGACGAATCGGTCGCCTCAGCGGTCAAGCAGGTGATCGATCGGCTCGGCCACATCGACGTCCTGGTCAACAACGCCGGCGTTGGCACAACCGGCGCAGCCGAGGAGTTCTCGATTACCCAGACGCAGGACATCTTCGACATTAACGTCTACGGCATCATGCGGACGACCAAGGCGGTCCTGCCGCACATGCGCGTCCAAGGCCGCGGACGCATCATCAATGTCTCCTCCCTCAGCGGATTCGTCCCCAGCCCGTTCATGGCCCTCTACGTCTCGACCAAGCACGCGGTCGAAGGCTACTCCCAATCGCTGGACCACGAGGTTCGCGATTACGGCGTCCGGGTCCTGCTCGTCGAGCCCGGCCCGATCAACACTCCGTTCGCAGGCCACAGCGTGGAGGCCGACACCCCCATGCCGCTCTACGCGGCGGGACGGCGCAACTACGACGAGCTGCTGGAGAAGAACCTCAGCAGCGGCGACGACCCCGCCGTCGTCGCCAAGGTGATCGTCGCGGCGGCCACCGACCGGAACCCAAAACTACGGCGCACCGCCGGTACGACCGCCCGGATCATCAACGCGGTGCACCGCGTCGCCCCGGCCCGGATCTTCGACCGCGTCATCCGCAGATTCAACCGGATGCCGAGCTGATCGCTGCTTAGATCCACTGACAACTGACCAAGACATAGCGGTATCCGGAGCGCGAAGCCCGGTTGAGATGGAGGAACGCATGGTGCGTTACACGAAAGAACACAAGCAGGAGACAAGGCAGCGGATCGTTGCGACGGCCGGTCGACGGCTCAAGCGGGACGGTATCGACGGCTCCGGAGTCGCGACGCTGATGAAGGACGCGGACCTGACCAACGGCGCCTTCTACGCCCACTTCGAATCCAAGGACGGCCTCGTCGCGGAGGCGGTCACCGACCAACTGCACACACTGCACGCGAACATCGTCGAGCTGGCGGAGCCCGGCCTGGCCGGCCTCGAACAGATCGTGCGCTGGTACCTGTCGGCCCACCACCGTGACAACCCCGGCGACGGCTGCCCCAACGCCGCCCTGCTCGACGAGATCGGGCGCAGCGCGGACGCAATCAGGCAGGCGTACACCGACGGCGTGCTGGTCGTCATCGACGGCCTCGCCGCCCGCATGGCACCCGAAGATCCGCCCTCGGCCCGCGTGAAGGCGCTCAGCCTCCTCGGCCTGATGGCCGGGACGCTACAACTCTGCCGCGCCCTGACCGACCGACAACTCTCCGACGACCTCCTCGAGCAGGGCCTCCGCAACGCCCTGGCCCTGGTGGACGCCGAGCTCCGACCATGACCCTCATTTCTGTGACAAGCCCCGGCACACCCGGCGACGTCGCCCTCCATCAGACAGGAACCACGATGACCGAGCAACCCTTCAACCCACAACTGCGAGCCGCGCGGTTCCTTCCCCGCACCATCATCACCGCCGGAACGCTTCCCGCGCTCCGTGTCCTCACCAAGCTCACCGGGATCACCCGGCGGCCGGACGCGCAGGTCGTATCCGTGGACGCCAACGTGTCGGTACACGTCTTTCGCCCGGCTTCGGCCCGGCCTCGGACTCCTGCACTGTTGTGGATCCACGGCGGCGGAATGGTGCTCGGCGACGCGGCGCAGGACAGCGCCTTCTGCCGCCTGATCGCCGATCAGCTCAACATCGTCGTCGTCTCGGTGGAGTACCGGCTCGCGCCCGAGCACCCGTTCCCGGCGCCGCTGGAAGACTGCTACACCGCGCTGCAATGGCTCGCCGGCCAACCCGACATCGACCCCGCACGCATCGCCATCGGCGGCGCCAGCGCCGGCGGCGGTCTGGCCGCCGCGTTGGCGCTGCTGGCGAAGGAACGCGGCGAGATCCGTCCGGTCCTGCAACTGCTGTCCTACCCAATGCTGGATGACCGGACCACCACCCGCATCGACATCGACCCGCGGCGGCTCCGCCTCTGGAGCCCGGCCAGCAACCGGTTCGGCTGGCGCTCCTACCTCGGCCCAGCCACCGCGGACGGCAACGTGCCCCCGCTAGCCGCGCCGGCCCGCTATGACGACCTCTCCGGCCTGCCGCCCGCATGGATCGGCGTCGGCACCAACGACCTGTTCCACGACGAGGACGTCACCTACGCCCGGCGACTGCAGCAGGCCGGCGTCGCCAGCACCCTGCACGTAGTGCCCGGCGCCTACCACAACTTCGACGCCATCGAAGCGAAAGCCGCCATCTCCCGGGCCTTCGTCAAGGCCCAGACGACGGCACTGGACGAAGCACTCAAC
Organism: Mesorhizobium sp. M6A.T.Cr.TU.014.01.1.1; assembly: GCF_004022765.1. NCBI lineage: Bacteria > Pseudomonadati > Pseudomonadota > Alphaproteobacteria > Hyphomicrobiales > Phyllobacteriaceae > Mesorhizobium > Mesorhizobium sp. M6A.T.Cr.TU.014.01.1.1. The sequence goes on from NZ_RZPG01000002.1 coordinate 388,424, forward strand.
AGCGGCTGAACGGTGCGGAACTCCGATGACCGCGCCCAAGGCCGGCCATGCCTGCACCACGCTGCATATCGGCAGGTGACCGGCAGCTTTCACGACAGCCTCAAGGCGGCCTCAACGGCCAATACCAGGCGCAGTCCCGACGTCCAGATGGCGAACCGCCGGACCGGCCCAAGAACCTCCCAACGGCGCGCTTGAGATCACCCGCGCGCGGCTCTACTAGTCCGAAAACCTCACGCTCACGCCGCGCTGCCGAAAATAGGCCTGCATCAACTTGCGCCCCGAGCGGTTGTTCTGCGCCAGCTTGGTCGGATCGAACACCGCCTGTTTTATCCCTTCTCGTGTCAGCGCCGCTTTAAGCGTCGCGATATGTGCGTCGATGTCGGCATTGTCCGCCCGGAGGGAGGCATAGATACTTTCGGTCGCCTGGGCCACGGTCGGTTCGCTCACAGGTGTCGTCCTTTGGTTGGTTGAGCGGCGGCTTACCACAGATTCGCGGCTCCGCCGATACCGATGAGACGGTCAATCGTCTCTACCGGCATAGCAGGTTCCTGGCGCGACCCGACACCCAGTTGGTCGCTGGAGATGTCTGCTTTCTGGCAACCGCAAAATTGGACTCTAGGTCCAAGTCGCGGCGCTAACCCGCCGCTCCGCTCCCCCACGGGCCATGGAATGCACCCGGCTCGTCGATGCGCTCGAAGCCGTGCGCTCCGAAGAAATCGCGTTGCGCCTGGATCAGGTTCGAGGTGCCGCGACCCTGTCGGTAGCTGTCGAAATAGGCCAGCGCGGACGACAGCGCCGGCACTGGCGAGCCAGCCTCCGACGCCCTTGCCACGATGCGGCGGAGCGATGGATGCGCCTCCTGCATCATCGCAATGAAGGCCGGCGCCGTCAGCAGATTGGTGACCGCCCCGCCCGCGCCGAAGGCTTCTGCCATCGTGTCCAGCATTTGCGAACGGATGATGCAGCCGGCCCGCCAGATCTTGGCGATGGTCGGCATTGGCAGGTTCCAGTTGAACTCCTTCGAGGCGCCGCTCATCACCGCGAAGCCCTGCGCGTAGGCCGCGATCTTGCCGGCGAACAGCGCCAGTTCGAGATCCCCGAGAAGAGCAGCCTTGTCGCCGGCAATCTTGGTCACGCCGCCATTGCCATAGGCATTTTGGGCGGCCAGGCGCTCGTCCTTGATCGACGACAAGACGCGCGCCGCCACCGCCGCCTCGATCGCTGTGGCCGGAATGCCGAGCTGCTGCGCCTCGATGACCGACCACTTGCCGGTGCCCTTCTGGCCGGCGCGGTCGAGGATGATGTCGACCATCGGCTTGCCGGCCTTCCGATCGTCGGCGGCCAGCACCTTGGCGGTGATCTCGATCAGATAGGAGTTGAGCCGGCCCTTGTTCCAGCCGGCAAACACTTGTGCGATCTCCTTCGGCCCCATGCCTAAGCCGTCGCGCAAGATGCCGTAGATCTCGGCGATCATCTGCATGTCGGCATATTCGATGCCGTTGTGGATGGTCTTGACGAAATGCCCGGCGCCATCGGTGCCAAGCCATGCCGCGCAGGGCTCATCCCTGAACTTGGCCGAAATGGCGGTCAGCACCTTTTCGACGCGTTTCCAGGACTCTTCCGTGCCGCCGACCATGATCGACGGTCCATGGCGCGCGCCCTCCTCGCCGCCGGACACGCCCATGCCGATGAAGGTGAGACCCGAATCGGAAAGCTCGGAAAAGCGCCGCATCGTGTCGCGGAAATTGGCGTTGCCGGCATCGATGACGATGTCGTTGGCCGACAGCACGCCGCGCAGCGCCGCGATCTGCTCGTCGACCGGCTTGCCGGCCAGCACCATGATGATGATCGGACGCGGCGGCCGGATGGCGGCGGCGAGCTCCTCCAGGCTGTAGCAGGGCACGACCATGTTCTTCAGCGCGCCGGCATTCTCGACAAAGGCGTCGGTGCGCGCGGCGGTGCGGTTGAAGACGGCTATGCGGTGCCCCTTCTCGGCGATGTTGAGCGCCAGGTTGGAGCCCATCGTGCCAAGGCCGATCAGGCCGATTTCGGCTTTTTCCATCGTTTCTTCCCTGCTTTCGGATCTTTTGTTGAGGCCGCGATTTGTAGCGATGCCCGTTCTTCTTGGGATGCCATTCTTGTCGAAAATGAATGACGGGCCTTCAAGCCTGCGTCAACCGCCTCGCCGAAATGTGTTGCGCAGACTGCCGGCTGGTCCTCATCGCCTGATATCGATCGGGGCCTCTATCTTCACGATCTCGAAATCCGAGACGAGAACATCGAGCCGCGCCGTCCATCGGCCCGGGACCGGGACGACGAGATCGTCGACACGCCAGGTGCCATCGCCGCGCTTTGTCGCCGCGCGTTTGATCGGCTCGATGCCGGCATCGGGTTTTGACAACACCAACGTCACTTGCTCAGCGTCTAGCGGGCCGAAATCGCCGGTCATGATGACGATAGACGCCGCAACCGGCCCAACATGGCCGGGCGTGATGCTGAGGTCGGCCATCGCCTTCGGCGTGTGGATATGGATCGATGCCGGCTGCGCTGCTGCGATCGCCAGGGCGCGTGGCGGCGGCGTGAAGCGCCAGCCGGCGGCAACGCCGAAGATCGCCAGAATGATCAGCATTTCAACGCCGATGGAGCGGACCAGCCTCCTTTGCACTTCCGTCTCTCCCGCTTCGGCCGGAGCGGTGAGTTTCCAGCGGTTGGTCGCAGCGAGCGTGAGCAGAAAGAACAGCAGCGCCAGCTTGACCAGCAGCAACCGGCCATAGGCGCTCTCGAGCAAAGCTGCGGGCGCCTGCACCTGGATGATGGCGAGCACGATGCCGGTCGCTGCGAGCATGGCCACGACAGGCAGGATGGCTTGGGAAAACCGGCGCAGGAAAGGTGCGGCCTCGACCGGCTTCCACCTGATGGCGAGACCGAGCGGCGCCAGCGCCCCGGCCCAGAAGGCAATGCCGGCACCGTGCAGAAACACCATCGGCCTTGTCAGCCATTGCGGTTCGGCGGCACTTGCATGCCCGCTGGCGGCGAGAGCGGCACCGACACCGGCCAAGCCGGCAAGGGCAGAGAGTTTTGCCCCGCCGCGCGGCCCGACCAGCGACAGCAGGCCAAGCCCGAGCGCCACCAGCGCGACCAGCACGGTCCAGCCCAAGCTTGTGCCGAGCCCGGCCTGCCAGACGCCGGGCTGCGCCAGCCGGACGAGCGGCGCACCGAGCGCGTCCAGTCCCTGCAAGCCGAGCGACAAGGGTGCCGCGACAAGGCCGCACAGGATTGCGGCGATGACGAAGCGCTGGCCGGAACGCCCGCCCTTCGCCAGCCAGGCGATGGCAAAGGCACCGCCGACGCCGAGAAAGAGGCCGACATAGAGAAAGACCTTGCCGATCCAGATCGCCGACCTCAGACCCCGGTCGACAGCTTCGGGCACGGCCGGCTCAGCACTCGGCGCGCCGATGGAAAACAGCACCGAGCCGCCGACCGGATGGCCATCGGCGGAAATCACCCGCCAGCTCAGCACATGTGTGCCGGATCCAAGCGTCTGCGGATTGTCGATCTCGACCGTCTGGCCATTGAGCCGAAAGGATGTCAGCGGAACCGGCGTCCCGTCAGCCCGCACCAGGGTCAGCACCAGCGGCGAGACCGGCTCGCTGAAGGTCAGCGAGAACTGCGCTGGGCTCTGTGCCAGCGCCGTGCCGTCGGCCGGGTCGGCTGTGACCAGCGCTGCGTGGGCAAAAGCCTGATTTGGCGCGGTAATGACGGCGAGCAGCACGATCGCGGTCAGCAGGCCAATGGCAAGCCAACCGGCGCGCTTGCCGAACCTGCAGGTCGTCCACCGAAAAGATGCCAGGCTCATGTCAATGTCACAAAGGCGGCGGCGCGCTCTTTCGAACAAAGCGCGCCGCCAAAAAATCATTTCTTCGGCGAAAGCTTGAGGCCGGGCGCCGGATATTCCAGCGCATCCTCATCCTGGCCGCCTGCCGGAATCTCGATCCAGCGCTCGGCAACGCCGTCGCATTCCTGCACCACCGGGAAGTAGAGCATTTGGCCGGCCGGCAGGTCTACCGCCAGAGTCCCGCGGAAGACGAATTCGTCGTAGAATTCGTCCGGCAGGCTGCCGCCGCTCCAGTCGACTTCCTTGACGCCGTTGCTCACCTCTTGACCATGGAGCTGATAGGATTTCTCGTATCTGCCTTTCTTGACCTGCAGCGTCCAGCCCGGCTTCGGCATCGGCTTCACCGAAATCACCCCTTCCGGGATCTGCACGCGCACGGCGGTCGTCGCCTTGCCGTCGCAGCCATGCGGCACGCGCAGGACGGCCTTGTAGGTCGAACCGACCGCCGCCTCCTGCGTTTCGAGTGTGATGTGGGCAAAGGCCGCGCTTGTCCCCAAGACAAAAAACGCGCCGGCCGACAAAAGATATCTGTTCATGATGGTCCCTCAAATTTCGAATTATCCGGATCTGACCGCGTCAGTTGGCGTGCCGGATCAGTTAGCGTGATTGTCCATACCGCCCGTTTCACCGATGACTTCCACAGCGAAGTCGACGGTGACGGCGCCGGCCTTCTCGAAGGTCAGCGTGGCTGGAAACGTCTCGCCTTGCTTTGGTTGCCGTTTCAGCCCGACGAACATCAGATGATAGCCGCCGGGTGCCAGCGCGACTTTACCGCCGGCTGGAATTTCAAGGCCGCCGGTGACCGGCCGCATGGTCATGACGCCATCGCTCACGCCCATTTCATGCAGTTCGGCCTTGGCCGAAATGTCGGAGGAAATCGACAACAGCCGGTCCGGCGAACTGCCGGTGTTGGTGACGGTGAAATAGCCGCCAGCCACTTTGGCGCCGGGCGGTGTGGCGCGCGACCAGGGATGCCCGACCTCGAGGTCGCCAACCCTGAACTCATGCGCGAAAACGGCCTGGGCGCTGACGAACAGGAGGGCGAGGACGAACACGGTGATGCCGAGCCGCTCCTCGAAGCGGCGCAGGAAGAGGCTGTTGCGGCCGAACGGCGCGCGGAAAGAGTGAGACATGATAGCTCCAAGAACTGAGAAATCGCGCCGTCGGCCGGTCGCGAACAGTTTCGATGTTGAATGAATGCGCTTGCGAAGGCTTTCGCAAGGCGATCTGGAACGGATCAGGCCGACGCCGGCGGCGCGCGCGGATTCGACGGCGAGCGGTCGCGGCTGAAATCGAGGTGCCGGAACGCCGGCAGCACAAACGCGACGGTTTCGACGGGAAAATTGCCGGACACCATCCCGGCAGCGGGCGGCGGCACGTAAGTAGCCGAGGCCACACCGCAGCCAAGCATGCAGCAGGCCGGCATGTGCTGCTGGTGCGGATCGCCGCCCGGAAGCTGGGCGGCGCCCTCCTGGGTGCAGATGACATTGCCGAAAGCGTCGAGTTGCGAAGCATCCGGCTCAGTGCCGAAGGCGAATGCGCCAAGTACCGACTGGAGCACGAGCAAATAGGCCGCGGCGAACGCGGCCGGCATGCTCCATCGTCTCCGCCGGATATTCAAAGACCTGCCTCTCCACGCAGCAACGGCCAGATATCTAGCACGGGCTCAGCAGGTGGAAAATCGCCAAATCATTGCTGCGGCAACGCGGCGCTTTAAGCCCGGTGCGGCTGCTGGCCCTCGGGGATCGAAGTCAGCAGCGTATTGCGCGCCGACTTCAGATGCTTGCGGCAGGCGGCGTCGACCTTGCCGAGATCGCGCGATTTGAGCGCGGCGATATAGGCCAGATGCTCCGTGACGGCCACCTCGTTGCGCTCGCGCTCCTGCGCCTTGTTCCATTGGTAGTGGTAGTGGAAAATCATGGCGATGACGTCGTAGAAATCGACGATGAAGCGGTTGTGCGATGCGCGGTGGATCAGCCGGTGAAAGCGCTCGTCGAGCTCCGAGAATTCATTGAAGCGCGTGGCGATCTCGCGCGCCAGCAGGCGATGCTCGCCTTCCAGGAGGTCGAGGTCGGCCCAGACCGGGCTGTCTTCGGGCAGGGCGGCGAAGGCGGCGGCCGAGCGCAATTCGAACATCTCGCGGATTTCGGTCAATTCCAGCGCGAAAGCGCGGGTAAAACCTTTCAGCACCCAATGGCTGTTGCGGCGTTTCTCGATCAGCCCGAAGCGGGAAAAGCGGATCAGGAACTCGCGCACGCTGGTGGTGCCGACGCCGATCTCGCGCGCCAGCTCGAGCTCGTTGATCTGCATGCCGGGCTCGGCGCCGCCGGCAAGCAGCCGCCGCATGAAAGAGCGCTCGATGATCTGCGACAGCGTGTCGGTCTCTTCCTCGGGGAAAAAATCGTCCGGTCGCGGCACGCGCAAAACCGTCTTGCTACGCTTGTTCCAGGCGATCAGCCCCGTCTCTTCCATGCGCGCAAGGATGGTGCGGATGGTCGTGCGGCTGACGCCGAGCAGCGTGCCCAACTCGGGCTCCGACGGCAGACTTTTCGTTTCATCGAGCAGCCGCAGACCGCGATTGTAGGCGTCCTTGTAGACGTTGTTGCTCTTTGACATCCCCTGCCTCATTGCGCCAGCGCTTGCGGCGGCCGGCTTGAAGCGCAATATGGACAACGTTGCTAGCGCAGGCCCCCAAGAAGCGGAATCGCTTTTCGGAAGTCAGCCCAGGTTCCAGTGTCCGGCCCTTCTGCACATCCATTAAGAACGCACGACGCTTTCGCGAAAAAACAATTGACGCAAAACTGTTTTTTCACGATAAAAGACATTATCTTTTAACAGGCGCGTGTCAATCCGCTCGCACATCCCAGGAACACCCAGGAAACTGCCCGTGAACGCCGCAAACAGCATTCTTCTGTCTCCCGCTGACAATGTCGCGGTCGCCAATGGCCGCATTGAGATCGGCGCGGTGCTGCCGGGCGGCGCCGTTGCCACAGCGTTGATCGAACCCGGGCACAAGGTTGCGATCAAGCCGATCGCCGCTGGCGAGGCCGTGGTCAAATACGCTCAGGCGATCGGCCGCGCCACTGAAGCCATCGCGCCTGGCGAGCATGTTCATTCGCACAATCTGGTCTTCGAGTCCGGGCGTCTGCCGGTGGTGCCGCCGAGCGAAGCCGTGCACGCGACCGAGGCCGATCGCACCCGCACCTTCATGGGCTATCGCCGCGCCGACGGCCGCGCCGGCACGCGCAACTTCATCGGCATTCTCGCCAGCGTCAATTGCTCGGCCACCGTTTGCCACGCCATCGCCGATGAGGCGAACCGCACGCTCCTGCCCAGATATCCGGGGATCGACGGCTTTGTCCCTATCGTTCACGGCCAGGGCTGCGGCATGAGCGCCACCGGCGACGGCATGATGGTGCTACACCGCACGCTTGCCGGCTATGCCCGCCATCCGAATTTCGGCGGCGTGCTGATGGTTGGGCTCGGCTGCGAGGTCAATCAGCTCACCCTCTATGGCCAGAAGGGTGTCGCCGCCGGAAAACGCCATTTCAACATCCAGGAAGCCGGCGGCTCGCGCAAATCTGTCGAGAAGGCGATGCTGGTGCTGGCCGAGATCGCCGAGGAGGTCGGCAAGCTTGAGCGTGAGCCTATCCCGGTCAGCGAAATCGTCGTCGGCCTGCAATGCGGCGGCTCGGACGGCATGTCCGGCATAACCGCCAATCCGGCGCTGGGCGCCGCGGTCGACATCCTGGCGGGCGTCGGCGGCATCGGCATCCTCTCCGAGACCACGGAAATCTACGGCGCCGAGCATCTGCTCGCCTATCGCGCGGCGACCCCGGAGATCGCAGCCAAGCTGGACGGCTATGTGAAGTGGTGGGAAGACCATGTCGCCAAGCATGGCGCCTCCATCGACAACAATCCCTCGCCCGGCAACAAGCGCGGCGGCCTGACCACCATTTTGGAGAAGTCGCTTGGCGCGGTCGCCAAGGGCGGCCAGACGCCGCTCAACGGCGTCTTCGGCTATGCGGAGAAGGTCACCGGACACGGCTTAGTGTTCATGGACACGCCCGGCTACGATCCGGTTTCAGCCACCGGCCAAGTTGCGGGCGGCGCCAATGTCATCGTCTTCACCACCGGCCGCGGCTCCTGCTTCGGCTGCCGGCCGACACCGTCGATCAAGGTCGCCACCAACTCGACCATGTATCATCAGATGGAAGAGGACATGGACGTGAATTGCGGCGTCATCGCCTCGGGCGAAAAGACCATTGCCGGCATGGGCCGCGAGATCTTCGAGCTGATCGTCGCGACGGCTTCCGGCCGCAAGACCAAGAGCGAGGAGTTCGGCTACGGCGACAACGAGTTCGTGCCCTGGCACCTCGGCGCGACCCTCTAGACCAGCCACTAACTGACTTACGACAATAGACGGGCCAGGCAAAATGGCCGGTGGGAGGCTTTGCATGAAGAAACGCCGTGTCGGCAGCACCGCGCTGGAAATAACCGAGGTCAGCTTCGGCGGCGCGGCGGTCGGCGGCCTCTACCGAGCTTGCCCGCGCGAGGCGGCGATGCAGACGCTGCAGGTCGCCTGGGACACCGGCTTGCGCTATTTCGATACGGCGCCCTTCTACGGTTTCGGCCTCTCGGAACGCCGCTTCGGCGATTTCCTGCGCGACAAGCCGCGGGACTCCTACGTGCTGTCGACCAAGGTTGGGCGCTTGTTCCGGCCGGTGCCGGAAGACCAGGTTCCGGACCACTCCTATGTCGATCCGCTGCCCTTTGCGCTCGACTACGACTATTCCTACGACGGCATCATGCGCTCGGTCGAGTTCAGCTATGCGCGGCTTGGCCTCAATCGAATCGACATCCTGTTCGTCCACGACATCGGCGTCTACACGCATGGCGTCGAGAAAACGAAGCTGCATTTCCGCCAGTTGATGGACGGCGGGCTGAAGGCGCTGGAAGAACTGAAGTCGTCCAAGGTCATTTCCGCCTACGGCCTTGGCGTCAACGAGGTGCAGATCTGTCTCGATGTACTGCGCCAGGCACCGCTCGACTGCATCCTGCTTGCCAGCCGCTATTCGCTGCTCGACCGCACCGCCGAAGCCGAATTGCTGCCGTTTTGCCGACAGCGGCAGACCTCGCTGATCATCGGTGGCGTCTTCAATTCCGGCATCTTGGCGACCGGCCCGGTGCCGGGTGCGCATTTCGACTACCTGCCGGCCACCCAGAACATTCTCGACCGCGTCGGTGCCATGGAAAAAATCGCTGCCGAGGGCGGCTATCCGCTTGCCGCGGCGGCGTTCCAGTTCCCGCTGCATGAGCCTGTGGTAGCTTCTGTGCTGACGGGCACCGCCAAACCGGCCAATCTGGCGCGAAATCTTCAACTGCTCGACATCCCGGTGCCCGAAACAGAGTTCGCCAAATATGATCCCTACACAGTCGTACAGAAACTTGGCTGATGCGCTGCGGCCTTCGCCGTTCGCCGGTTAAACGGTGGACGGTGCGATCAGGAGGCGTCACAATCGTACGCCTCAAAAAAGAATGAATATTCCATATTGACTGGTTGGTGGAATTAATATTCCATACCTTTCGAAGAGGATCTGTAGGGGTGGAAATGAGGATCGGCAAGGAGGCTCCTTCCGGTCTAGCCATCTGGAGACCGATACGAAACACCGCTTGCGCCGGCCCATCCTATGCACTATCAAAATGCGGTAAATGTTTTTTATTGATAAAGTTCCGTTCGGGCAGCGCCTATCCAAACCGAGCTTCCGCAACGTTCACCGGGCGACTTAGGGAGGAAACCTAATGAAATTCGTGACCAGCATTCTCAACCGCCGCGCATTCGTTGCGCTCGCTGCCGCCTCGATGCTTGCCGGCGTGATGCATTCGCCGCCGGCTTCGGCGGCGGACGTGACCATTCCGATCATCGTCAAGGACACCACCTCTTTCTACTGGCAGATCGTCCTGGCCGGCGCCCGGAAGGCCGGCAAGGACCTCGGCGTCAACGTGCCGGAACTCGGCGCCCAGGCGGAGACCGATGTCAACGGCCAGATCTCGATCCTTGAAAACGCCGTCGCCGGCGACCCAGCTGCCGTCGTCATCGCACCGACCGAAGCCAAGGCGCTCGGCAAGCCGATCGATGAGGCAGCCACCAAGGTCAAGATCATCGGCATCGACTCCGGCGCCGACTCCAAGGCCTTCACCTCGTTCCTGACCACCGACAATATCCAGGGCGGCCGCGTCGCCGCCGACGGCCTAGCGGCAGCCATCGGCGAGGCCAATGGCGGCAAAGTCGAGGGCGACGTCGCCCTGATCACCGCGCTTCCGGGTGCCGGGTCGCTCGAACAGCGCGCCCAGGGCTTCAAGGAGCAGCTTGCCGCCAAATATCCGGGCCTCAAGCTCGTCGCCGACAAATATGCCGACGGCCAGGCCACGACCGGCCTCAACATCGCGACCGACCTGATCACCGCCAATCCGAACCTCAAGGGCATTTTCGCCTCCAACCTGATCATGGCGCAGGGCGTCGGTCAGGCGATCGCCGAGAACAGCCTGGCCGGCAAGGTCGGGCTCGTCGGCTTCGACAGCGACGAGAAGCTGATCAAGTTCCTCAACGACGGCGTCATTTCGGCTCTCGTCGTCCAGGATCCGTACCGGATGGGCTATGACGGTATCAAGACGGCGCTCGCCGCCTCGAAGGGCGAGAAGGTCGAGGCCAATGTCGACACCGGCGCCAACCTGGTCACCAAGGCCAATATGAAGGATCCGAAGATCGACGCGCTGCTCAATCCGAAACTCGACTGAGCATCGGCGTAGGTGCATTGTTTCCGGGGCCTTTCTGCCCCGGAAACACTCCAACCAAGTGCCAATCGTGAGGCCAATCTGGGAGGATTGTCATGACGTCGACGGCGCAGGAACTGCATCCGGCCCTAACGCTGGAGCCGGGCAGGACGATCCTCGAACTCAAGGGACTGGAAAAGCGATATCCTGGCACGCACGCGCTGAAGCCGGTTAACCTCGCCTTCAAGGCCAGCGAAATCCACGCCATTGTCGGCGAGAACGGTGCCGGCAAATCCACCCTGATCAAGCTGCTGACCGGTGTCATGCCGCGCACCTCCGGCGACGTCATCTGGGAGGGCAAGCCGGCAGCGCTGGCGACGCCGCATGAGGCGATGGCGCTCGGCATCAATGCCGTGCATCAGGAGGTCGTTCTGTGCCGCCATCTCACTGTCGCGGCCAACATGTTCCTTGGCGAGGAGGATTCCCGCTTCGGCATCCTGCAGCAGCGGGCCATGGTCAGGGAAGCGCAGAACATCATCGACGATCTCGGCTTCGATCTGCCGGCGCATGTCGTGCTGGGTGACCTGACCATAGGCCAGCAGCAGCTGATCGCCGCCGCCCGCGCCACCGTGCGCGGCACCAAGTTCCTGATCTTCGACGAACCGACTGCCTATCTCACCCGGAAGGAAGCCGATCAGCTGTTCACGCTGATCCGCCGGCTAAAGGGCGAAGGCGTCACCATCATCTACATCAGCCACCGCATGGAAGAGGTGTTCGAGCTCGCCGACCGCGTCTCGGTGCTGCGCGACGGCACGCTTGTCGGCACCAGGAACATCGCCGAGACCAACGACGCCGAGCTGGTCAAGATGATGATCAACCGCTCGATCGAGCAAGTCTACCACAAGGAGCATTTTACCCCGGGCGCGACGCTCCTCGAAGCCAGAAATCTCTCCGGCAAGGGCTTCGAAAATGTCTCGATGACGGTCCGGGCCGGCGAAATCGTCGGGCTCTACGGCCTGATCGGTGCCGGGCGCAGCGAGTTCGTCACCACGCTCTACGGCCGTCATCGCAAGTTGGCCGGCCAGATCCTCTGGGAGGGCAAGGAGGTTCAGGTCAACTCCGAGCATGACGCTATCAGGCTCGGCATGGCGCTGGCGCCGGAAAGCCGCCGTGACCAGGGCCTCTGCCTCAACCTGCCGGTCGGCCTCAATCTCAATCTGCCGATCTACAAGCGCATCTCCAGCAATCTGCTGATCTCCAGCGCACAGGAGAAGACCGAGGCGGATCGCCAGATCGCCAATCTCAGGATCAAGACGCCGACGCGCAACGCGCTCGCCTCCAGCCTGTCCGGCGGCAACCAGCAGAAGATCGTCATCGGCAGATGGCTGGCGCACGGCGCCAAGCTGTTCATCTTCGACGAGCCGACAGTTGGCGTCGATGTCGGCACCAAGGCGGAGATCTACCGTCTGTTCGGCGAACTGTTGTCCAAGGGCGCCGGCATCATCCTGATCTCGTCCTATCTGCCCGAGGTCTATGAACTGGCCGACACGCTGCATGTATTCCGGCGCGGCAAGCTGGTGGCCACGCATGGTTTCCGCACCGCCAATCATGAGGACATTCTCAATCAGGCGCTCGCCGAGAAACAAGAAAAACCGGGAGGACAGATATGAGCACCGAGGCGATCCCGGCCGAAAGGCCGAAACGCAACTACAACGCGCTGTTCGGGCTGACGCTGCTGGCGCTGCTGGTTCTTTTGTGGATCATCCTGTCGGTGGCGACGCCGAGCTTCGCCTCCGCCAACAATATCTCGAACCTGCTGCGGCAGGGCTCGATGATAGCCATCCTGGCGGTCGGCCAGACCTTCGTCATCATCACCGGAGGCATCGACCTTTCCGTCGGCGCCGTGGTCGGCTTCGCCACCGTCATCGTGGCGATGCTGATCAACGCCGGGGTGCCGGTCTTCCTCGCCATCCTGGTCACCTTGCTGGTCGGTGTCGCCATCGGCATGTTCCACGGCTTCGGCATCGTCAGGATGGGCCTGCCGCCCTTCATCATCACGCTGGCGACACTGACCTCGCTGCGTGGCATTGGCCTTTTGATGACCAACGGCAACTCGATCTCGATCAACAACGACGCCTTCCAGTTGTTTTCGCGCAGCTCGTTTCTCGGCGTCCCCAATCTGTTCTGGATGGTGATCCTGGTCGGCATCCCCGCCTACATCTTCCTGCATCACAGCCGCTGGGGCCGGTATCTGTTCTCGGTCGGCTCCAACGCCGAGGCCTCGCGTCTGTCCGGCGTCAATGTCCAGCGCACCATCTACATGGCCTATACGCTGTCGGGCCTGTGTGCGGCTTTCGTCGGCGTGCTGCTCGCGTCGCGCATCGGCATCGGCAATCCGACGCAGGCCGAGGGCTGGGAGTTGCAGGCGATCGCCTCGTCGGTGATCGGCGGCACCTCGCTGTTCGGCGCCGTCGGCTCGGTGCACGGGCCGCTGCTCGGCGCCTTCATCCTCGCCACCATCAACAACGGCGCCAATCTCTTGAACGTCAATGCCTTCTGGCAGCGCATCATTACCGGCGTGCTGATCATCGTCATCGTCTATTTCGACGGCCTGCGCCGCCGCGGCAAGTAGACTATCTTAACAACCGCCGGCCCGGCGCAACCGGGGCCGGCGGTGCCATGAACCGACTGGATCAAAGCATGAAAGCCGTCGTCTGCCGCTCGCCCGGTGAGCTTGTTCTGGAAGACCGCCCGGCGCCAGGCACTCCGCCCCCTGGCTGGGCGCTGGTCGCGGTCAGTCATGTCGGCATCTGCGGCACCGACTATCACATCTTCGAGGGCAAGCATCCGTTCCTCGCCTATCCCCGCATCATGGGCCACGAGGTTTCTGGCACTGTGATCCAGGCCGGCGAAGGCGTCGATCTGTCCGTCGGCGAACCAGTGATCATCAACCCCTATCTCGCTTGCGGCAAATGCATCGCCTGCCGGCAAGGCAAGCCAAATTGCTGTGTGAAGATCGAGGTGCTCGGCGTCCACCGCGACGGCGCCATGTGCGAACGGATCCTGGTGCCGGCGCAAAATCTCTATCCGGCAAACGGCCTGTCGCTGGCCGATGCCGCCGCCGTCGAATTCCTGGCGATCGGGGCGCATGCCGTGCGGCGCTCGCTGGCGCAGCCAGGCGCGCGCACGCTGGTCATCGGAGCTGGGCCGATCGGCCTCGGCACGGCGCTGTTTGCCCGCATCGCCGGTCTCGACGTGACGCTGCTCGACATGAGCGCGGAGAGGCTGGGTTTCGCCGCAAACGAACTCGGCTTCGCGACCCTCGACGGTTCGCAGGCGTCTGCGACCGATCTGGTGCGGGAGGCGACCGGCGGCGAAGGTTTTGACGTGGTTTTCGACGCCACCGGCAACACCCAGTCCGTTCAGTCGGCCTTCGCCCATGTCGCCCATGGCGGGACGCTGGTCCTGGTCAGCGTCGTCAAGGACGACATCGTCTTTTCCGATCCCGAATTCCACAAGCGCGAGATGACGTTGATCGGCAGCCGCAACGCGCTGCGCGCCGACTTCGACCATGTCGCCGCCTCGATCCGCGATGGTGCTGTGCCGCTGGCAAAGCTCGTCACCCATCGCACGACGCTTGGCGAGACGCCGCGCGACCTCGCCCGCTGGGCGCATGAGAAATCCGGCCTGATCAAGGCGGTAATCGAGGTCGGGTCATAACACGGCAGGCGGTGAACCCGGCCCGAATGACAACGCCCCGCGCAGGTCGACCCCCACTCCGTCTCGGCTTCGCCGAGCCACCTCTCCCCCGATCGACGGGGTAGAGGAAGGGTGCGAGCCTATTGCAGCCAACGCTCCTCAACCAGACTCCCTACTTCTCTCGCCGTCAGCGGGCTCCCTTCCTCTCCCTCCGGAGGGGGGAGAGGTGGCTCGGCGAAGCCGAGACGGAGTGGGGGAAGGCGGTCCTCAAACGCCAAGCCGCTGACATGTAAGCGCGACCGAGCTGGTATGATATCGGCGTGGGTCAGATAAATCACGGTCTCGTATAAGGCCGGCACTACCTACAGCGCCGACAGTTTGAACTCGACGCGCTCAGCCGGAAACCGCGTTTCGGCGAACTGGATCGGCTGGCCGTCCGGCGTGACGTTGACGGCGACCGTGACCAGCACGATGGCGCCGGGCTGCAGATCGAGATCGGCAAGGTCGGCGGCATCCGCATGGCGCGCCGACAGCACCGTCGATTGCCTGAGATAGTCACTGATGCCGAAACGCTGGAGCGAGGCGGTGATCGATCCTGTTTCAGCCATGGCAGCATCGATGCCGGCGAAGCGTCCCGCCTCGAACCAGCCGGTGGCACGCGAGACCGGCTGTCCATCGGCTTCGCCGCGTGTCTCAAGGCGTATCACATTCGAACCCTTGGCAAGCCCCAGCCCTTCGGCGACGCGCCGGCTGGCCGGCTCGACCGCCGATTCGAGCAGCACGCTGCGGCGCTCGGACGCCTGCCCCTGCAAGCCCTCCGAAAAACGGGTGCGGGCGCCGATCGGATAGGACAGCCGCTTGCGCGAAAGCACGAAAGTGCCGCGCCCCTGCTCGGCCCTGAGCACGCCATCCTGCACCAGTGCTGCGATGGCGCTGCGCACCGTATGGCGGTTGACACCATAGCGCTCGGCCAGTGCGACTTCCGGCGGCAGCGCGGTATTCTCGGCAAAGTCGCCGACGGCGATCGAATGCAGGATCTGGTCGGCGATCTGCCGCCACAGCGAGACGCCGCTGCGCCGCTCTATGCTGCCGGGCTGCCCGATCATGTCTTGCCCCGATCTTTTTCGCCCGTGTCATGCACCCGTCATAGACACGCATTAGATAATAGGTATAATTTGTATAGTTGTCTATATCAATAGACAAATTTTCGATGCAAGGGAATGTTAACCATGCGAGGACAGGAAGCGCGCGATCAGGCTCAGCGCAAGGCCGTTATGGCAACGCTGGCGCAATCGACCGGCGACGATATCGTCCGTCTGTGGAACGAGGCCGGCCTGCCTTCTGAGGCGGAACTCCTGCGCGGCCCCGAAACCGGCTTGGTCACCGTGCGCGGCCGCATCGGCGGCGGCGGCGCGCCGTTCAACGTTGGCGAGGCGACGGTCACCCGCGCTACCGTCCGGCTCGCCTCCGGACAGGTCGGCCACTGCTACGCGCTGGGCCGTGACAGGCAGAAAGCAAAACTGGCGGCGATCGCCGACGCGCTCTGGCAGGACCCTGCCCTGCGCCGTGAGGTCGAGACCAAACTCATTGCGCCGCTGCAGGCCGCACTGGCCAGCGCACGTGAACGGCGTCGCGCCGAGACGGCGGCAACGAAGGTCGATTTCTTCACCATGGTACGCGGAGAAGACTGATGGACATCGTAACGCAAGCGATCGAAGGCGGCTTTGCCGATCCGGTGTTCAACGCCCAGACGGTGTTCCGCGCCGTGATGGATGCGATGGCGCGGCCGGGCACCCTGCAGCCTCTGCCGGTCTTTGCCCGCCCGCCGGCGCCGCTGTCAGCCACCGCGGGCGCCATTGCGCTGGCGCTGTGCGACAACGACACGCCGCTGTGGCTCGACCCCGTTTTGCAGGCCCCGGCAGCGGTGAAATCCTGGCTCGGCTTCCACACCGGCGCGCCCCTGGCCAACACGCCGGCCGATGCGCATTTCGCGCTGATCGCCACGCCGGCCGAAATGATGGCGCTCGACGGCTTCTCACAAGGCACCCAGGATTATCCCGACCGCTCCACGACGCTGATCCTGCAAGTCGGCGATCTCGTTTCAGGTGCCCCTCTGTTGCTCGAAGGTCCCGGCATCGAAAAGACTGCAAGCATCGCGCCGGCGCAGATGCCGCGCCATTTCGTCGAACAGTGGAAGCAGAACAACCAACGCTTTCCGCGTGGCGTCGACATCGTCCTCGCCACCCCGGACGGCGTTGCCTGTCTGCCGCGCACGACGCGCATCAAGACGATGGAGGCGTGATATGTATGTCGCGGTAAAAGGCGGCGAAGCGGCCATCGCCAACGCCCACTCCTTGCTCGCCGACCGCCGGCGCGGCGACCGTTCCGTGCCGGCGCTGCGCCTCGACCAGATCGTCGAGCAACTGGCGCTCGGTGTCGACCGGGTGATGAGCGAAGGCTCGCTCTACGACAGGGAGTTGGCGGCGCTCGCCATCGTCCAGGCGCGCGGCGACATGATCGAGGCGATCTTCCTCGTTCGCGCCTATCGCACGACGCTGCCGCGCTTCGGCTACACACGGGCGATTGACACCGGCGCGATGCTGGTCGAGCGGCGTGTGTCGGCGACCTACAAAGATCTGCCCGGCGGCCAGCTGCTCGGCCCGACCTTCGACTATACCCACCGGCTGCTCGATCCCGAGCTTGCCGCGGGCGGCGACGTCGCCGAGCCGCTGAAGCGCGAGAGCGAGGCTGAAGCCATGCCGCGCGTTTCCGCGATCCTCGCCCGCGAAGGCCTGATCGAGCCCGACGGCGACATGCCGCAGGACCATGTCCCCGGCGACATCACCCGCGAGCCGCTAGAATTTCCGATGGCGCGCGACATCCGCCTGCAGGCGCTGTCACGCGGCGACGAGGGTTTTTTGTTGGCGCTCGGCTACTCCACCCAGCGCGGCTATGCCCGCAACCATCCCTTCGTCGGCGAGGTTCGCATCGGCGAGGTCGAGCTGGAACTCGACGTGCCGGAGCTGCCCTTCGCCGTACCGCTCGGCTTCGTGCGTGTCACCGAGTGCCAGATGGTCAACCAATTCAAGGGCTCAGCCAAGGCGCCGCCGCAATTCACCCGCGGCTACGGCCTCGTCTTCGGCCAGAGCGAGCGCAAGGCGATGGCCATGGCGCTGTGCGACCGGGCGTTACGTGCTTCGGAATTCGGCGAAGATGTCGTCGCCGCAGCCCAGGACGAGGAGTTCGTCATCTCGCATTCCGACAATGTCCAGGCGACCGGCTTCGTCGAGCATCTGAAGCTGCCGCACTATGTCGATTTCCAGGCCGAGCTCGACCTGGTGCGCCGCATGCGCGCCGAGCACGATGCCCGCGAAAATGCCGACATGCTGGAAGAAAAGAAGGAGGCCGCGGAATGAGCCTAGTCGCCCGACCCGCCATCACCGCCACCGCTGTCGTGCGAATGGTCGCCATGCCCTCCGCTGTAGCCGCCGCTGGGGCCAATGCTATCGCTGTGCGCGCCTACCCTGGCTGCGGGAAAAACCATTCTTCGAAGGATAAAGGCAACCACGCAGGCGAACACCAGCAGGAGAATTCCGAGATACATCCAACCGGTTTGGGTCATCCGATTTCGCCCCTGTTTCCGCGTCTTGGACGCCGATTCGATAGCACAGTGCGGATGTGATCGCCATGACCGACATCGCCACCTACAACTTCGCCTATCTCGACGAGCAGACCAAAAGGATGATCCGCCGGGCGATCCTCAAGGGCATCGCCATTCCCGGCTACCAGGTGCCGTTTGCCTCACGCGAAATGCCGATGCCCTATGGCTGGGGCACTGGCGGCGTCCAGGTCACCGCTTCGATCATCGGCCCGGACGATGTGCTGAAAGTCATCGACCAGGGCGCCGACGACACCACCAATGCGGTTTCGATCCGTGCCTTCTTCAAGAAGGTCGCCAATGTCGCCGTCACCACCGAGACGGCGAAGGCGACCATCATCCAGACCCGCCACCGCATCCCAGAACATCCGCTGACATCAGGCCAGGTGCTGGTCTTTCAGGTGCCGATCCCCGAGCCGCTGCGCTTCCTCGAGCCGCGCGAGACCGAAACGCGCAAGATGCATGCGCTGGAGGAATACGGCCTCATGCATGTGAAGCTCTACGAGGACATTGCCAGGCACGGCCGCATCGCCACCACCTACGCCTATCCGGTCAAGGTCGAGGGCCGCTATGTGATGGATCCCTCGCCGACGCCGAAATTCGACAATCCGAAGATGCACCGTTCGCCGGCTTTGCAATTGTTCGGCGCCGGCCGCGAAAAGCGTATCTATGCAGTGCCGCCCTTCACCGAGGTGGTCAGTCTCGACTTCGAGGACCATCCGTTCGAGGTGCAGACCTTCGACCAGCCCTGCGCGCTGTGCGCGGCCGAGAACGTCTATCTCGACGAGGTCATCCTCGACGACCATGGCGGCCACATGTTCGTGTGTTCCGACACCGACCATTGCGAGAAGCGGCGCGAACAAGGCCATCGCGGCCACCTTGCGCCTGAAACCCCTCTTGCCCTGGAAAAAACGGAGCCGGCGCAATGACCGACGAGCCGCTGCTGCGCGTTTCAGCGCTCTCCAAATTCTATGGCTCGCGCGTCGGATGCGAGAACGTCACCTTCGACCTGTGGCCGGGCGAGGTGCTGGCGGTGGTCGGCGAATCCGGTTCCGGCAAAACGACGCTGCTGAACTGCCTCTCGACCAGATTGTTGCCGAGCTCCGGCACCGCCAGCTACCGCATGCGCGACGGCCAGTTTCGCGAGCTCTACCGGATGAGCGAGGCCGAGCGCCGCTTCCTGATGCGCACCGACTGGGGCTTCGTCCACCAGAACCCCGCCGACGGACTGCGCATGACGGTGTCCGCCGGCGCCAATGTCGGCGAGCGGCTGATGGCGGTGGGCGACCGCCATTATGGAAAAATTCGCGCCACCGCAGTCGACTGGCTGTCGCGCGTCGAGATTGACGAAGACCGCATCGACGACGAGCCGCGCGCCTTCTCCGGCGGCATGCGCCAGCGCCTGCAGATCGCCCGCAACCTGGTCACCGGGCCGCGGCTGGTGTTCATGGACGAGCCGACCGGCGGCCTCGACGTCTCGGTGCAGGCACGCCTGCTCGATTTGTTGCGCGGGCTGGTCACCGATCTTGGCCTCGCGGCCATCGTCGTCACCCACGACCTCGCGGTGGCGCGGCTTTTATCGCAACGCATGATGGTGATGAAGGATGGCCGCGTCGTCGAAAGCGGCCTCACCGACCGCGTGCTCGACGATCCGCGCGCGCCTTATACGCAATTGCTGGTTTCCTCGATTTTGCAGGTTTGACGATGGCGCCAAGTCACCCCCCTCTGGCCTGCCGGCCATCTCCCCCTCAAGGGGGGAGATTAGCAGCTTTCATGCCTCGCCCCTTCTGCAACGCAGGAGAATGGCGAAACCGAATACGACAGCCGATCTCCCCCCTTGAGGGGGAGATGGCCGGCAGGCCAGAGGGGGGTGCTGTCCCGCCAACGAACGACGCTTGGAGCACCTTCTGATGGCAACCCCTCTCGTCGTCTCCGATGTCGCCAAGAGCTTCACCATGCATCTGCGCGACGGCATCAAACTGCCTGTCGTCGCCGGCGTCTCGCTCTCGATCAGGAGCGGTGAATGTGCAGTGCTCGGCGGCCCCTCTGGCGCCGGCAAGAGCTCGATCCTGAAGATGCTCTACGGCAACTACGCCGTCGACGCAGGCCAGATCATCGTCCAGCACGAGGATGGGCTCATCGATCTCGCAACGGCCAGCCCGCGCACCGTGCTTGCCGTGCGCCGGCTCACGATCGGCTATGTCAGCCAATTCCTGCGCACCGTGCCGCGCGTCTCCGCCCTCGATGTCGTCGCCGAACCGCTGGTCGAGCGCGGCGCGGACCGTGAGGTCGCGCGCAATAAGGCGCGCGCCTTGCTGGCGCAGCTCAACCTGCCCGAAAAACTCTGGATGCTGCCGCCGGCGACCTTTTCAGGCGGCGAGCAGCAGCGCGTCAACATCGCGCGCGGCTTCATCACCGAGCACCCGATCCTGCTGCTCGACGAGCCGACCGCTTCGCTCGATGCCAGGAACCGCGACGTGGTGATTGCGCTGATCGCGGCCAAGAAGGCGGCCGGCGTCGCCCTGCTTGGCATCTTCCATGACCACGACGTGCGCGAGGCGGTCGCCGACCGCGTCATCGACGTGACCGCTTTTGCCCCCGGGAAAATCGCCGCATGACCAGAAAACTGTCGGAAGCGCCGCTTGTCCACGAGACGGCCGAAGTCGAGAACTCGACGCTCGGCCGCTGGACCGAGATCGCCGACCGCTGCCGGGTTTCCGAGAGCACAATTGGCGACTATTCCTACATGATGCAGGACTGCGGCGTCTGGTGCGCGACGATCGGCAAATTTGCCAACATTGCCGCCAATGTGCGCATCAACGCCACCAACCACCCGACATGGCGGCCGACGCTGCATCATTTCACCTACCGTGCTTCGGACTATTGGGATGACGCCGAGCACGAGAGCGAATTCTTCGCCCAACGTCGCGCCAAGCGCGTCACCATCGGCCACGACACTTGGCTTGGCCACGGCTCGACCATCCTGCCCGGCGTCACCGTCGGCGATGGCGCGGCGGTCGGCGCCGGCGCCGTGGTGTCGAAGGACGTCGCGCCCTACACCATCGTCGGCGGCGTGCCGGCGAAACCGATCCGCGACCGCTTCGACCGCCGCACGGCGGAACGCTATCAGGCACTTGCCTGGTGGGACTGGGACCATGCCCGCCTGCGCGCCGCGCTCGACGATTTCCGCGCGCTTTCGGCAGAAGGCTTTCTGGAAAAATACGGCTGACCGAAGCGGGCGACCACGCCCGTTTCACACCTCTGACACATGACTCGGACAAAGGCGGTCTTTCCCTGGAGATCGCCATGCCCATCAAACCTTCGCTCGCCGGATTCTTTGCCGGCTCGAACCCGAACCCTCCCGTGCATCTCGGCACGCGCTACGACACGTCAGGCAATTTCCTGACCGAGCCCGGCAACACGGTCGTCTGCCATCTCGTCAGCGGCTCAGCTTCCGAAACGGCGGTCATCGAAGTGCGTGAGCGGATGCGCCTTATGCCCGATGCCGACAGGCTGGCCTTCACGCCGATCTCCAGCCTGCATATGACGCTGTTCCAGGGCATCATCGAATATCGCCGCCGGCTTCCCTACTGGCCTGAGGATGTGCCCCTCGACACAAGCATCGACGACATGACCCGGCTCTATCTGGAGCGCCTGAATGGCGTCGGGGACCATGGCGCGTTCAAAGTCAGGGTTGTCGATGTCGTGCCGACCGGGCTTACCGTTACCGGCGTGTCGGACCAGGACGAGCGCATCATGCGCGCGTGGCGCGATGCCCTGTCGGTGCCGTTCGGATACCGGCATCCCGATCACGACAGCTATACTTTCCACATAACTTTCGCCTACCAGATCCGGCGCCTCGACGACGAAAGGGCCTCGCAATGGCAACAGCTATTCGATGACTACCTCTCGCTGCTCGCCCTTCAGGCTCCGGTGATCGAGCTGCGGCCTCCGGCATTTTGCAGCTTCAAGGACATGAAGCATTTCGAGGAGCTTCTTGTCCTGGGCTGACGGCGCGACGTCTCTGCCTGTGGGCAGTAACAAAACTGACATCAATCCGACACCGCAGGTTCATGCGGCTGCGCTAGCGAAGGTTAACAGACCTTCGAAACGCGACTGGACTGGAACTTGCCTATGTCAACAACCTCAGCCACGCTCGAAATCCGCGGCGTCACCCGCCGGTTTGGCAAGAACACCGCCGTCAGCAATGTCGATATCTCGATCCCGCATGGTCAGATGGTCGGCATCATCGGCCGTTCCGGTGCCGGCAAGTCGACCCTTTTGCGCATGATCAACCGCCTCATCGATCCCAGCCAAGGGTCGATTTTCTTTGACGGCGCCGAAGTCTCCAGCCTGCGCGGCTCGCTGCTCAGGCGCTGGCAGCGCGACTGCGCCATGATCTTCCAGCAGTTCAACCTGGTGCCGCGTCTCGACGTGCTGACCAACGTCTTGCTCGGCCGGCTCAATCACCGCTCGACCGTTGTCAATCTGCTCGGTGTCTTTTCTCGCGAGGAACGGGCCGAGGCGATCGCGGCGCTCGAGCGTCTCGACATTGCCCGCACGGCGCTGCAGCCGGCCGGCACCTTGTCCGGCGGCCAGCAGCAGCGCGTTGCGATTGCCCGTGCCATGATGCAGCAGCCGAAGGTGATCCTTGCTGACGAGCCGATCGCCTCGCTCGACCCGCTCAACGCCAAGGTGGTTATGGATTCGCTGCAGGACATCAATCTGCGCGAGGGCATCACCGTCGTCACCAATCTGCACACGCTGGATACCGCGCGCACCTATTGCAACCGCATCATCGGCATGGCCGCCGGCAAGGTCGTGTTCGACGGCCCACCCGAAGACCTCAACCGCGAAGCCGTGCGCATGGTCTACGGCGCCGACAGCAATGGCGGCGAGATCTCCGAGGCCATCACCTCGACCAGCGTGACCATCAAGCAAAAAATCGCCGCATCCGCCGGACCGCTCGAGCCCGCATTTCCCGGCTACTAGTTCCATGATCCCGACAAGTGGATACCGGTATCCGGAAAAGACCACGGACAAACAAAAGAGCGCCTGGATCGCCAGCCCGCGTCAAGGGCGCTGTCAAAATTCGAACGCTACCGGCGCGATGCCGGAACCAACAGGAGAGACGCGACATGTTTAGAAAGATGCTTTTCGGTGCTGTTTCCATCATCGCCATGGCGATGGGCGCGGTTCAGGCACAGGACCTGAAGGAATTCCGCGTCGGCATTCTGGGCGGCGAGAACGAAGCCGACCGTCTGCGCAACTACCAGTGCTTCGCCGACCACATCAAGGAAGTGCTGGGCGTCGAGAAAGTCTCGCTGTTCCCGGCCGCCGACTACGACGGCGTCATCCAGGGCCTGCTCGGCGGCACGCTTGACTATGCCGAGCTCGGCGCTTCCGCCTATGCCAAGATCTATCTCGAAAACAAGGACGCGGTTGAGCCTATCCTGACGACGGTCCAGACCGACGGTTCGACCGGCTATCATTCGGTCATGGTCGCCCGTGCCGATTCCGGCATCAAGACGCTCGCCGACATGAAGGGCAAGAAACTCGGTTTCGCCGATCCCGATTCGACTTCGGGTTACCTGATCCCGGTCACTTCACTGCCCAAGGACATCGGCATGGATGTGAAGAGCTACTTCGCGTCGACCGGTTTTGGTGGCGGCCATGAACAGCTCGTCCTCGAGGTCCTGAAGGGCACCTTCGATGCCGGCACCACCTGGGCTTCCGGCGTCGGCGACTTCAAGGACGGCTACAGCTCGGGCAATCTGCGCAAGATGGTCGACAAGGGCGTCCTCAAGATGGACGATCTTGTCGAATTGTGGCAGTCGCCGATGATCCCGAACGGCCCGCTGGTGCTGCGTGCGTCGATCGATGCCGGCGCCAAACAGAAGGTCACCGATTTCCTGACCAAGCTTCCGGAAACCGATCCAGCCTGTTTCTCGGCGATACAGGGCGGCGACTTCAAGGGCTATTCGCCGGTCACCCCGGAATTCTATCAGGCAATCATCGACGCCCGTAAGGCGAAGATCGGCTCGTAAGTAAACTGCCACAACGCCGCCGGGGCCATGTGCCGCCGGCGGCGTTGCCGCATCATGGGCCAGGGATCGATAAATGAGTGCGACCGACGTTTACCGTGCGCCTGCGCTTTCACCGGAGGGAGCCACTGTCGAGCGGCACTGGCGCGACCTCGCCGCCCGCCGGCGCCTTTACACGATCGGAGGCCTGGTTTTCCTGTTTCTCGCGCTCTCTGGCTCGCTCTGGTTCGCCAACGAAACCAACGCCGGAAAGGTCTTCGACCGCCTTCCATATATCGCCGACTTTTTCACGGAATTGAAGCCGCGCGACTGGTTCGATCCGGTGCGCGCGCTGTTCGACCTGCCGTCCCCCTACGACGATGGCAGCCTCAAGTTCGACTACCCCGAAGGCCGGGTCTACCTGACCCAAAGCATCTACGTTCCGGAATACTTCTACCGGATGATCGAGACGCTGAACATTGCCCTGTTTTCGACGCTGGTGGGCTCCACATTCGGTTTCCTGCTCTGCTTCCTGGCTGCGGGCAATATCACGGCCAGCCGCTGGCTCCGTTTCACCACGCGCCGCTTCCTTGAAATTGTCCGCGCCTTTCCGGAAATCGTCATCGCCGGCTTCTTTCTGGCGGTCTTCTCGCTAGGACCCATTCCGGCGATCCTCGCGGTCAGCATCCACACCGTCGGCGCACTCGGAAAAATGTTCTTCGAAGTGGTCGAGAATGCCGACATGAAGCCTGAAGAAGGTTTGCGAGCCGTTGGCGCCAACTGGGTCGAACGCGTGTGGTTCGGCATCGTGCCTCAGGTTCTGCCCAACTTCATGAGCTATTTCCTGCTCCGCTTCGAGATCAATGTGCGCGCTTCGACCATTCTCGGCGCCGTCGGCGCCGGCGGCATCGGCGAATCCCTGCGTCTTTCGATCAGCCGGGGCCATGAGGCCAAGACCATCGCCATCGTCTTCCTGCTGTTCTGCACGATTGTCGCCGTCGATCAGTTTTCGGCGTGGCTGAGACATCGTCTTGTCGGCCGGCAAGCGTTCGCATACGGGCGCGGAGAGTAATGCGATGAACGCCGACGCCATCAACGACATCGCCACTCGCCATCCGAATGCGTTCCGGCGATCCCTATGGAAGCGCTACGCCACCCCGCTCGGTATCGTTCTCTGCATCCTCTACACATTCTATTGCGCGTGGTTCTTCTCGATCGTCACCGTTCTCGAAAAAGCGAACTGGAACCTTGCCGGCGCGTATCTCGCCGACTGGGTGTCTTACGAAATCCGGCCTGACATCGAATTCAAAGACAACCATCTGACGATCGACTACTCCCGCTTTTCCAAGCTGGGATCCAATCCAAATCCCGACTGGGTGGCCAAGCAGATGGCGGTGATCGAGCGGCGGGTCGACGCAGCGCCAGCACCGGCGAGCGCGACCGGCAAGTCGTCGCAGGATTCGTTTATGGCGCCTGGCGCGCCGACCGCCGAGAATCCAGCCGTCCCGTCAGGCCAATCCGCTCCGGCTGTGCCTGAAACGGTGCGCGAAAACGCCGTCGTGGCCGCGACTGTCACTCTTGGCAATGGTCAGATCGCCATCGCGCCAGACCTTGTCACCGTGACGCGCGGCGCCGAAAGCGTCATTTTCGACATTGCCAAGGACAGCTCTGTGACGCCGCGCACACCGCTGCCTGACTGGATCGAGCAGCGCAGGCCAGGCTCGACAGCCTATGTCTCGTTCGGATTTCTCGGTCGCGCTGAAGTCCAAAACGACGAAGTCGTTGCCTGGAGGCGTTTCTTCGGCTGGGCCAATTTCGTGTTCGACACGAACTCGCCATTCTGGGGAAAGCCGTTCGGCGAGGTCGCTTCACTGATTATCTCCGGAGCACGCATCGATCCGTCGCGATCAAACGCGGCGCTCGCCTGGGACAACATCCTCAACAACGCCGAGTGGCAGCACGGCGACGTCTGGCTGAAGCTTTTGCAGACCGTCGTCATGGCTTTCGTCGGCACGGTGCTGGCATCGATCGTCGCCTTTCCGCTCGCCTTCCTGGCTGCGCGCAACGTCACGCCGAGCCGGATTGCCAACCAGGCAACAAAACGCTTCTTCGATTTCCTGCGCTCGGTCGACATGCTGATCTGGGCGCTGTTCTTCACGCGTGGCTTCGGTCCGGGGCCGCTGGCCGGCATGTCGGCGATCTTCTTCACCGACACCGGAACCCTGGGCAAGCTCTATTCCGAGGCGCTGGAAAACATCGACGACAAGCAGCGCGAGGGCATCCGCTCGGTTGGCGCCACGCCGGCAATGGTGCAGCGCTATGGCGTGCTGCCCCAGGTTCTGCCGGTATTCCTTAGCCAATCCCTCTATTTCTGGGAATCGAACACGCGGTCAGCGACGATCATAGGCGCTGTCGGCGCCGGCGGCATCGGCCTGAAATTGTGGGAGGCCATGCGCACCAACACCAATTGGGCCAATGTTTTCTATATGGTTCTGTTGATCCTGGTTGTCGTCTTTATCTTCGACAACATTTCCAGTTTTCTCCGCCGCAAACTGATGGGATCGGTCGGAAACGGCAACGAGGAGCGGCGCGAGCGAGCGCCCGCCGGCCTGCCGCCGGCAGCTCGGGTCGCCTGAGAGGAAGGCTTAGCTGCGTGCTAAGCACCAGCCCTCTTCCAGCCGCTCTTGATGTGCTTGTAGCCGTCGCGATAGACGGCTTCCGGACTTTCCGAAAAGTCGCGCCAGACCTTGGTTGCCGCCGCCAAATCTCTGAGCGAGCGGCCGAAGGCCTCGATCGTCAGCCAGTCGTCATAGCCGCTCTTGCGGATGGCCGAAAACGTCTCCTTCCACGGAATGTGGCCGCGCCCAGGCACGCCGCGATCGTTCTCCGAAATATGGATATGGACGATATTCCTGCGGTTGCGCGTATAGGCGCCGATCGGGTCGGCTTCCTCGATATTGGCGTGGAAGGTGTCGTACATCGCCTTGATGTGCGGCCGGTCGATTGCGTCGACATGCTCCGACAAGTCGTCCATCGTGTTGAGCAGATAGCATTCGAAGCGGTTGAGTGCTTCCAGCCCGATGGTGACGTTCTTGTTGCCGGCATGGTCGCCGATGGCGCGTTGCGAGGCAACGGAGCGCTTCTTCTCCGCCGCCGTCGGCCCACTGCCGGAAAAGGCGCCGAGTGTCGAATGCAGCGGGCCGCTCAGCGTGCTGGCGCCGAGCGCAGCGGAGCAGTCGATCGCCCATCTCATATAATCGATGCCGGCCTTGCGCGTTCCGCCATCGGCCGAGATCAGATTCATCGCCGGATCGCCCATTGCCGAAACCGCGGTGCGCTCCAGTCCGATGCGGTCGAGCAGCGCGCCAAGTTTTGTGTAGTCGTCGGGCGTGCCGGAAAAGACCGGAATCTCGACACCATCAAAGCCGGTCGCCTTGATATCTCTGAGCAATGACTCGTGTTTCTTCGATACGGCCGTCGTCCACAAAAACATGCACATGCCGATTTTCATCGACGCTCCCTCCCCTTTGACAGCCGGCTGGCTCCTCCGCCGACTTCGCCACAAGCCCCCTCATCCGGCCGCTTCGCGGCCACCTTCTCCCCGCTGGGGAGAAGAGGCAGACGCCAGCGCCGGCGATCTCCTCTCCCCTCGGGGAGAGGTCGGATTGCCCCGAATTGCCCTTGCAATTCGGCTGGCAATCCGGGTGAGGGGGCTTCCCGTTAACCGGGCGCAGCGATTAAAGCTTCGTCCAGGCTCCATTCTTCTTCGACGACTTCACGCAGGCCTCGATGAAGGCCATGCCTTCGACGCCATCCTGTATGGTCGGGAAGACGACATCCTTAGCCGGCTTGCCGCCTTTGCGGCGCGCCGCTCGGATGGCGCGGGCGGCCTCCTGGTAGATGTTGGCGAAGCCTTCGAGATAGCCTTCCGGATGGCCTGACGGAACCCGGCTGACGCGCCCGGCGACGGGCAGCGCGCCGGCGCCATTTCGGGTGATCAACTGCTTCGGCTGGCCGAACGGCGTGTACCAGAGATAGTTCGGATCGGCCTGCACCCATTCAAGCCCGCCCTTCGACCCATAGATGCGCAGCTTCAGCCCGTTCTCGTGGCCGGGCGCCACCTGGCTCGCCCAGATCATGCCCTTGGCCGGGTGCGACTTGCCGACCGGCTTGAAGCGCAGCATCACGTTGACATTGTCGTCGAGCTGCCGCCCCGGCACGAAGGCATCGAGATCTGCCGATAGCGAATCAAGCTCCAGCCCGCAGACGAAGCGCGCGAGATTGTAGGCATGCGTGCCGATGTCGCCCAGCGCACCGCCAGCGCCGGCCTGCTTGGGGTCGGAGCGCCAGGACGCCTGCTTCTGGCCGGTGGCGGCGAGATCTTCGGTCAGCCAGTCTTGCGGATATTCCGACTGCACGATCCGGATGTCGCCGAGCTGCCCCTTGGCCACCATCTCGCGCGCCTGCCGTATCATCGGATAGGCGGTGTAGTTGTGGGTGAGCACAAAGACCTTGCCGGTCTTTTCAACCAGTGCCGCCAGCTTCTTCGCTTCCGCCAACGTCGTCGCCAGCGGCTTGTCGCAAATGACGTGAATGCCGGCTTCGAGAAATGCCTTCGCCGCCGGCACGTGCACATTGTTGGGTGTGACGATGGCTACCGCTTCGATGCCGTCCGGTCGCTTGGCCTCGGCCTTGGCCATCTCAGCGAAAGAGCCGTAGCTGCGCGTGGGATCGAGCCCGAGTTCCGCGGCGGACGCTTTCGCACGTGCCGGATCCGACGATAAGGCACCTGCCACCAGCACGAACTCATTGTCCATGCGCGCCGCGATCCGGTGCACGGCACCGATGAAGGCGCCTTGCCCGCCGCCGACCATGCCGTAGCGGATCGGGCCGCCTCCCGTTTCCGACTTCGATGCGCCGACCATGATTTTCTCCCTCGTCGTCTGAGATACCCCTCCCCCTTGAGGGGAGGGTGGCCCGAAGGGCCGGGAGGGGTCGGTTCATGCCGAGCTCTACGCCCAGCGACCCCACCCCGATCCGCTACGCGGATCGACCCTCCCCTCGAGGGGGAGGGACAGCCGTGCTAGATTCCCATCATGGCGCGCAGCACCTTTTTGTCGGTCGCGCCGCCGGCGAAATCGTCGAAGGCCTTTTCCGTCACCCGGATGATGTGGTGCTCGATGAAGGGCGCGCCTTCGGCCGCGCCGTCCTCCGGATGCTTCAGGCAGCACTCCCATTCCAGCACCGCCCATGAATCATAGTCATATTGAGCAAGCTTGGAGAAGATGCCGCCGAAATCCACCTGCCCGTCGCCGAGCGAGCGGAAACGCCCGGCCCGGTTTGTCCAGCTCTGATAGCCGGAGTAGACGCCTTGCCGGCCGGTCGGATTGAACTCGGCATCCTTGACGTGGAACGCCTTGATCCGCTCGTGATAGATGTCGATGAATTCGAGGTAGTCGAGCTGCTGCAGCAGGAAATGCGACGGGTCGTAATTGATGTTGCAGCGCTTGTGGCCGCCCACCGCGTCGAGGAACATCTCGAACGTCGCGCCGTCGAACACGTCTTCGCCCGGATGGATCTCGTAGCCAAGGTCGACGCCATTGTCCTCATAGACATCGAGGATCGGCTTCCAGCGTTTGCCGAGTTCGGAAAATGCTTCCTCGATCAATCCCGCCGGCCGTTGCGGCCACGGATAAAGGTAGGGAAAGGCCAACGCTCCGCAAAACGACACCGACGCCTTGAGCCCAAGATTCTTCGAGGCCCGGGCACCGAATTTCATCTGTTCGACCGCCCATTGCTGCCTGGCTTTAGGATTGTTGTGCACCGCTGGCGGCGCGAAACCGTCGAACTGCGCGTCATAGGCCGGATGCACCGCCACCAACTGCCCCTGCAGGTGCGTCGACAGCTCGGTGATCTCGACGCCGGCCTCGGTGCAGATGCCCTTCACCTCGTCGCAATACGCCTGGGAAGACGCCGCTTTCTCGAGGTCGAACAGCCGGCTGTCCCAGGTCGGGATCTGCACGCCCTTGTAGCCCAGGCCGGCCGCCCATCTGGTGATCGACGGCAGCGAGTTGAACGGCGCGGCATCGCCCGCGAACTGCGCCAGAAACAGCCCAGGCCCCTTCATCGTCGACGGCATCGGCATCCTCCCTAATTTTTCCACGACCAAGCATAGCGCCGATTGAAAGCAGGGCCAGCCTCTTTGGTCTTTTCGCACAGTGCGTTACGCACCGCTATTCTGGTATTACCAAATGTCGAAATCTCGTCAAGCCACCTTGCTTGCCATCCGAAGCCTGCAACTATACCGAGTTGCGCGACATATTGCAATGGAATCAACGAGGTAAGCCAGGCAATCAGAGCGGTAATCCTGCGCTTCTTGCCGTTCAGATCAAATTGCTGTAGACCTCGCTTCAGGCCCAATTGGTCGAACCAGTTTACGAAGAACGCTGGAGCGCCTTGGGGAGGAATCGTGCTGCGCGCTCCGATGGGTGCGTTGCAGGCGAGCTGTTACAGGCGAATTCTGGGAAGGACAGACCATGCATCTTTCGACGCACAACTGGATGCGGGCGGAGCCATTGGAGACGACGCTCAAGCGCATCAAGAAATTCGGCTATGAGTCGATCGAGATTTCCGGCGAGCCCGAGCAATACAAGACCAACGAGACGCGTGCGCTCCTGAAGGAGCACGGCATCCGCTGCTGGGGGGCGGTGACGTTGATGCTGGGCGAGCGCAACCTCGCCGCCAAGGACCAGGGCCAGCGCGAGCGCTCCGTGCAGTACGTCAAGGACGTGCTGACCATGGTCAGCGAGCTCAATGGCGAGATCATCACGCTCGTTCCCGCGACCGTCGGCAAGGTGGTGCCGGACGGCACCGAAGAAGAAGAATGGAAATGGGTGGTCGACGCCACCAGGGAGTGCTTCACCCATGCCAAGAAGGTCGGCGTCAAGATCGCGGTCGAGCCGCTCAACCGCTTCGAGACCTATCTATTTAACCGTGGCGCTCAGGCGCTGGCGCTGGCCGATGCGGTCAGCCCCGAATGCGGTGTCTGCCTCGACGCTTACCACATCCACATGGAAGAATTTAACGTCTATGACGCCATCCGGCAGGTCGGCAAGCGCCTGTTCGACTTCCACGTCGCCGACAACAACCGCTTCGCCGCCGGTCTTGGACAGATCGACTGGCCGAAGATCGTCGGCACGCTGAAGGAAGTCGGTTACGACGGCGCTCTGACCAACGAATTCGTCGCCCCTGTCGACCGCACGCCGGCCGCTCCCTATCCCGACATGGTCGAACGCAATCCCGTCGATATCTCGCCGGAGCAGCTCAAGTTCATCCAAGACCACGGTTCCAGTGTGCTCACGGAGAAATTCTACACCGACCAGATGCGCATCAACGCTGAAACGCTGCTGCCGCTGATCAAGTAATCGATCGTCTGGAAATGAGCCTTTCCGCCCTGACGGCGGCCCCTAACGGCGGCAAGGCAGAGGATGAACATGCGCATCAAGACGGTCCAAGCCTGGTGGGTCCGCGTACCGATCGAAGCCGCGAAGCAGCACCGCAGCGACTTCGGTCAGGTGACGACGTTCGACGCCGCCATCCTGCGCATCGAGACCGACGATGGGCTGGTCGGCTGGGGTGAAGGCAAGAATGCCGCCGGCAGCACCGGCAGCTATGGCGCCCTCGTCCACATGCTGAACCACGAGGTCGGCCCGCAGCTGATTGGCTGCGATCCGGCTGACATCGGGGTGATCTGGGAGATGCTCTACAATGGCGTGCGCCACGACAGCGCCGCGCAAAACGGCCACGCCATGCCGCAACTGGCGCGGCGCGGCATCAGTGTCGCGGCGATCAGTGCCGTCGACATCGCATTGTGGGATATTCTGGGCAAGTCGCTGGGGGTGCCGGTCTGGCGGCTGCTCGGCGGCCGCAAGCTCGAACGCATGCCGGCTTATGCTTCCGGTGGCTGGGCGTCCACCGAGGCGATCGGCGACCAGTTGAAATCCTATATCGCCAAGGGTGGCTTCAAGGCGCTGAAGATGCGGATCGGCGCGATGGACGGCACCCCGCACAATTCCGCCGCCCGCGTCCGCGCCGCCAGACAGGCGCTCGGCCCCGAAGTCGACCTGATGGTCGATGCGCATGGCACCTACACTGTGGCGGAGGCCAAGCGCTTCATCCATCTTGCCGGCGATCTCGATCTGGCCTGGTTCGAAGAGCCGGTCATCGCCGACGATAAGCCTGGGATGGCCGAAGTGCGGGCGTCCGGCTCCATCCCGATCGCCACCGGCGAAAGCGAAGCGACGCGCTACGCGTTCCGCGACCTCGCCATGCTCAAAGCGGCCGATATTTTCCAGCCGGATCCCGCCTTCTGCGGCGGCATCAGCGAGGCGATGAAGATCGGCACCATCGCCAGCGCCTTCAATTTGCGCTTCGCGCCGCATCTGTGGGCCGGCGCCCCTTGCTTCTTTGCCGGGCTGCATGTCTGCGCTGCCTCGCCGGCTAGCTTTACCGTCGAATATTCGCTCGGCGCCAACCCGATGATCCACGATCTTATCGAAGAGACTGTCGAAGCAAAGGACGGTATGATAGCGATCCCCGAGAAGCCCGGACTGGGATTCACCCTTTCGGAACGGTTCCTGGAGGCGCACGCGCTACGCGGCTGATCATGAAAGAAAAGAACCTCCTCGCGGAACTCGCCGCCTATCTGTTCTCCCATTCCGACAAGGCGACGGGCCGAACGCCGTCTGAGCGTGAACTGGCGGAGCATTTCGCCGTCAGCCGTGGCCAGATCCGCGAGGCGCTGGCCATCCTCGAAGCCATGCGCATCGTCGAGCGCCGGGCCAAATCCGGCATCTATATCGACACCAAGCAGCCCAGCGTTGAGGCGATGGCACTGTTTGCGCGGGCCGGCCTGCCGCTCGACCCGATTATGATCTACGAGACGGTCGAGTTGCGCAAGATCCACGAAATCAAGGCCGCTGAGCTTGCCTGCTCGCGTGCCACCGAGGAAAATTTCGAGCGGCTGCGCGAAATCCTGAAGGCTTCGGAGGATCGCATTGCTGCGGGCGAAGGCCTCGCCAAGGAGGACCGCGAGTTTCACCTTGAGATCGTGCGAGCAACCAAGAACAGCGTTTTTCACAACATATGCAGCGTCTACTACATGATGGGCGAGCAACGCCTGCCGATCTATTTCAACGATCCCGAACGCAGCGTGCGCTCGCATGCGGAGCACATCCAGATCTATGAGGCGCTGCTGCGCCGCGACGGCAACCTCGCCCAGGCGCTGATGAGCGCCCATTTGCAAGGCGCGGAGAGCTATTGGAAAGGCCTGATCGAAGGCCGCGAAGAAGCTCAAAGCCCAGCGCTCGAACAGGTCTGATATGCCTAGAATCCTGTCGACGCACACGCTGCACCCGCGCGCCTCCGCCATGCTGACCGGTGCCGGTGAACTCGTTGTCGCCTCCGCCCTCGATGCGCACACGCTGGCGACTGAGGCGAGGGACGCCGATATCATCATCGTTCGCGCTCCGCTGCCATCAGCGCTTTTCGAGGGCACGACGAAGCTCCGGGCCGCAATCCGCCATGGTGCTGGGCTCGACGTGGTCCCCATGGAAGCGGCCACTGCAGCCGGCGTGCTGGTCGCCAACGTGCCGGCAGTCAATGCGCGGTCGGTCGCCGAATACGTGATGTTCGCGGCCCTGGCGCTGCTTCGGCGTTTCCGCATGGTGGACCGCGACTTGCGGGCGAAGGGCTGGCTGGCCGGCCGCGACCACACCACTCTCGCCAGCGAGCTCGCCGGCAAGACGATCGGCATTGTCGGCTTCGGCGCCATCGGACAGGCAGTCGGCCATATCGCGGCGCATGGTTTCGACCTGAACGTGGTGGCGACGACGCGCAGCATGGGGCCGGCGCTGGACAGGGTCGGCTTTCTGTCGATCGACGCGCTGGTCGAGCAGAGCGACATCATCGTTCTGTGCTGCCCGCTGACACCGGAGACGCGCGGCCTGATCAACCGCGAGCGCATCGCCCGCATGAAGCCACATGCGCTGCTGATCAATATTTCGCGCGGGCCGGTGATCGACGACGACGCGCTGATCGAAGCGCTGCACAAGGGCCGTATCGGCGGTGCCGCGCTCGACGTCTTCGCGACGCAGCCGCTGCCTTCCAATCATCCCTATTTCGGCTTCGACAATGTCATCGTCACCCCGCATATGGCAGGGATCACCGAGCAGTCGATGATGCGCATGGGCGTCGGGTCGGCTGATGAAACCTTGCTGGTGCTGGCCAACAAATTGCCGGTCAACCTGCGCAATCCCGAAGTGGTCGAGCACTACCGGCGGCGGTTTCCGGCCGACGCGTAGCGTCACCGCCGTTTCGCCCTATTTCTCCACGACGCTGGACCCATGCTCGTTCTTCGCCGCATGGCGCTGCTTGCTGCCATCTTTTCGATCTGCGTCCT
Source organism: Mesorhizobium sp. M6A.T.Cr.TU.014.01.1.1 (assembly GCF_004022765.1). NCBI lineage: Bacteria > Pseudomonadati > Pseudomonadota > Alphaproteobacteria > Hyphomicrobiales > Phyllobacteriaceae > Mesorhizobium > Mesorhizobium sp. M6A.T.Cr.TU.014.01.1.1. The sequence continues at coordinate 422,932 of NZ_RZPG01000002.1, forward strand.
GCCCTCGCTCGCTGTGGCGGAGAGCAGTTATGTCTATTGCGACAACGGCTTGCGCTGCGTGATGGCGCCCTCTCCATCGAACAGCGCGCTCGATCTTGCCACGGGTAAGATCATCAAGGGCGTGTCGATCGACATCGATGAATTGCCGCGGGAGGACAAGGCGCTCGATCTCTCGGACAAGCTCTACGCCGGCAAGGTCGTGGTTTTCGGCTCGATCGAGAACCGGACCCAGACCCTCAACGGCAAGCGATACACTCTGCCATGGCTGGTCGCGACCGGTATCGAACGAGCGTCCAGGGACAGCGAACGCGGCCATTGTTCGTCACACTGACGTTCACGTCTTCAACGGCCAAGCAATGCCTCGACCGCAGCCGCAATGCGCAGCAGACGGGGGTCGTGGCCGTTGCGCGCCACCAGCATCAGCCCGGCCGGGCGCGCCATTCCCGGCATCGGCAGCGAGATCGCGCAGAGATCGAACTGGTTTGCGACTTGCGTGTTGCGCAGCAGAAGGCCTTCCGTACGTTCACATAGAACTTCGTCGCTGGTCATCGACACGATGGTCGGGGCGGTGACCGGCGTGGTCGGCAGGGCCAGCACATCGATCGACGCCAGCCGCTCGTCCATGGCGGCGACAAGCGCCGTGCGGCGGCGGATTGCCCTTATATAGGCTGTGGCCGGAACGGCGGCAGCGCGCGACAGCGGCTCGCTCACCCGCGGATCGACCGGTGTCGTCGCACCTGCCGCCAGCCAATCTGCATGGACCTCGGCGCCCTCCATTGCCGCGATCGAGGCCCGCTTGGTTACCGCGCGCAAATCGGCAAGGAGGTCATCGATGGACAGATCGGCGAGACGCGCACCCGCAAGCTCTACCTTGCCAACACATCGGTCGAACGCCGCCGCGACCTCTTCTTCCATATCCTCGAAGAGCACGCCGCGTGGAACGCCGATGCGCAGGCCGTCCAGCGGAAGCGGAACCAGTGCCACAGGCTCCTCGCCCGCCATCACCGCGTCGGCTGCGGCACATTCGGCAACGGTGCGCGCGAGTGGGCCGATGGAGTCGAGCGTGTTGGACAGCGGGAAAACGCCATCGCGTGGCACACGCCGTGCGGTCGGCTTGAAGCCGACGACACCGTTCAGCGACGCCGGAATGCGGACCGAGCCGCCGGTGTCGGAACCGATCGAGATCTCGCTCGTGCCTTCGCCGACCGAAACGCCGGCGCCTGAGGACGAGCCGCCCGCAATCCGGCTGGTGTCGGTCGCATTGCCAGGCGTGCCGTAATGCGGATTGACGCCGATCGCGGTGAAGGCAAATTCGGTCATGTTGGTCTTGCCGAAGATGACGGCACCCGCCTGCCGTAATCGTCGAACGATGACGGCATCCCGCAGCGCCGGCGCCGCGGTGCCGAGCAACAACGAACCGGCTGTGGTCGGCTCGCCGGCGACGTCGAACAGATCCTTGATCGACACGATCGCTCCGTCGAGCGGTCCGAGCGTCACGCCGGCCTTGCGCCTGATATCGGCGGCATCGGCTGCTGCCCGCCCGGCTTCCGGATAGAGTTTTACGAATACGCTTTCATTGTCCGCGCGGACGGCGAGACGCGAAAGGACGACTTCGAGGCGGTCGCGGGCAGATTGCATTTTCGGTGTCGGACTCCGGACGCCTGCAACGTCTTACAGGCAACGACTGGTGCGTGACCTGCAGAGACATAACCCGGCACAAGCACATTTGCACCCTGTCGAAAGAAGGAGGAGACCTGATGCTCTACAAAGGCAGCTGCCACTGCGGTCAGATCGCCTTCGAGGTCGAAGGCGATCTGACCGGAGCCGTGCGATGCAATTGCTCGATCTGCTCGCGCAAGGGCGCACTGCTATGGGCCGTGCCGCATGCGGCATTGCGGGTGCTTGCCTGGGGTGACGATCTTGGCCGGTACACTTTCGGCAACCATGTCATCGCCCACCGGTTCTGCCGGACCTGCGGCATCCATCCCTTCGCCGAGGATGTCAGCGAAGGGAGCGAACGAAGCGCCTACGTCAACATCCATTGCATAGACGATCTCGATCTGGACGCTGTGTCGATTTTCGACTTCGACGGCCGCGCGGCCTGAAACCGAAACTATTGCCGGCTCCCAGCGTTCGAGCGGTCTAACGGTACCCCGTCGCATCGGCAGGTTTGCCGGCGTCCTGAACCTCGGGAACGTAGCGCCACGCGTCGGGCCGCGAGCCGTCGAGATCGGTAAAGCCATAAACCCGCGCCAGCCCGCCGCTGGACAGCGACTGCCCGTTCCAGCGTGAGAGATCGGCGTCCGTCGCCAGCGCCGTCACCGCGCGGCCGACGAAGCGCGGTGTCTCCGAAATGATGAAATGCGGCACCTTCGCTGTCGCATCACGCCAGTTATCCTCCGTCACCCCAAAAGCTTCCAACATCATTTCCGAACGCAGCCAGCCGGGTGTCAGCGAAATCGAGGTGGCACCGTGCGGGGCAAGATCCTGGGCATGGGCCCAGGCCATGCGGGTCACTGACACTTTGGCGAGGTCATAGAACGGGGAAAGCCGATAGTGGTCTGCATTATACTCGGAGGTGCCGTCGGTGACCTCGACAAGCAGCCCACCCGGACGCTCGATCAGCAAGGGCAGCGCGTGGTGAGCTGTGATCAGGTGCGTGTCGATTGCCAGCCTGAGCATGCGCAGGCCGTTCTCGAGATTGTGCTGCCAGACCGGCTTGTTCCATTCGAACAGCTTTTCGCCGCCCCAGATGTCGTTGACCAGTATATCGAGACGGCCCTGCTCCGCACGGATTCGGTCGACCAATTTGCGCACGTCTTCCGAAATCAGATGATCGACCTGCACGGCAATGCCCTTGCCGCCAAGCGCCGAAACCAGTTCCGCCGTTTCCTCGATGGTTTCAGGACGCGCATATTCGGACGGATGCCCGCGCGTCGACCTGCCGGTGACGTAAACAGTCGCGCCGGCAGCGCCCAGTTCGACTGCAATGCCTCGGCCGGCGCCACGCGTGGCGCCCGCGACCAGAGCGACTTTTCCACGAAGCGTCATTAGGCTCTCCCAAAGCTCGATTCGACCAGGAGGTGCAGGTCTCTGCCGGTGCCATAATATATAAATGATCATTCGGTTATAAATGGATGTCAAGATGCCCCGGCCAAAAACCCAGTCCGACGAAGACGTGCTCGAAGCGGCGAACCGGCTGATCCACGCGCATGGCCCGGAGAGCCTCACATTCGAACGGCTGTCCAAGGCTTGCGGACTTTCCGGCTCGACCCTGGTGCAGCGTTTCAAGAACAAGGCTACGCTCCGGCAAAGAACCTTGCTGCAGGCATGGGATAGGCTGGATGAGAAGACGACGAAGCTTGCCGATGCGATACAGAGAACCCCTGCTGGCGCGATCGGGTTGCTGGTGGCGCTATCGCGAGACTATGGCGGCATTGAATCCTATGCCGAGGGCCTGCTCGTCCTGCGTGAAGATCTGCGCGATCCCGTGCTTCGCGCGCGCGGGGCATCGTGGAAGGCATCCCTGTGCGACATCCTCGACTCTTGCTTTGCTTCGGTGGCCAACACGCCGTTGGATATCGGCCTGCTGATGGCATCGCACTGGCAAGGTTCGCTGCTTTGGTGGAGTTTCGACCCGAAAGTCGAAGTTGCATCCTATGTCGAAGACAGTCTGGGCCGTTTCGTCGCCGCAATCGCCACGGCCCGAAAACCATAACCGATTTTCGGGCCATTTCTTGGAGGCAAGAGGCGTCCTACGTTGGACGCACGTGCGGATGGCTTAGGTTGCGCTCCTCGGGCCAAGCAAGAACGCCGCCAAGGCCGCCAGCAACGTCGCGATCCCGCAATAGGCGAACGCACTGGCAACGCCGGCGTTGTCGACCAGCAGGCCGCCGAAAACGGCGCCCAGCGCGATGGCCACCTGGAACGTGGCGACCATCAGCCCGCCGGCGCTTTCAGCCTGGTCGGGAGCGGCTCGCACCAGCCAGGTTTGCAGCCCGACCGGCACCGCGCCGAAGGCAAAGCCCCAGGCGGCAACCGCTATCGCCGCAACGACTGGCGAGGCTCCGAGAGTAAGCAGCAACACCGCGGCCACAGCAATCAGCAAAGGCGCCAGGCCGACGGCGGTTTTGAGGCTGCGCTCGGCCATGAAGCCACCGGCAAAATTGCCGAAGAAGCCACCGATGCCGTAGGCGAGCAGCACAAGCGAGATCGTCTCGATGTCCAGCGCAGGCACCTTCTCGAGAAACGGGCGGACATAGGTGAAGCCGGCAAAATGTCCCGAAGCGACCAGCAGGACCACCAGAAGCGCAATCCTGATCATCGGGCGCTTCATCACGTCCAGCAAGGTCCGAACACTTGCCACGCCCGCCGGCGGCAGATTCGGAAGGGTGGCGATCTGCACGAGCAGCGCCAGGGCGCCGACAACCGCCGCGATCATGAAGGCCGTTCGCCATCCCCAGATGTCGCCGACATAGGCGCCGACCGGGGCGGCGCAGACCGTCGCCACCGAAACGCCGGTGAGAATGATCGACATGGCGCGCGGCATCAGCCGCATCGGAACAAGCCGCATCGCCATGGCCGCCGACATCGACCAGAAGCCGCCGAGACTGATCCCGAGCATGATGCGAGCGATCAGAAGAACGGGAAGCGAGGAGGCAAACGCCGCCACCAGGTTCGACAGGATCAGCAGCACCGTCAGTCCCCACATGACCAGCCTGCGGTCCAGGCGTTTGGTGATGATGGCCATGGTCGGAGCGGCTATCGCGCCGACAACGGCCGTCGCTGTCACCGCTTGGCCCGCAGTCCCTTCCGTCACGCCGAGGTCCTGCGCCAGCGGCGTCAGCAGACTGGCAGGCAGGAATTCTGCGGTCACCAGCCCAAACACCCCAAGCGCAAGGGACACGACCGCCCCCCACGCCGGCTCGGCTCGTTCGTCGGTTTCCGCGGGATCAAGAACGGCGTCCATGACGCCTGTCGCGGGTTCGGTCATGATGGAATCTCCGGTCTGTTTGCAGCGCAGCATTTGGCTGCAATGCAACATAGGGAGTGACCGCCTGGAGTTTCCATGCTAGAAACACCATCATGCTTGACTATTCGTCCAAAGTTCCGATCACCGGCGATCCGCTGACAGACATATTGCGCGGGTTACGGCTCGACGGCGTCGAATACGGCCGCTGTGAAATGCAGGAGCCCTGGGGCCTCCAGTTTCCGGCCCAGACGGCGGCACGGTTTCATTTCATCGGCCGCAAGGGATGTTGGCTGCTGCAGCCGTCCGGCGAATGGGTGGAGCTCAAGGCGGGCGACGCGGTGCTGCTGCCGCGTGGTGCAGCACACGTCCTGGCGAGCGAGCCGGGTATCGAGGCTTCGCCGATCCAGGGCTACAAGGTCGCCGAGGTCTGCAAGGACGTTTACTGCATGTCCAATGAAGGTCGCCGGCCGGGGACGCTGCTTTTTTTCGGCAGCATGTATTTCAATCTCGACGGTTTGCACCCATTGCTCGGCATGATGCCGGACGTGATGCGCGCGCACGAGTTGGAAGCCTATGAACCCGGCATCCCGCATCTGCTGGAAGCCATGGCCCGCGAAGTGACGATGGAGCGCGTCGGATCCGGCGGCATCCTCGCACGGCTTGCCGATGTGCTCGCCGCCACCGTCATCCGCTCGTGGGTCGAGCGCGGCTGCGGCGACTCGTCCGGATGGATCGCGGCGGTGAGAGACCGCGAGATCGGCCGCGTGCTGGCGGCAATCCACCTCGAACCGGACCGCGATTGGACCGTGGAAACGCTCGCCAGGATGATGGGCGCCTCGCGATCGGGTTTCGCGGAACGCTTCGCGACGATCGTCGGTGAAACCCCGGCCAGATATGTCACCCAGGTGAGAATGCACCAGGCTCGGCAATGGCTGGTCCGCGACCGGCTGAAGATTTCCGTCGTCGCCGCTCGCCTGGGCTATGAATCCGACGCGTCCTTCAGTCGGGCGTTCAAGCGCGTCATCGGGTCGGCTCCCAGCCATTTCCGGGCCGAGGAACAGGCTGAGACCCGCCAAGCCGGCTAAATCTGGCCAGGGGCTTCAAGCCGCCGAGCATCCTGCTGCCCAACAGACGCGCTCTAGCCCGCGTGACGGAGGCTTATTCCGCTAGCCTTGTCGAACAGCACCACCTTGTCCGGATCCCAGGCAAAGCGCACCGGCTGCTCGATCTCGACATCGGTTCTGGCCGGCACCGTGGCCCGCAGCATGGCATCGCCGACCCGCAGCGTCAGGATCTTTTCGACGCCATGGTTCTCGACATCGTGGACGCGCGCTTCCACCGGGGCCCCGCTCTCGAGATAGACATCCTCGGGACGAATGCCGAAGACGAGCGGGCGACCGTCGGTCGCACCGCTCGTCTTGGCCCCCCCCGCAAAAGGCAGTTCGAAATTCAGCGGTGCCATCACCGCGCGGCCGTTGACGAGCTTGCCGTCGATGAGGTTCATCGGCGGCGAGCCGACGAAGCTCGCCACATAGGTGTCGCGCGGATTGTTGTAGATCTCATACGGCGTGCCGGTCTGGGCGATGCGGCCATGGTTGAGCACGCCGACCTTGTCGCCCATCGACATCGCCTCGATCTGGTCGTGCGTCACGAACAGGAACGTCTGACCAAGGTTCATCTGGATGTTCTTCAACTCGGTGCGCAGCGCCTCGCGCAGCTTGGCATCGAGCGCCGAAAGGGGCTCATCCATCAGGAATACGCGGGGCTTCCTGACGATGGCGCGACCAATCGAGACGCGCTGCATCTCGCCGCCAGAGAGGCGATCCGTCTTGCGCTCGAGCAGATGCTCGATGCGCAAGGTCTTGGCAACGCGGTCGACGCGCGTCTTGATCTCGTCCGGCTCGATGCGGCGGATTTTTGGCTTCAGCGGGAATTCGAGGTTTTCGCGCACCGTGTAGCGCGGATAGAGCGAATATTGCTGCAGCACCAGCGCCACGTCGCGCTCGGCCGCACCCCAGTCAGCGACGTCAGCGCCGTCGATGAGTATTTGCCCCTCGTCCGGCTTTTCCAGGCCGGCGATCATGCGCAGCGTCGTCGTCTTGCCGGCTCCGGTCTCGCCGAGCAGCACGAAGAACTCGCCGTCGGCAATGTCGAGATTGAGCCCGGTCAATGCGGTGTGATTGCCGAATGTCTTCGAGATGTTCTTGAGCTGGATATGGGCCATCAGAGTCTCACCCCCAGCGAATTGCCGCTTGTCGTGTCGAAGAAGTGCGCCTGCGCCGGGTCGAGCTTGGCGAAGACCTGGACCCCCGGCTTGCCGACGAAACCGGAACGGGTGCGGGCACGCAACATCTGTGCCCCAACCTTGAGGTCGACAATGTCGTAGGAGCCTAGCGGTTCGATGATGTGCGCCTCGACCGGCAGATAACCGTCCGCCGCCTCGCGCGAGACCATCACTCCTTCGGGGCGGATGCCGAGCGCAAGATGGTCCTGCCCGACGTTCGCGGCGTCGAGCTGGCCGACCAGCTCGGACGGGAAAAGGAACCCTTCCGCGGCCCCGTCGACGGTGACCCTGGCGCCGGAGCCGTTCATCGTCACCGCCGCGTTGGCGACGTTCATCACAGGCGAGCCAACGAATTGCGCGACGAACAAATTGGCCGGGTGCGTATACACGTCCGATGGGCTGCCTACCTGTTGCAGAACGCCCTCATGCATGATGACGATGCGGTCGGCTAGGCTCATCGCCTCGATCTGGTCGTGGGTGACGTAAATGGTGGTCGAGCCCTGCTTGATGTGCAGCCGCTTGATCTCCGCGCGCATCTCCTCGCGCAGCTTGGCGTCGAGCGCGCCGATCGGCTCGTCCATCAGCATCGCTTTCGGCCGCCGCACCAGCGCCCGGCCAATGGCCACGCGCTGCATGTCGCCGCCCGACAGCGCCGACGGCTTCTTGCCGAGCAGGTCGGTGATCTGCAGCACTTTGGCGACCGAGCGCACCTCGCCGTCGATCTCCGCCTTGCTCTTGCGCATGGCGCGCAACGGAAAAGCGATGTTCTCGTAGACGCTCATATGCGGATAGAGCGAGAACGATTGGAACACCATGGCGATGTCGCGGTCGGCAGCCTTGAGATGCTGAACCGGCTTGCCGTCGATGAGGACATCGCCGCCGTCGATCGTCTCCAGCCCGGCGATGGCGCGAAGCGTCGTCGTCTTGCCGCAGCCCGACTGTCCGAGCAGCACGATGAACTCGTTGTCGTCGATCTTGAGATTGAGGTCCTTGATGACCTGAACGGCGCCAAAGAATTTCTGGACGCCACGAAGCTCGATCTGGGTCATGCGTGACCTTCTTTTTCCGGGGTGCGGGTCGCCTGCGGCTTCTGCCTTGGACCGACCCAGCCGGTGATCATGAACGTCACCAGCCCGACGATGATGATCGTCAGCCCGTAGCGATGCAGGAAGAGATTCCACGGCTGGCAGAGCGCTATGATGCCGCACACCATCACGATCTCGGCCGTGCGTTGGATTGTAGCATGGCGGATCATTTGCGGATCGCTCCGAAGGACATGCCGCGCAAGAGGTGGTTGCGGAGCAGGAAGGTGAAGATCGCGACAGGCAGCAGGAACAGGAAGGTTCCGGCGGCGATCACCGTCCAGTCCGACAGGCCGGAGCCGACCTGGCTGGGAATGAAGGGCGGTGCCGTCTGGGCGCGTCGGTTGGTCATGATCAGCGCGAAGGCATATTCGTTCCACGCCGTGATGAAGCAGAACACGGCGGTGGCGGCGATGCCGGTGGCGGCCTCAGGCAGCACGATCTTGAAGAAGGCTTCCATGCGCGTGTAGCCGTCGACGAGCGCCGCCTCCTCGTACTCCTTCGGAATTTCGTCCATGAACCCCTTCATCAGCCATACAGAGAAGCTGAGGTTGAAGGCGGTGTAGAGGATGATCAGGCCCCAATGCGTGTCGTTGAGGCCGACGACCCGGTACATCAGGAACATCGGGATCGCCACCACCACCGGCGGCAGCATGCGCGTCGACAGGATGAAGAAGAGCAGGTCCTGTTCCCCCTTTATCTTGAAGCGCGAGAACCCGTAAGCCGTGAAGGTGCCCATGCCGACGGCCAGGACGGTCGAGGTGATGGCGACGATCAGCGAGTTCATGAAGCGGCTCGGATAACCGGACCACTGCACCTCGCCCCTGCCCGAGCGCACCACCTTCTCGCCGCCGTCAAACACCAGCCGCTCCCACCACGGGGCGGCGGCGTATTGTTCCGGCGTCGGCGCAGTGCGCAACTGCGACCGCTTGGTGAAGAGCTTTACGAAGGGTGATATCTCAGGCTGGAACATCACCGTCGGCGGAATGGTGGTGGCAAGGTTGCGCGGCTTGAAGGCCGTCGAGGCTATCCAGTAGATCGGCGCCAGGAAGATCATCGTGATGATCAGCACACCGACGATGGCGAGCTTGTTGAGCGAACGCTCGGTAGAGGTGGTGACAGCGGCCATTCTAGCGCTCCTTCACCTTGTTCAGGTATTTGACGTAGATGTTGGTGATAGCCAGGATCATGATCAGCACGATGTAGGCTAGCGCGCAGGAGCGCCCGGTCTGCCACTCCTGGAACGCCATCTTGTAGAGCCGGATCGAGATCACCTCGGTGGTTGGCTGGCTGGTCAGGATGTAGGCGAGATCGAAGGTCTTGAACGCCTCCATGGTGCGAAAGATGATCGCGATCATCAGGATCGGCGCGACCAAGGGCAGCGTGATGCGAAAGAAGGTGTAGAACGAGCCGGCGCGGTCGATCGCCGCCGCCTCGTAGAGGTGCTTCGGCACTGCCGACAGGCCGGCGAGCGACAGCAGCATCACGAAGGGTGACCACATCCAGATGTCGGTGATGGCAACCGCGTAGAGCGCCATGTCGGGGTTGGACAGCCACTCGAAGGAGCCGAGGCCGAGCGTATAGTTGATGATGCCGAAGGACGGATCGTAGAGCAGCTTCCAGAACAGGCCGACGACAGCCATCGACAGCATCATTGGCAACAGCAGCAGGGTCGTCAGCAGGCCCTTCAACGGGATATCGCGGTTGAGCAGCAACGCCACGCCGAAGCCGACGATGACCTGGCCGACGACGGAGACGATGACATATTTGGCGGTGATGGCGAAATTCGACCAGATGAACGGGTCGTTGAGCAGCTCGCGGTAATTCTGCAGTCCGACGAAATTGGCCGCCGCCGGGCTCGATGCGCGAAAGTCGGTGAACGAATAGCCGAGCGAATAGATCAGCGGAAAGATGTTGAAGACGATCAGGAAAACGATCGTCGGAATGATGAAGAGATTGCGGATCGTGAGATCGCTCATGCCGCGGGCGGCGGAGCGCGAGTTGGGATCCAGGGTGGTCATGACTGCAGTGGCCAAGGCCCGTTCCTTCCTTGTCCGGAAAAGAAAACGGAAGGGGCAGGCTACCGCCCCCTCCGAGCGTTAATGCCGTTTACTTCACGCGGTTGTATTTCTTGAACGTCGCGTTCCAATCCGCGGCGAGTGAATCGAGCACTTCCTTGGCCGTGCCCTGATTGCCGGTGATGTACGGATAGACGCGTTGGTTCATCTGGATGAGCAGCTCGGCATATTCCGGCGTCGCCCAGAAGTCCTTCACCTTGAACATGGTTTCGTAGAAGGCCTTGTTGTAAGGCGTGGCGTTTTGGAATTCAGGCGACTCGAGCACCTTGGCGCTTGCCGTGTAACCGCCGAGTTCCGCCCATTTCTTCTGCGTATCTTCCTTGATGAACCATTCCAGGAACTTCATCGCCTCTTCCTGATTCTGGGAATAGGAGATGACGGAGATGCCCTGGCCGCCGAGCGCGGCGAACTGGTCGCCGTTCGGTCCTGGAGGGTTGGCGAAGAAGCCGGTGGCCTTTGCATTCGGGTTCGAGGCTTCGTTGATGAGCGCCGGGAAGAAGGCGAAATAGTTCATGCTCATCGCCGCCAGGTTTTCGGTGATCGCCTGGTTGTCCTCGATGAAGAAGCTCTTGGCCCAACCAGGAGGAGTGAAGGAGTAGAGCTCCTTGTAAGCCTCGAGCGCCTTGACGTTCTGCTCGGAGTTGATGATCCCGTCGACCTTGTAACTGGCATAGTCGCCAAGTTCGCCGCCGAAGGAGAAGATGGCGTTCTCGACGCCCATCACCAGAGCGTCATACGAGTTATCGGTATAGATGGCGACGCCGTAGCGCTTCTCGTCGGGACGGTGGAAGAATTCGGCGATGTCGCGCAGCTGCTTCCAGTCCTTCGGTATGCCGAGATCGTAGCCGTACTTGGCCTTGAAGGCCTCCATCTCCTTCGGATCCTCGAACCAGTCCTTGCGATAGGACCAGCCGACCGCGTCGCCCTCGGCCGGGATCGACCAGTATTTGCCGGAGTTGGACGGATATTCGGCGTAGTATTTCACCGTCGCCGGCGCCATCACTTCCTTCAGATTGTGCTTGTTGAAGAAGTCGGTGAGGTCGACATAGTGGCCGGCCTCAGAGGCGGCGCCGATCCACTGGGAGTCGCCGACCACCATGTCGTAGGCGCTGCCCTTGGCGTTGAACTCGGTGAACGCCTTGGTCTGGAAGTCGGGCCAAGGCGTGGTTTCGACCGTGACCTTCACGCCGCTTTCGGCCTCGTAAAGGTTGACGAGTTCCTGCAAATAGTTTGCCGGATCCCATTCAGCCCAGAATATGGTGAGTTCCTTATCCTGCGCGTAGACGGACGTTCCGCAGGCGAGCACTAAGCCGATACCAGCAAGCATACTGGTCATTGTCTTGCGCATAATGATTTCCTCCCTTGTGCGCATTCTACCGTATCATGCGAGCCGGCGGCGAGCCGACCCTGGTAGTTCCTCCCGTGACGGCAGCGTTCCGGTTTTGAGCCTCCTCGCCCAGCCGAAAATGGCTCGCAGCCCTCACTTTTAATCCGCTTTATTGTCCTGATCTGGTATTACCAATTTCCGGCGCACGTCAAGCTCTTTCTTGGACGATGGCAGGCCCTCAGACAAGCGGATTCCAGCAACATCTGCCTGTTTTTCTTAAATTTTCCTACTCCTTGATACGCAAGAGCCTTGTTTTGGCTACGGCACCACGACTATTATCAGCAACTGGCAACGCCATCTGGTCGAACCAGATCAAGACTATTTCGTGGCTGTCGCTGGCGCGCTTCTGTCTCCTTCGGTCATCGATTCCATCACCGCAGCTCGTACCAGGGCGCCGGCCGCCCATTGCGCTACCGACATCATCTTGCGGCTGTCCAGCCCCCATATATCCTTCAGCACGATGAGTACTTCAACGCCGAAGATCAGCGACAGGGCCTGGGCCAGGCGCTTGAATTCGCGTGGCGGCAGCCTGTCCTTGAGCGGCGCGATTGCGTCCTTGAGCAGATCGACGCGATGGCCGCGCGTAAACGCCGGCTCGCCGCCCAGTGTGCCGGCCTGCCGCCGCGCCCACTGGTCGAGCGACAGCTTCAGCGCCGCCTTGAAGGTTGCCTCGAAGGCCTCGATGCGCGGCATGGCCGTGTCGAACAGTTCGACCACCCGGCGCTCGGGATCGGTCGAGGCTGATCTCCAGGTGAGGATCGGCCCGAGGCCTTCGTTGACCACCGCTTGCACCAGCGCCGCCTGGCTTGGAAAATACCGATAGGCAGTGGCGCGCGAGACTTCCGCCGCTTCGGCGACCTCGCTGACCGAGGGCGTGGCGCCCGCCTGCATCAGCCTTGTCGCCGTCTCCAGCATCAACCGCCTTGTGCGCGCCCGCGGTCCGCGCGCGGCAGAGCCGGCGTCTTCGGAAACCGCCGCTTGTTGACGTGAGACATTCATGTCAATACGATACGCGCGTCTCAAAAAATTGCAATGGCCATCCCTCTGGTTACGTTGAAGCCCCACGGCGCCCCCCTCTGTCCTGCCGGACATCTCCCCCACGAGGGGGGAGATTGGCTGTCATCTGCACCTTCGCCAATCTCCTACATCGCATGGAAGGCGCCGATCGAGCGAACTGCCGATCTCCACCCAAGTGGGGGAGATGTCCGGCAGGACAGAGGGGGGCGCCGTAGCGCACTCCGTTCTCATGTACTGAACGCGGCCACCGTTCAGCCAGCCCCCAGGGAGGCACGCCCATGAAGCGCGTCTATGTGGTGGGCACCGCCGACACCAAGGGTGAGGAACTAGCTTTTCTGGCCGATGCGGTCGCTGCCACCGGTGCTGCTGTCGCCCGTGTCGATGTCGGAACGCGCGATGCCACCGTGCCGGTCGATGTCCCGGCCAAAGAGGTCGCCGGCTACCATCCCGGTGGCAGCAGTGCCGTATTGGGCATCGACGACCGCGGCACCGCGGTCGCGGCAATGGCCATCGCCTTCACCCGGTTTGTCCAATCGCGCACCGATATATCAGGTGTGATCGGCATCGGCGGTGGTGGCGGCACTTCGATCATCACATCAGGCATGCGCGCTCTGCCGCTCGGCCTGCCGAAGATCATGGTCTCGACGCTCGCCTCGGGCGACACCGCGCCTTACATCGATGTCTCAGACATCGTCATGATGCCGTCGGTGACCGACATGGCCGGCCTGAACCGGCTTTCTCGTGTCGTGCTGCACAATGCCGCCCAGGCGATATCAGGCATGGCTGCAAAACCGGCGGCGCCGCCCGACGGCAAGCCGTCGATCGGGCTCACCATGTTCGGCGTCACCACGCCATGCGTGACGTCCATCGCCGAGCAGCTTCGCTCGACCTATGACTGCCTGGTCTTCCACGCCACCGGCACCGGCGGCCGCACCATGGAAAAGCTGGCCGACAGCGGCTTGCTGTCCGGCGTCATCGACATTACCACAACCGAGGTCTGCGACCTCTTGTTCGGCGGCGTGCTGCCTGCAACCGAAGACCGCTTCGGCGCGATCGCCCGCACGAAACTGCCCTATGTCGGCTCGGTCGGTGCGCTCGACATGGTGAATTTCTGGGCGCCGCCGACCATTCCGGAACGCTATAGCGGGCGGCTGTTTTACGAGCACAATCCGAACGTGACGCTGATGCGCACGACACCTGACGAAAGCCGCAAGATCGGCGAATGGATCGGCGCAAGGCTGAGCCTCTGTCAGGGACCGGTCCGGTTCCTCATTCCCGAAAAGGGCGTCTCGGCGCTCGACATCGAAGGCGGCGCCTTTTTCGACCCTGAAGCCGATGCAGCACTCTTCGAGGCCATTGAGCGCACGATCGTGCCTGATAACACGCGACGCGTGACGCGCCTGCCGCTGCACATCAACGACTCCGAATTCGCCAAGGCGGCAACAGCGGCCTTTCTCGACATCGCCGGACAGTGAGAGAAGAAAACATGGCCGCCATACCGCGCAAGAAAATCCTGGAAAAGTTCCGCAAGATGATTGCCGGCGGCGTGCCGATCGTCGGCGGCGGCGCCGGCACCGGCCTGTCGGCCAAGGCCGAGGAGGCCGGCGGCATCGACCTGATCATCATCTACAACTCCGGCCGCTACCGCATGGCCGGCCGCGGCTCGGCCGCCGGCCTTCTCGCCTATGGCAACGCCAATGAGATCGTCAAGGAAATGGCCTACGAGGTGCTGCCGGTGGTCAAGAAGACGCCGGTGCTGGCCGGCGTCAACGGCACCGATCCCTTCGTCATCATGCCGCTGCTGCTGGCCGAGTTGAAAACGATGGGTTTTTCCGGCGTGCAGAACTTTCCGACCATCGGCCTGTTCGACGGCCAGATGCGGCAGAGTTTTGAGGAAACCGGCATGGGCTTCGGCCTCGAGGTCGACATGATCGCCGCAGCACACGAGCTCGACCTCCTGACCACGCCCTATGTGTTCAACCCCGACGAGGCGCGCGCCATGACCAAGGCCGGCGCCGACATCGTTGTCGCCCATATGGGGGTGACCACCGGCGGCTCGATTGGCGCCACGTCGGCCAAGTCGCTGGACGACTGCGTGACGGAGATCGACGCGATCGCAGCCGCTGCGCGCTCGGTGCGCAAGGACGTTATCCTGCTTTGCCATGGCGGGCCGATCTCGATGCCGGACGACGCCCGATACATCCTCGAACGCTGCAAGGGCCTGCATGGCTTCTATGGCGCGAGCTCCATGGAACGGCTGCCGGCAGAAGCGGCGATCGCCAGGCAGACCACCGATTTCAAGGCCGTCACGCTCGAGCATCGGACCCAAAAGTGGGAACCGGTTTTGGGAAAATCCGATGCGCAAACAAAAAAAAGCGGTGCCAAAACGACTGCGAAGAAAAAGAAGGGATGAGACGATGACCGACCAGAGCAAGGTGTTCGTCTATCCGAAGGATGTCAGCGCTTTCGGCTTCGACTGGGGCAGACTGTCGCTGACGGTGGCGCCCGAGGTGAACGGCGCGACGCGTTTTTCCGGCGGCGTCGTCGACCTGCCGTCCGGCAAGGGCCACACGCGCCACAACCATCCCGGTGCCGAGGAGATCATCTTCGTCATATCGGGCAATGGCGAGCAGATGGTCGAGGACGAGACGGGCAATCCGGTCGTTGCGAAGGTCGGCCCCGGCTGCACCATCTATGTGCCGGAAAGCCGATTCCATTCGACGCTGAACACCGGCGACGGACCCATGCAACTCTTCGTCGTCTATTCGCCGGCCGGGCCGGAACTGGCGCTGCGCGACCTGCCGGATTTCAGACTGCTGCCGCCCGGCGGGAGTCATTAATTAGCAACTGGGTCGCCGGTGGCAGGTCGAATGCCTCCCGCCGGTTTGCTGGCAAACCATCTCGCCTCGCTTCGTGAGGAAACTCAGCTTCGGCGCCGGCGAGGCTTTGCCAATCGCGCATTAAAAGCCTATGATTCCATATCGGCCGCCAGCGGCTTCGGATGCAGCCGACAGTAAGAGGCACGCGCTCTTGCCCGTCAGGGAGAGAGCTGTGCCTCAATTCCCGCTTCGCAACCAGGTATTGAAAGCCCTCTCCTCAGAGGATTTCGCGCTTTTGCAGCCGACAATGCGTCACGTCGAACTGGGCATTAAAGCCCGGCTGGAAATCCCTTATCAGCCGATCGAGCATGTGTATTTTCCAGAAGCCGGTATCGCTTCGGTGGTCGCCACCATGACCGGAGGCCGGCAAAGCGAAGTCGGCATCATCGGCTATGACGGCATGACGGGGGTTGCAGTCATTCTCGGCCAGGACAGCTCTTCCAATGAAACCTATATCCAGGTCGCCGGCAATGGCTGGATCCTGCCGGCTGAAAATCTTCGCTCTGCGGTTGCAGAAAGCTCCACCCTTCGCGAGTCACTGCTCCGCTATGCCCACGCGTTCCTTATCCAGTCGTCCCGGACGGCACTCGTCAACGGTCATTCGAAAATCGAGGAACGGCTGGCCCGCTGGTTGCTGATGGTCCATGACCGCGCTGAAGGCAATAAGATCTACCTGACGCATGAATTTCTGGCGACCATGCTTGGCTCTCGCCGCCCAGGGGTTACCACTGCCCTTCAAATGCTTGAATATCGGGGGTTGGTTCACGCCAAGCGCGGCGAGATCACCATCGTCGACCGCGCCGGAATGATAAAGCTAACCCATGGCGCTTACGGCGAGGAGGAGCAACGCTATTTCGGCCTGGCCTCCGCTTGATTGTCCGCTTTCAGACATAATCTTGAAGACCGCCGCGAGTTGGCCGTAAATCATGTTGGCAACGGGTTTCAGGGAGGAAATCTTGATGACCAATACTTTTCACACCGTCACGGTTGAAAGGGCTGCCGAGGCCTATGTCCTTTCCAGAGGCAAGGCCCGCTTCCTTTCGATCGCACAGGCAATCCGCGCCATCCGAACACTCATGCCGGCTTGCAAGGCCACCGATCTCGAGTTGGAGGAGATGCTGGCGGAGGCATGCATCGCTCACGGTGTGCCCGTCGCTTTCGACGTAACAACGGCCGTTGGCGTAGAACCACGGCTTCATTCGTAGGGCCGGAGATGCCCGCGCTGGGGCAGACGCCTACCTTATCGGACGTTCGCCAGGCGATCGTCCGATACCTGATCGACAACGTCGGCAGGCCGAGCATTTCGATATCCGAGGTTAACCACTCCGTGAGGAGAATGTTTCCGCTTTGCGAACTCACGGATTGGGAACTTGGCGATCTCATTGCACGAAGGGCGATCGACGCTGGATTTGCGATTGATTTCGACGCGACGGAGCCCTGAGATCTGTCGAGGCGCACCAACGATTTCACGCCGTGCTTCCAGGAACAACGTTGGCAAGATCTGCTTGGGTCGACCTTGGTCGTTCAGAGTGATTGGGTTTTGATCGCAAAGCGCGTGCTAAGCCATCCCACCTCTGTTCCAGCCCCTGCCCCGATCGCCGAACATGACGTAACCGGCATCTGTCACCGCCACTGTGTCCTCGAGCTTGATGAAGCCGCGCGTCGGGTGGAGCATCGTCGTCTCGACCGAGAGCACCATGTTTTTCTCCAGCGGCTTTTCGGCGTAAGTGCCTTCATATGTCACCGGATGGTTGGTCATCAGGAACGGCGCTTCATGCGTGATCAATCCCATGCCATGGGCAAAGAAATCGGTATACGGCGCGACCTTCGACGCTTTCAGCACGCCCTCGGCATAGGAAATCATATCGCCGCCAAGCATGCCCGCGCGCACCTTGGAAAAGGCAGCCTGCTGCACCGTCTCGACCTCGGCCAGCAAATCCTCCAGTTCAGCGTCCGGCTCGCCTAAGATGCCCATGCGACAGAGGTCACCGATATAGCCGTGATAATTGCCGCCGGAATCGATCGACATCACCTCGCCCTTTTTCCACGCCTGTGGTGAGCCGGCGCGGTTATGGCTGGCGCCGAGCGTCAGCAGGCAATACTCGAAATGCGCGCCGCGATTGGTCTCCTCGCGCCTGAGCTGCTCGATGATCTCGGTCTTGGTCGTGCCTTCGCGTGCCCAGGCAGTGGTTGCCAGCATGGAATCGGTGATCAGTTCGGAGGCGATGCGCAGCTTCTCCAGCTCAGCTTCCGTCTTGATGGCACGCATCCGCTCCAGCATATCAGTCGCGTCGATCAGCTTGGCGTCCGGCAACGCCTTGCGGATCAGGGTGTAGGCATCCGACGGCAGGAAAGCCGGCTCGATGCCGATGCGGGCGTTGCCCTTGCCGATTTTCGTCAGGTGCTCAACCGCAAGATTGGCGGCGTCGAGCGTGCCCCAGCAGGCGGCGTGCAAGGTCGGCGTCCAGAACGGGTTGTTCTGGTGCTCGCCGCCCTCCATGCGGTTGCCGATATAGGCGGCATGCTCGGGCCCACCCTTCTCGTAGACAACAACAGGCAGATAGCGGCTGTGGCCGATCGCATCCATGGCGGCGAAGAAGATGAACTTGTAGCCGCCAAGCAGATATTGCGTGTTGTGCTTGGAGGTGGCGAGCAGCACATCGATGCCGGCCTCCTCCATCAGCCGATCGACCCTGGCATGATCGAACGGAATGGTGCTGACGGCATTCTTGCCCGGGGCGACGTTCATCTTTCTTTCTCCCTGAATTCCCTGGCCGGCCGGTCGCATCGCCGGTTGTCTTGGTCACGATACTCCGGCTGTCGGACAAATCTGCACTACTTTGCCCAGTCTGGTCCAGCCAGAATAGGTGAAACGCCCGTTTCGGCACACTCCGTCGTCGTATATCGCGATGCTTAACCTGATCTGGTCCTACCAGATAAGCTCCAATGAACCGCTTCCCTGTAACTGGTCCAGCGGACGAAATTTTCAAAGCCACGCCAGGATGCGCCAATTCCCTCTCTGGCGAAACCCTCGGCAAGGCTCATAATCAGCCTTGCAAGGATGCCGTCCGGCGTCCGAGGGTATTGGCCCACCCGGCCGGGTGGCTGAGAGGGACGGAGTTCGATCATGTCAGATGTCACGATTTCCAGACGCACCGTGCTTGCGGGTTCGGCATTGCTTCTGGCCTCGACGGCGCTGCCGACCATCGGTCTGGCACAGACGCCCAGGAAAGGCGGACGGCTGGTCGTCGCCGCCGATTCCGAGCCGCGCAACCTCAACCCGGCGATCGTCGCTTCCAACGGCGTGTTCTTCATCTCAAGCAAGGTCGTGGAGACGCTGGCCGAGGCATCCTTTGACGGCAAGGACGGGCTCGACCCGCGCCTGGCGACAAGCTGGGAGGGCGCCGCCGATGGCCTGTCGGTGACGTTCAAATTGCGCGAAGGCGTCAAATGGCATGACGGCAAGCCCTTCACGTCCGCCGACGTCGCCTTCTCAGCGCTGCAGATCTGGAAGCCGCTGCAGAATCTCGGCCGCACCGTGTTCAAGGACCTGGAGACCGTCGACACGCCCGACGAACTGACGGTGGTATTCAAATTCGCCAAGCCGACACCGTTCCAGTTGATCCGCAACGCCTTGCCGGCGCTGAGCAGCGTGGTGCCGAAGCACATCTACGAGACTGGAAAGATCGAAGAGAACCCGGCCAACAATGCGCCTGTCGGCACCGGCCCGTTCAAATTCGCCGAACACAAACCCGGCGAATATTATCGGCTGGAGAAGAATGTCGACTATTGGGGCAAGGACCAACCTTACCTCGACGAGATCATCTACCAGGTGCTGCCCGACCGCACTTCGGCGGCAAGCGCGCTTGAGGCCGAAGAGATCCAGCTCGCCGCCTTTTCCGCCGTACCGCTGGCCGACCTCGACCGCATCTCCAAAGTGCCTGGCCTCAAGGTGATCACCAAGGGTTACGAGGGCCTGACCTACCAGCTCGTCGTCGAGATCAACCATCGCCGCAAGGAGCTGGCCGACCTCAAGGTGCGCCAGGCGATCGCCCACGCCATCGACAAGGATTTCGTCGTCAAGACGGTGTTCCTTGGCTACGCCGCCACAGCCACCGGCCCGGTGCCGAGGAACGATCCGCAGTTCTATACGGCCGACGTGCCGACCTATGCCTTCGACGTGGCCAAGGCCAACGCCCTGCTCGACGAAGCCGGCTACAGCAAAGGCGACGACGGCAAGCGCTTCTCGCTGAAGCTGTTGCCGGCGCCCTACTTCAACGAGACCAAGCAGTTCGGCGACTATCTGCGCCAGGCGCTCGCCGCCATCGGCATTGACGCCCAGCTGGTCAACAACGACTCGGCCGCGCACATCAAGGCCGTCTACACCGACCACGCCTTCGACCTCGCGGTCGGGCCGCCGGTGTTCCGCGGCGACCCGGCGATCTCGACCACCATCCTGGTACAGAGCGGCATTCCCGACGGGGTGCCTTTCTCCAACCAGGGCGGCTACAAGAACGACGAGCTCGACGCCCTCATCGCCAAGGCATCCGAGACGCTTGATACCGCCGCGCGGACGGAGCTCTACAAGGAGTTTCAGAAAAAGGTCGCAGCCGACCTGCCGCTGATCAACGTCGCCGAATGGAGCTTCATCAGCGTTATCAGAGACACGGTGGGGAATGTCGCCAACAACCCGCGCTGGGCGGTATCGAACTGGGCGGACACCTGGCTGGAGGGGTGAGCTGCGATTAATTGAGATTGACCTTCGCCAGTAGGTGAAGTTGGTAATGTCCGTGCTCGACGATACCCCCCTCTGTCCTGCCGGACATCTCCCCCTCAAGGGGGGAGATTGGCTTGCTTTGATGCCGGCCCTTCCCTTAGCGATGTTTGCGATTGGCGCTACGGCGAGTGACGGCCGATCTCCCCCCTTGAGGGGGAGATGTCCGGCAGGACAAAGGGGGGCGCCTAGGCACTGCGCATCCCAGGATCGGCACATCGCCAAGCAGCCGGCGCCGCCATGACCCGCGCCCTCATCCTTCTTCGCCGCCGCCTCGTCGGCAGCATCTTCGTGCTGCTGATTGTCGTCATCGGCACTTTCCTTTTGCTGGAATCCGCGCCCGGTGACGCGGTCGACGCCTATATCGTCTCGACCGGCGGCGACGCCGGCATGATCGAATTGCTGCGCCATCGCTGGGGCCTCGACCAGTCGGCGCTGACGCGGCTTGCGAACTACCTCTGGGCGCTGCTGCATCTCGACCTCGGCCAGTCGGTCACCTTCTCGCGACCGATCCGCGAGGTGATCCTCGAACGCCTGCCCAACACGCTGCTTTTGATGGGCAGCGCCACCGCGCTCTCCTTCGGCCTCGGCTCGGCGCTCGGCATTTATGCCGGCGCCAGACCCGGCAGCTTTCGCGACCGTTTCCTGTCGATCGGCTCGCTGGCGCTCTATGCCGTGCCGGGCTTCTGGCTCGGGCTGGTGCTGATCATCGTCTTTGCCGTCGACCTGCGTTGGTTTCCGATCGGCGGCATCGAGAGCATCGCATCGGGCAAGACCGGCCTCGACCGCGCGATGGATATCGCCAGTCATCTCGTCCTGCCGGTGTCCGCACTCGGCTTTATCTATCTGGCACTTTATCTGCGCATGATGCGCGCCGGCATGGCCGAAGTCTGGCGGCAGGATTTTGTCCTCGCCGCTCGCGCCAAAGGCCTGTCCCGCCGCCGCATCGTGCTCGCCCACGTCGCCCGCAACGCGCTGCTGCCGCTGGTCACCATGCTCGGCCTGCAATCGGCCCAGATGCTGGGCGGCAGCGTCGTCATCGAAAGCGTCTTTTCGGTGCCCGGCCTTGGCCGGTTGGCGCAGGAAGCGGTGGCTGCGCGCGACACCCCGCTGCTGCTCGGCATCATTCTCGTCAGCGCCGTTCTGGTTATCGTCATCAACCTTCTCGTCGACATCGCCTACGCCTTCCTCGATCCGCGCGTCGGCGCCAGCGAGGCCGGTGCGTGAGCCCGCTTCAACGTTTTTTCCGCAAGCCGGAAGCGGTCGCCGGCGCGATCATCCTGGCGGCGCTGTGCGCCATGGCGCTTGCCGCACCACTGTTCTTTCCCGGCGATCCGCAAGCCATTGCCGGGCCGGCATTGCTGCCACCCTTTCAGGACTGGTCGCTGCCGCTCGGCACCGACAGGCTCGGCCGCGATGTGCTGGCCGAGCTTTTCCACGGCGCCCGCACCTCGCTGGCGGTCGGGCTGGCGGCGGCAGCCACAGCCCTTGCCGTCGGCGCGACAGTTGGCACGCTGGCCGGCTTTGCCGGCGGCGGCGTCGACGAAGTGCTGATGCGTATCACCGACGCCTTCCAGACTGTGCCGAGCTTCCTGCTGGCGCTGGCCTTCGTCAGCGTCGTCGGCCCATCGCTCGGTGTCGTCGTCGCGGCGATCGCGCTCGGTGCCTGGACGGGGCCAGCGCGTGTTGCCCGTGCAGAAGTGCTGTCGATCCGCGAGCGCGATTTTGTTGCTGGCGCCCGCGTCATCGGCATGCATCCGCTGGAGATCGCCTTTCGCGAAGTGCTGCCCAACGCATTGCCGCCGGTACTGGCATTGTCGTCGGTGATCGTCGCCGCGGCGATCCTCACAGAGGCGGCCCTTTCGTTTCTCGGCCTCGGCGACCCAAACCGCGTGACCTGGGGCGGCATGATCGCCGAAGGCCGCGCCGTGCTGCGCATCGCGCCTTTTTTGTCGATCATTCCCGGTGTAGCGCTCGTGCTGACCGTGCTCGGTGTCTATCTCGCCGGCGAAGGCGTCGTCGAGACGACAGCGGTGAGAAGGAGCCTGTCGTGACGGCACTGCTTTCGATCCGCGATCTGACGGTGACCTACCGCCGCGATGGCAGCGAGGTGGCGGCGCTGAACCATATCAGCTTCGATGTCGCCGCCGGCGAGCGCCTCGCCATCATCGGCGAGAGCGGCTCGGGCAAGAGCACGCTGGCGCTGGCCATTGCCGGGCTGCTGCCGGCTTCCGCCAGGATTGGCGGCCGTATTGACTGGTTTTTGCGATCGCCGTCATCCTGGGGCGCCAAGGCACCCCCCTCTGTCCTGCCGGACATCTCCCCCTCAAGGGGGGAGATTGCGCTCTCATCTCCGCCTTCGCCGATCTCCAAGGTTGCAGGAAGGGACCCAACAGCGAAACTGCTAATCTCCCCCCTTGAGGGGGAGATGTCCGGCAGGACAGAGGGGGGCCTCATGGAACGCAAAGCTCAAAAATCCGTCGCCAAACCCACCCACACCCCCCTCGGTGGCCGCGACATCGGCTTCGTCTTCCAGGACCCGTCGGCCAGCCTCGATCCAGTGATGGCGGTCGGCGAGCAAATCGCGGAAGTCGCGCGCACGCATCTCGGCCTTACTTGGTCGCAATCCTATGCCAAGGCAAAAACCCTGCTCGAGCGTGTCCGCCTGCCCGACCCGGACGCCGCTTTGCGCGCCTATCCGCACCAGCTTTCCGGCGGCCAGAAGCAGCGCGTGGCGATCGCCGCAGCGATCGCGGCCGGTCCGAAACTGCTGATCGCCGATGAGGCGACCAGCGCGCTTGACACCATCGTGCAGGCCGAGATCGTCGCGCTGATCCGGAAATTGGTGGCCGAGGACGGCATGACGCTGCTGTTCGTCAGCCACGACATCGCATTGGCCGCCGATCTGGCCGAGCGCATCACCGTATTCCAGCACGGCGAGCTGGTCGAGATCGGTGCGACGGCGCAGATCATCGCTAGGCCGCGCCACGCCTACACAAGAGCGCTGCTCGACGCCCATCTCGGCCTCGACGCCGAACCGCTGCTGCGGCAGGCCGGAACGTCAGCATGAACAGCCCATTGCTGGCCGTTTCCGGCCTGACCAAACGATATCGTCGCGGCGGCAAGACGATTGCCGCCGTCGATGACGTTTCCTTCGACATCGAGCCCGGCGAGACGCTGGCGTTGGCCGGGCCTTCCGGCAGCGGCAAGTCGACGATCGCGCGGCTACTGTTGCGGCTGATCGAACCGGACGGCGGCCGCATCGAGTTCGAAGGCGGCGATTTCCTGTCCCTGAACGGCGCGTCCTTGCGCGCCCGGCGCGCGTACATGCAAATGGTGTTCCAGGACCCGCTTGCTGCCTTCAACCCGCGCGCCAGCGTCGCACGCGTGCTCGACGACCCCCTGCGCATCCATGGCATCGCCTCTCGACAGGAGCGCCCGCGCCGCATCGCTGCTTTGCTGGAGCGCGTCGGCCTGAGCGCTGATCTCGCCGGCCGCGGC
This sequence comes from Mesorhizobium sp. M6A.T.Cr.TU.014.01.1.1, assembly GCF_004022765.1. Lineage (NCBI taxonomy): Bacteria > Pseudomonadati > Pseudomonadota > Alphaproteobacteria > Hyphomicrobiales > Phyllobacteriaceae > Mesorhizobium > Mesorhizobium sp. M6A.T.Cr.TU.014.01.1.1. Next base: position 446,906 of record NZ_RZPG01000002.1, read on the forward strand.
ATCCACGAGATTTCAGGCGGCCAGCGCCAGCGCGTCGCGATTGCCCGCGCCATCGCGACAAAGCCATCGCTGATCGTGCTCGACGAAGCAGTGTCTGCGCTCGACGTATCCGTGCGCCGACAGATCCTGCAATTGCTGCTCGATCTGCAGCGCGAGGAACGGATCGCCTATCTGTTCATTTCGCATGATCTCGGCGTTATCAGCGCCATCGCCCATCGTATCGTCATCCTCGACGCCGGTCGCACCGCCGAGAGCGGCGACGCCCGTGCCGTCATCGATGCGCCGCAGTCGGCGATCGGCAAGGCGCTGGTGGCGGCAGCGCCAAAACTGAACAGGACCAGCAAAGGCTCAGACGCAGCCGATCGTCAGTAACCGAGCGCGCAACCATCCTTGCGTGGATCGGACGCGCCGGTAAGCGTCCCCTTGTCCCAGTCGATCAGCACCAACTGACCGCCGCCATGCGGCTCGGTCGCGATGGACAACTGGTGGCCTCGTTCGCGCAGGCCGGCGATCGCCTCGCCCGGAACCCCGCGCTCTGCCTCCACAGTGTTCTGTCTGTAAAACACTCGTGGCGCATCCAGCGCCTCCTGCGGGTCCATGCCGAAATCGATCATGTTGGTGAGCAGGTGGACATGGCCGAACGGCTGGTAGCCACCGCCCATCACGCCGAACGGCATGATCGCCCGGCCCTTGGCTGTCACCATGCCCGGCATGATGGTGTGCATGGGGCGTTTTCCCGGTGCGATGCAGTTTGGGTGGTCCGCCGCCAGGCAGAAGCTGCTGCCGCGGTTCTGCAGCACGACCCCGGTTTTTGGGCCAACCACCCCGCTGCCGAACGAATGAAAAGTCGAGTTGATGAAGCTGACCGCATTACGGTCGCGGTCGACCACCGAGATGTAGACGGTATCGCTCGGCTGAAGCTCAAGCCGAGGCAGATGCGTCATCGCGCGCGCCGGATCGATCTCGGCGCGAAGCTGGTCCGCATGGGATCTGGACAACAACTGCTCAACGGGAACATGGACGTGGTTCTGGTCGCCGATGAAATTGTCGCGATCCTGATAGGCAAGCCGCCCCGCCTCGATCTCGAGGTGAAAGCGCTCGGCGCCGTTCGGCTCCAGCGAGCCGAGCGAAAAGCCCGACAGCACATTCAGCATGATCAGTGCCGTCAGGCCCTGGTTGTTCGGCGGCATCTGATGGATGTCGTAGCCTCGGTAGGATGTGCCGACCGGCTTGACATAGTCGCCCTTCGTCGCCGCGAAATCCTCGAGCGCATGCAGCCCGCCAAGGGCACGCAGACGCGACACCAAGTCGTCGGCAACCTCGCCTTCATAAAAGCCGGCGCGGCCACGGCGCGAGACGATGCGCAAGGTGTCGGCCAGTTGCGGCTGCCGATGCAGCTCGCCGGCCAGCGGTGCCCTTCCGTCCGGCAGGAATATCCGCGCGGCATGTTCGTCGGCGGCCAGCAAGGCAGCACTGTCAGCCCAGTCGAAGGCGACGCGATCTTGGACGACATAGCCCTGCTCGGCGTAACGTATGGCGGGCGCCAGCGCGGCGTCGATGCCCTTTCTGCCGTGATCCTCGAGCAGCCGGCACCAGGCGTCGATGGCCCCCGGCACGGTAACCGCGTGCGGACCTGATTCAGGCAGCGCGTCATGCCCCCTGTCCAGATACCACTCAGCCGTCGCTGCTGCAGGTGCGCGGCCCGAGCCGTTGAAGGCCAGAACCTCGCCTTGGCCGTTGGGGCAGTAAAGGACGAAACAGTCGCCGCCGATACCGGTCGATTGCGGCTCGACGACTGCCTGCACCGCAGCCGCGCACACGGCTGCATCCATCGCGTTGCCGCCGGACCGCAGCATCTCGACCGCCGCCAGTGTCGCCAGCGGGTGCGATGTCGCGGCCATCGCTTCCGTCGCACGAACCGGCGACCGCCCAGGGAGTTGAAAATCACGCATGCGAGATCAATAGCCTCCGACCAACCAGATGTGAACTGGCAACGGCAGCCAAAGAGCTACGCCACCGAAAGCACCACGACCGACACCACAATCACCGTGCAGCGCTCAACCTTGGGAGATCGCCGAGCTCAATCCGCAAACTTGAAAAGATCTGTCGTGTAATCCGGGTATGCGTTCAGCCCATCGAAAAGGTCGGCCAGGTCAGGGGTGTCCGCCAGTATTCCTGATAAGACCAGCGCAGTCGCCACGCCGGCGCCAATTCCACCGGCGATATCGTGTTCGACGCTGTCGCCGACACAGACCACGGTGCTTCGGTCCGGGTTGCCCGCCAGCGCCAGCGCGGCATCGAAGATCGGCGCGTAGGGCTTGCCAATGCGGGTGACGCTGCCGCCGAGGCTCTCGTAGAGGTCCGCAAGCTGGCCGGCGCCAAAGCGGGGGCCTACTGCCGTCAGCATGATCTTGTCGGGGTTGGTGCAGAAGCACGGCACCTGCCGCATTGCTGCCGGTTCAAAAAGTCTGCGATAATGCTCGAGATCGTAGCGATCGCCCTCGCTGGCGGCGATCAGCACCAGCTCGGCATCGTCGCCGTCGCTGGTCAACGCGAAAGACAGACCTTCAATCGCCGAGCGGTCGCCTTCCCTGCTGATCAGCAGGCACTTGGTGTTTGGACGCAGCTTTCCAGATGCCGCCATTTCATGAAACGACCGCCACGCGATCTCGCCGGAAGAGACAAATTGATCCCAGCTTCCTGGTTCGAAGCCGAGCTTCAGCAAGCGGGCCTCGTTGGGCCGTGCCCGCCTGCCCGAGTTCGAGACCAGCACAATCGTCTTGCCTGCGCGCTTCAGCGCCGACAATGCCTCCACGGCGCCCGGATAAGGATTGGTGCCATCGTGCAGCACGCCGAACTGATCGAGCAGGAACACCTGATAGCGCTCAACCAGCGCGCCGATGCCGTCTAGATGCTCAATTGTTTTCGTGCTCACGAAAGCCCCGCTTCGATTGCGCCCACCAGCGCCAGCCGCGCCGTGCCGGCAGCCGCCTCGTCCGAAAGCGCCGGCAAGAAACCGACGCCCAGCTTGCGCTGCCGGATCGCGGTCCAGGCAGGATTTGCCGCACCGCCGCCGACGCTTCTGACCGACGTCAGTCGCGGGGCGCCGAGCTCGGCAAGCCGGCGATAGCCGAGCGCCTCGATCCCGGCAATGCCCTCCAACATCGCTTTCAGATAGTCGGCGTCGTCCGCAGGCCGCGGCGTCAGGCGTGGCGGCAGAGCAGGATCGGCGATCGGAAAGCGTTCGCCGACCGCCGGAAGCGGATAATAGTTGAGGCCGGTCTCCGTCGTGGGGTCGATCGCCGCACTCAGCTCGATGATGCGCGCGAGGGGAAAATGCTGCGCCAGCACCTTGCCCCCCGAATTCGACGCACCACCCGCCAGATAGGCATCTCCCAACCGGTGACTATAGATGCCGAACTGCGGCGCCGAGATCGGCCGGTCGGAGAGGATCTTGATGGTCAGCGAGGACCCCAGCGCGGTGACGCCATCGCCAACTGCCGCAGCGCCCGTCGCCAGGAACGACGCGCAGCCGTCCGTCGTCCCGGCGACCACGGCGACGTCACGCTCCAGGCCGAACAGGTCCGCAGCGCTCGCGGTGAGCGTTCCGACCACATCGCCCGGTTTGACGACATCGGGAAGGAATTCCATGCGCATGCCAGTTGCCGCGATCCAGTCCGGCCAGCGGCGGCCCTCGACGTCGTAGCCGGTTTTCAGGGCATTGTTCTCGTCGCTGATATCGAAGCGGCCGGAGAACTGCCCCGCGATCCAGTCGGCCTGATGCAGCACCGCGGCGACGCCGGGCAGGCGCCGGAACGACAGCGCCTTGGCGAGACCGGACGTTGGCCCAAGTGCTGCGCTCGTTGCCGGCGCCTCGCGCGCGATCACGGCGAGGATCGCGTCGTCGTCGACTTTGTCGTTGTACATCAGCGGCTCGACCAGCGGCCGCCCGGCGCCGTCGACCGGCAGCAACGTGCCCGAAGTGCCGTCGACGGCAATCGACCGGACCGCCGCGCGATCGATGCCTGAAAGCAGTTCCGTCAGCGCCGCGCCGACCGCTGACCACCACACCGAGGGGTCGCGGGCATCCTGGCCAAATCTGTCGAGTGGAACGGCGGAACGCGCGGCTATCGAAAAGTCCGGCCGCATAGCGACGGCGCGCGCACCTGATGTGCCGATATCGATGCCGATCGAAAGCTGGTCGATTGAACGCGCCATGTCAGCCGCCGGCGGCATTGAGTTTCTGGCGATACTGCTCGGCGTCCCAGTTGATCAGTTCATCATTCTCCGCGGCGGTCAGATAGTTCAGCTTCGCCGCGACGTCGACCCGCGCCGTCACGTCGGCGAGGCAGCGTTGCATGGCATCGGCGCCGGCACTTGCGTCGCCGCGCATCAGCACGCCAAGCCCGGGAAACAGGATTGCCGCGGGTGCCGTGCCGCACCGTTCGGTGACACGCTTCACATCCTCGCCAGGTCTCGCCACGACCGAACCCTGGCCGAGAAAGATGACGTGATCGGGATAGAGGCTGCCTCCCGACGCCATGCGGCAGCTTTCCGGATCGATCGCGGCCGCATGCGCTTCGATATCCGCCGGCAACCTGTAACCGGTGCGTCCGATGAGCGCTGTCAATGCGGCAACGTTCGGCTCCACCACCTCGCGCGGCGGCCGCGCCAGCAGCCCTGCGACGCGACGCAGCAGTGCCTCGGCGTCAGCGACGGTCTCGGCAGCGACGACCAGCCCGTGATTGCCAAGGATCAGCACATCGACGCCTGGCCGAAGGCGCTCGGCAATGCCCTGGGCAAGCGGCAGGCCCGGTCGGCGATAGGCAACATACGCCCATTCGATGCCATCCAGGCGCTTGGCGATTTGAGCCTCGCAGTCGGCCTGCACGGCAAGCGAAATGGTGTCGACGCAGTGGACATGCAGAACGACGCGCTGCGGCATCAGCGCATGAACCGTGGTCTCGATCGAGGGACGCAGCCTGCGGGCATTGAGCGCCTCGATGGCGAAACCTTGTGGCTGATCGGCGGCCGGGTCGCGCTGCTCGACAGCCCTAAGCAGCGGGGGGATCGCTACGGGAACCATGATGTCCTCGACGAGCGCATTCTTCAACCAAGTACCGGAAGCCTTGATCCAGAGTGTGTCGCCAGCCTTCAGCGAAGTGTTGCCGCCCGCGGCCTGGGTCAAATGCGGGTCGCGCCCGATGCTGGCCGAAAGCGATCGCAAAGCAGCCAATTCCTGCGCATCCGCATAGTTTGCCATCGAAATTCCTCCACAAACCGGCCGCGTGGCCACGGCTTTGGATGTCCCGCTGCCGGGATAATGGTTGACGCTGGTATCGCAGATGCGAGTAAGTTACGTCAATAGTGATCTTATCTCGTCAAATCGAGCTTGCAATCCGATACGTGTTGAGTAAGTTGCACCAATTGCCGTGGCAAAATGGCATTTTCGGGAGGTATCCGTTGAGCGACTCCGGCCGCCAGCGTCAGATCGTCGAGTTGTTGCGGGATCGCCCCTTCGCCTCGGTGCGCGAGCTGCAGGAGCGGCTCGGCGTGTCGGCTGCGACGGTGCGGCGCGACATCGACAAGATCGATGAGGCCGGTGAAGCACGAAAGGTCTATGGCGGCATCTCGGCGCTCGATGGCGCTTCGCAGGCGGGCGTCGCCTATGCCAGGCCCTATGACGAGAACCGCGATCTCGCGGTCGAGGCCAAGCGGCAGATCGCCGCTCTCGCCGCGACCATGGTGCGCGATGGCGACGCCGTCATCGTGCATGGCGGTTCGACCTGTTTCCATCTCGGCGCCAAGCTGGCCGACCGCAACATCCGGCTCTATACCAACTCGATGCCGCTCGTGGCTTATCTGAGCGACCACGGCCATTGCAGCCTGACCGTTGCCGGGGGTGAGCTTCATCGCGAGCCTGGCATCATCCATTCGCTCACTCAGGCCGTGCCGTTCTATGCATCAAAGTTCTTTCTTGGCGCGCAAGGCATCGGCCAGGAGGGCCTGCTGGAGTCGCATCCGCTGCTGGTCCGCTCCATCGTCGAGCTCAGCCTATGCGCCGACCAGATCGTGGTGCTGGCCGACAGCCGCAAACTGTCGATCCACGCGCGCAACGTCGCGCTGCCCTTGTCCCGCATCGGCACGCTGGTGACCGATGACGGCCTGTCCGACGCTGACGCGCGCATGCTGGAAGACGCCGGCGTCACGGTGCGGATCGCCTCTGCCTCGGGAGCCCTCCAGTGAAGGTGGCTGTCCTCGACTTCGGCAAGACCAACTCGAAGCTGTTCGTCTTCGATCAGGACGGGCGGATCCTCGACGAGCGTCGGACCCAGCCGAACTGGACACGCAAAGGCGGCTTCAGCGTGCTCGACGAGCCAGCGCTTCACGATTGGGCGGCTCGCGCCGTCGACGACGCGGTCGACAATCATGGCATAGAGGGCTTGATGGTTTCGGGCCATGGCTGCACCTTTGCGTTGGTTGACGATGCGGCGCTGACGCATCCGATCCTCGACTACGAGCAGGAGCCGCCGGCCGAGATTGCCGCGCAGATCGATCGCCGCATTCCGGATTTTGCCGAGACCTTCTCGCCGCATCTGCCGCTCGGCTTCAACTATGGCCGCCACATGCTGTGGCTGAAGGCAGTGCAGCCCGGCGCGTTTGCTGCCGCGAAATCAATCCTCGGCTATCCGCAATACTGGAGCTGGCGCTTTGGCGGCCGGGCGGCCTCGGAAGTGTCCTATCTCGGCTGTCACTCGCATCTGTGGGCGCCGCGCAAGCGCGATTTCTCCTCGCTGGTCGACGCCGAGGGTTGGCGCGGCCAGATGCCGACCTTCGAGCGTGCCGGCGCGGTCATCGGCGAGCAGCGCTTCGGCGATAAAGCGCGGCCGATCGCCATCCACAACGGCGTCCATGACAGCAATGCGGCGCTCTATGCCTATCGCAGGCAGGAGCTTGGCCCGGTCACAGTCGTCTCGACCGGCACCTGGGTCATCGTGCTCAACCCGGACTGCCCGCTCGACGCGCTCGATCGCGACCGCGACATGCTGGTCAATGTCGACGTCGACGGCGGCCCGGTGCCCACCATCCGCTTCATGGGCGGGCGTGAATTCGCTGTCATCAGCGCCGGCTGGCAAGGCGCAATCGACCGCTCCACGCTACAGCAGGTGATCGACGCCGGCATCATGGCGCTGCCCAGCTTCGCGCCAGGCGGGCCGATGCCTGGCCATCCCGGCGAACTGGTCGGGCGCACGCCCAACGCGGAGGAGCGCGCGGCCGTGGCGCTGCTCTATGTCGCGCTGATGGTCGACCTGTGTCTCGACCTGATCCATTCGGACAATACCGTAATCGTCGATGGCGGGCTGAACAGCGGCGGCCTGCTCGCCGCCCTGCTGGCGCAGCTGCGTCCCGGCCAGGCCTTCATGCAGGGCGCCACGCTGGAGGGCAGCGCCACCGGAGCGGCGGCTCTTGCGTTCGAGAGTGTTGGACGCGAGTTCGCCGCCGAGGCGCCGGAGCCTGTCCGCGCTTCAAGCTTCGCCGGGCTTGCCGGCTATCGCGACAGCTGGCGTAGGCTCGCCACCGACCGAGGCGTCGCTGATGCTGCAGCGGGAGGTGCACGATGACCGCCGCGGCCCGGATCGAAACAGTGAGCCAGCCGGTGCTGGAGATGCGGCATATCTCGAAGACGTTCGGTCCGATCCGCGCCTTGCAGGATGTGTCGCTGACCGCTCACGCCGGCGAACTGCACGCGCTGATGGGCGAAAACGGCGCCGGCAAGTCGACGCTGATGAAGGTGCTATCCGGCGCCTACCGGCCGGACCCCGGCGGCGATATCTTGATCGACGGCGCGCCGGTCGCCACCGGCGACCCGATCAAGGCACGCGCCAACGGCATTGCCGTCATCTATCAGGAGCTGTCGCTGGCGCCCAACCTGACGGTCGCGCAGAACATCTTCCTCGGCAACGAGCCGAGACGGTTCGGCATCGTCGACCGCGACCAGTGCAATCGGCGCGCCAACGAGATCATCGCGCGGCTCGGCGTCTCCTTCTCGGCGCGCGCGCTTGTCTCTAGCCTGTCGCTCGGCGAGCGCCAGATGGTCGAGATCGCCCGCGCGCTGTCGACCAGCGCGCGCATCATCGTCATGGACGAGCCGACCACCTCGCTGACCTCGCGCGAGACGGACAGGCTGTTCGAGGTCATTGCAACGCTGAAGTCGCAAGGCATCGCCATCATCTACATCAGCCACCGCATGGAAGAGGTCTACCAGCTTGCCGACCGCGTCAGCGTGCTGCGCGACAGCGGCTATGTCGGCACGCTCGATCGCGCCGATCTGAACGCCTCGCGCCTCGTCTCGATGATGGTTGGCCGCGACCTATCCGCCTTCTACAAGAAGGATCACCGCCCGCCGGACAGCAAGCGCGCGATCGCGCTATCAGTGCAGGGCATGTCGGACGGCAATCTTTTGAAGGACTGTTCCTTCGACCTGCACAAGGGCGAGGTGCTGGCGCTGGCGGGCCTGGTCGGCTCGGGCCGCACCGAGCTCGCGCGGCTGATCTTCGGCGCCGACAAGCACACATCAGGCACGCTGGAGCTCGACGGAAAACCGATAGCCATCGGCTCGCCGCGCGAGGCGCTGGATGCCGGCATTGCCTATCTCACCGAAGACCGCAAGGAGCTCGGCCTGTTCCTAGACATGTCGATTTCCGACAATATCAGCATGGGCGTGCTCGCAAGGGACGCGCGGGCCGGAGGCTTGCGCGACTTCGCCACGGCCGAAAGGCGCGCCGCCAAGGCCGTTTCCGACCTCTCCATCCGCACCAGGTCGGTGCAGGCCAATGCCGGCTCGCTGTCGGGCGGCAACCAGCAGAAGGTGCTGCTGGCCCGCCTGCTCGAAACCGAGCCGCGGGTCCTCATCCTCGACGAGCCAACCCGCGGCGTCGATGTCGGGGCGAAGTCGGAAATCTACCGGCTGATCGACGATCTCGCCAAGAAGGGCATCGCCATCCTGATGATCTCCAGCGAACTGCCGGAGGTGATCGGCGTCGCCGACCGCGTGCTGGTGATGCGCGACGGCACCATCGCTGGCGAGGTGACGTCATCCGAAGGCCAGCCGCTCAGTCAGGAGGCAATCATGGAACTTGCAACGGGAGCGGCCAAGGGATGATCGACAAGGCAACCGAGATGAGCGCCGGCGACCAGGCTGTCGGCAGGAGCCGGCGGCTGCGCACCGCCTTCGCCGCCCTTGGCATGCTGCCGGTCCTGATCCTTTTGGCGGCCGGCTTCCAGTTCATGAACCCGCGCTTCCTCACCGAGACCAACCTGCTGATCGTCACCCAGCAGTCGTCGATCAACATCGTGCTCGCGGCCGGCATGACCTTCGTCATCCTGACCGGCGGCATCGACCTGTCCGTCGGCGCCATCCTTGCCGCCTCGGCGATGGTGGCGGTGATGGTGTCGCTGGTGCCGGAGTGGGGCATGCTCGGCGTGCCGGCGGCCATTCTGGTCGGCCTCGGCTTCGGCGTCATCAACGGGCTGCTCGTCGCCTACATCAAGCTGCCGCCCTTTATCGTCACGCTGGGTTCGCTGACAGCCGTGCGCGGCGTCGCCCGCCTGCTCGGCCAGGACACCACGGTGTTCAACTCGGACCTGCCGTTCGACTTCATCGGCAACGGTTCGCTGTTCGGCATCCCCTGGCTCGTCATCATCGCTCTGTCGGTCGTGGTGCTGTCCTGGCTGGTGCTCAAGCGCACCGTGCTCGGCACCTGGATCTACGCCGTCGGCGGCAATGCCGAGGCCGCCCGCCTCACCGGCATCAAGGTGCCGCTGGTGCTGCTCTTCGTCTATGGCGTTTCCGGCCTTCTGGCCGGCCTTGGCGGCGCCATGTCGGCGGCCCGGCTCTACGCGGCCAATGGGCTGCAGCTTGGGCAATCCTACGAACTCGACGCCATCGCCGCGGTCATTCTCGGCGGCACCAGCTTCGTCGGCGGCGTCGGCTCGATCTGGGGCACGCTGATCGGCGGCCTGATCATAGCGGTGCTCTCCAACGGGCTCATCTTGGCCGGCGTTTCGGACATCTGGCAGTACATCATCAAGGGATTGGTCATCATCGTGGCGGTCGCCCTCGACCGCTACAGGCTCCAGGCCGGAGCAAGAACGTGATTGACCTTAGTCGCCGGCGTCAACGACCCGGTTTCATGTAACGCACCGTGAGAGGCGCGGGGCATCAGGAGGAAAAGAATGAAGACCATCGCTAAACTGCTCTGCGGCGTTGCCCTTGCGGCCGTCGCCATCGCACCGGCTTCGGCCAAGGATCTGAACAAGGTCGGCATCTCGGTCGGCCTGCTCGGCAACCCGTTCTTCGTCGCCACCATCAAGGGCATCGAAGATGCGGCTAAGAAGATCAACCCCAACGTCGAGGTGACGTCGGTGTCGGCCGACTACGACCTCAACAAGCAGGTTTCGCAGGTCGACTCCTTCATCGCCGCCGGCGTCGACGTGATCATGCTCAACGCTGTCGATGCCAAGGCGATCGCGCCGGCGGTGAAGAAGGCGCAAGCGGCGGGCATCGTGGTTGCAGCGTTCGACGTTTCGGCGCCGGGCGCCGACGTCACCGTGATGACAAACAACGTCAAGGCCGGCGAAGCGGCCTGCCAGTATCTGGTCGACCATACCGGCGGCAAGGGTGACTATGTCATCCTGAACGGCCCGGCATCATCGTCGATCCTGGAGCGGGTCAAGGGCTGCAAGGACGTGCTTGCGAAGCACCCGGATATCAAGATCCTCTCCGACGACCAGAATGCCGAAGGCTCGCGCGACGGCGGCCTGAAAGTGTTCCAGTCGCTGCTGACCCGTTTCGACAAGATCGACGCGGTGTTCGCCATCAACGATCCGACGGCGATCGGCGCCCAACTCGCGGCCAAACAGCTCAACCGCTCGGAGTTCATCTTCACCGCGGTCGACGGCGCGCCCGATATCGAGAAGGAACTCTCTTCCGGCACCTCGATGATCAAGGCCTCGGCCTCGCAGGACCCCTATGTGATGGCTGGCCAGTCGCTGCAGATGGCGGCTGAAGTGCTCGCCGGCAAAAAGCCGGCCGAGGCGACGGTACTGCTCGACCCACAGTTGATCACAGCCGAGAACCTGAAGGATTACAAGGGCTGGACCGCAGCCCGCTAAGCCTCCCAAGGCTGGTGCGGCCGGATAACCGGCCGCACCATTTTTTGTTTGAACATCGGATTCTCCCAAAACCGGTTTCCACTTTTGGGTCCGATGCTTCCGCGCAACCGGAGACGATTATGTCGCGCATTGGAATCCATTCTTTCGTCTGGTCGGCAAGCTCGGCGCAAGGCGACCTCGAACGGACGCTGGCCAACACCAAAGAGGCCGGCTTCGACCTGATCGAATTCTCCTATCTCGACCCTGCCAATGTCGACATTGGCGGGCTGGCCAAGCGCATCGCCGACCTCGATCTCGGCGTGGCGATCAGCATCGGACTGCCGGCCGATGGCGACATTTCCAGCGCCGACAAGACAATTGCCGCGCGCGGCGTCGAAATCCTCAATGACACCATTTCGCTGACCCGGGACCTGGGCGGCCAGAAGGTCGCCGGCATCCTCTCGACCGGCCACGGATTGCAAACTGAGGCGCCGACGCGCGACCAATGGAACCGCAGCGCCGGAACGCTCGCCAAGGTCGCGGAGACCGCCAACGCCGCCGGCGTCACGCTCAACCTCGAGATCGTCAACCGCTTCGAAAGCAATCTGCTCAACACCGCCGCGCAAGGGCTGGCCTTCATCGAGGACACCGGCTCAGATAACATCTTCCTGCATCTCGACACCTTTCACATGAACATCGAGGAGGCCGATGTCGGGCTGGCCATCCGCCACGCCGCGAAAAAGATCGGCTATGTCCATATCGGCGAGAGCCATCGCGGCTTCCTCGGCACCGGCAACATCGACTTTGCCGCGATCTTCGATGCGCTGACCGCAATCGGCTATGGCGATGATCTCAGCTTCGAATCCTTCTCGTCGGAAATCGTTGACGAGAACCTGTCGAAGAAAACCGCCATCTGGCGCAATCTATGGACCGACAATATGGAGCTGGCCCGTCATGCGCGCCGCTTCATCGCCATCGGGCTGGAGACGTCACGGCGCAAGGCCGAGCTTGTATCGTCAAGCCATCGGCCATAGGGCGACTCGACACTGATCGACCGCGCGTGGCGCTAGTTTGGAATTGTGGCCAGGTCGATCTCGGTAATATGCCAGCGACCCAAATTGGCCGTGTAGAGTTTATCGCCCTTGAAGGCGATGTTGGTGGGATGCGCCAGTGTGGTCGCCGCCGGGTCCTCGATCAGCACTTCGAGGCCTCTGTCCTGACGCCAGCGATAGATCCGGCTTGGCTCGTAACATGAAATGAAAAGCGAGCCGTCGGGCGCAAAAGCCACTCCGTCCGGAACATTGTCGACGCCTTCGACGACGACACGCCGGGCCCCTGCCGCGCCGTCAGCCAGGATCGGCACATAGCTGATGCACGCCGCATTGCTTTCCACCACATAAAGCCCGCTGCGGTCCGGCGCCATCGCCATGCCGTTGGCAAAGGCCATGGGCTCGCGGCACCACGGGCCGCCGTCGCCCGTCTTGAGGTCGTAGCGGAAGATGCCGGAGCGGTTGTCTTCGCCAACGCTGTCCGACACGTAGAGCCAGCCTCGTGTCTCGTCGACGATCGGATAGTTCGGCACGCGGATACCGGCCGAGGCGAAGCCTTCCATAAGACCCGTCCCGGCATTCCAGTGAAAGATCGCCGAATGCTTCAAATCGCAGGCAAAACAGTTTCCCACGCTGTCGAAGGCAATACCAAGCAGAAAACCTTCCGTGCCACCCATGCGTTCGACCGAGCCGCCATCGGCGGAAAGCCGCAAGAGATCGCCCGTTTCGGTGCCGCACCAGATCGACCCGTCGCGGTGGATAGCCACGCCCTCCGGATGGGCAACGCGCGGAGTTGTGAAGATACCGTCGAAGAAGACCCGGGCGGCGGCCATTTCAAGCAACGGCTTTGCCATGGGAGCTTCAAACTCCTGCGGTCTGCGCGGCGATACAGCGCTCGACCATGATGTGGTCGGCCGCGAGGATCTCGGCGATCAGTGCGCCCCGCTCCTTGGCGCTGACGAATTCCAGGCGGCGCAGACCGAGGGGATCGATTCTGTTTCGCAGGACATCAAGCGTGTTGTTTGAGGGGAGCGGAATTTGCCGGCAGTCGGCATCGAATGACACGGGAAAACCAGTGGCATCACGGATCTGCTGCTGCGTGATATCAGGCATGGTTTCGATGACGATCAATTCCCGGCTCGATCGGTCGAGCCGAAAGACGCAAAGATCGGTGAACACCAGCGCCTCACCGGTCCGATAGCCCATCGGCTCGCGTTCATTCTGGGTGAGCAAGCCGCGCGCCGAACTGGCGATCTCGACGTCGTCCACCAGCGACTGCACCGAATGGCGGGGAACGTAGAGCAGATAGTCGCGATGCATATTGGCGACATCGGCCATGCCGCCCTGCCCGGGCAAGCGGATAAGGCCGCCGTCGCGCTTGCGTAGCGCGATCGTGTTGACGCGGCCGCGTCGATCGACTTGCGCGGCGCCGACGATCTCATGGGTCACCGCACCAGCCTGGTAGTAGGTCGAGTAGGTGTCGTCGCCACCGGCATGCGCCACCGCCGTCTCACAATCGAGACTTTCGATCAGCGACAGGATCATCGGGCTCGGCGCTATGTCGAGATGGCCGCAACTCATCGTCGCGATGATCATATCAGGCGCGTGCGTCGCCTTGGCCAGCCGGTAGGCGACGTTGGCCAGCGGCGACACCGCACCGGCACTGGCAAAGCTCTCGTTGTCGAGCTCGGCGGCGATACGGGCTGCGATGATCTCGTCGACCGACGCTTTCTTTTCGCCATGCGCGATCGCCGGCATTGCGAGGACCGTTTCAAGGCGAACTTTCGCGGCTTCTTGCAGCAGCTCGGGCATGCCCTCGGACGGCAGGCGCAAGCTGTCCGCCAAAGGCGTTTCCTTGGTCGCGAACGCCTCCGACAATCTCTGATAATCGGTCACATAGAAAGGCAGGCAGGAGGCTGGATAGGCGCCGCCCGGCGCCAGCGCTATGGCCGAAACCTGATTGCGGGTGAGAATGCTCTGCCTGCCATCATGCCGCAGCGTCCCGACCGGAACGATTTCCTCGACCGTGACCAGCACCTGGCGCGCCGCGCCCGCCATCGCGAAGTCGAGCGCCCTTGGCCCGATGATCTGCACATTACCGCTCTCGTCCGCCCGCTGAGCGTGAACGACGAACGTATCGAGCCGCAGCGGCGGGATGAACCCGGTCTCGGTCCCGGCAACGGGATCGGGAGCGGCGAGCGCGCCCGGCACACGCGCGAGCATGTCCGAGCCCTGCGGAAGCTGTAACGGCATTGACGGCAGGTTCTGCTGCGCCGCCCGCAAGGCCTGGATCATCGCCAGCGCCGTCCAATCGCGGACGGGAACGGCATTTGTCTCGGCAGCCGCGCGGAAACGCGGCGGAAGGCCGAAAATGTCCAGGCTGGAAAAGCAGAGATCGATTTCCGCTACCGCATCCGCTTCGAGAAGCAGTTCGAGCGGCAGCCCACCGGCCCAGCACACGTAGCGCAAATCCTTGATATCCGAGCGGGCGATGGCGCGCAGCAAGGCGATCGGCAGCCGGGCGAAATGGTGGCCGCCGACGCCGATGACGTCGCCACTTCCAACCAAAGCAGCCAGCCCTTCGACATCGGTGAAGCGCGGCCGGTTCGGCTTGACCAGGGATATCATTGCGCAGCCTTCGCGCGCGCCGCGCTTTTCTCGGCGAACGCCTTCACTCGCTGCTGGCCGATCTCGCTCCGATAAAGCCCGCCCAGGATGTCGCGTTCCATGGCAAGGCCATCGGCCAGGTCGCCCGATACGGCATGCGCCGTCAACGCTTTCAGTCCCTCGATCGCTGCAGCCGGTTCGGCGGCGATCATCTCGGCGAGTTCCAGCGCCCGCGGCATCAGCCTTTCGACGTCGACGATCTCGTTGACCAGTCCAGCGTCGATGAATTCGGAAGCCGGCACGATGGCGCCGGTCATCAGCAGGAGATTGGCGCGGTTGCGGCCGAGTTTTTGGACGCTGCGCTGTGTGCCGCCGCCGCCGGGGATCAGTCCGAGTTTGATCTCCGGCAGGCCGAGTTTCGCGAACTGGTTGGCGATCACGATGTCGCAGCACAGCACCAGCTCCATGCCGCCGCCCAGCGCGAAGCCATTGACCGCGGCGATCACCGGCTTGCGGTTATTCTCGATCGCCGCATACATGCGAGTGCCGGCGGCCTGGAAGGCGTCGAACTCGGCAGCCGTCTGGGCGGCGTATTCCTTGATGTCGGCGCCAGCCATGAAGCCGCGTCCTTCGCCGGTCACAACGATCGCACCGACACCTGCATCGCTTGAGAGCGCCTCGAAAACCCCGGTGATCTCGCCTTGCATCATCCGGTTCATGGCATTGAGCTGGTCGGCGCGCCGAAAAGTGACGACCGCGACGCGCCCGGATATGTCCAAGGTGAGTGTCTGGTAAACGCTCATCGTCAGGCAGCGTCCACGGTCATGTCGCCGGACGCTTCCAGGGCGGCGATCTCGTCCTTCGACAGGCCGAACTCGGCCAGGATCTCGCGGCCATGCTGGCCGACCAGCGGGGCTGGCCGTTCGATGGTTGCCGGCGTCTCGCTCATCTTGACGGCCGGCGCGACCACCTTCACCTTACCGCCGCGCGGATGATCATAGCTGGTGATCATGCCCATGTGCTTGACCTGCGGATCCTCCGCCGCGCGGCGGATATCCTTCACCTCGGCGCACCAGATGTCGACTGCCAGCAGCCGCGCCAGCAGATCCTGCGTCGCAAACTTCCTGGTCTCGGCATTGACCTTCTCGAACACCTCGTCGCGCTTGTCGAACAGGGTCTTCAGATCGTCGTAGACGGCAAGCTGCGGCGCCTCCAGCACCTCATACAGCGTCTTGAACGGGCTCATGGCGATCGACAAATAGCCGCCATCCTTCGTCTCGTAGATGCCGAACGGCGCCTGCATGCCGGGATGGCCGATACCGGAATTCGGGCGCACGAAATCCTCGCCGAGATTGAGCACCGCGACATATTCCTGGTTGAGATGTGCAAGCAGGCCGGCCAGCAGATTGACCTCGATCTTCTGGCCCTTGCCGGTTTTCTCGCGATAGTAGAGCGCCGACAATATGCCGTAGACCATGTTCATCGCGCCGATCTGGTCGGCGAGACCAGCTCCCGCCGGAACAGGAGCCTGATCGCCGCGGCCGGTGTTGGAGATCAGTCCGGACAGCCCCTGGATCAGCATGTCCTGGCCGGGACGCTCGACATAGGGGCCTTCCTCGCCATAGCCGGAGCCCGAGCAATAGATGATGCCGGGATTGATTGCCTTAAAGTCCTCGTAGCCGTAGCCGAGCTTGGCCAGCACGCCGGGGCGAAAATTCTGCACCACCACGTCGGCCTTCTTCGCCATGTCCATGACAATGGCGTGCACCTTGCGGCTCTTCAAATTGAGCGCGATCGAGCGCTTGTTGCGATTCCAGGCGAGAAAGTTCGGGCTCTCGGAGCCGCCGACCCATTTGGCGAAGAAGGTCATGCTACGAAACATGTCGCCAGCGCCGGCGCGCTCGATCTTGATGACATCGGCGCCCATGTCACCAAGCAGCTGCGTGGCGAACGGCCCCTGCAGCAGATGGCTGAAATCGAGGATGCGGACGCCTTCGAGAGCCTTGTTCATTTCATGTCTCGTTTCGTTGTCAAAGCAGGTCGGGAACGTAGCGTGGCGCGGCGGTGAGCCCGCCGTCGACGCGCAGGTCGGTGCCGGTGGTGAAGCCGGCGGCATCCGAAGCCAGATAGACGGCGGCTTCCGCCACTTCAGAAGGCTCGCCGATGCGGCCGAGCGGATGCATCTTCACCCACGCCTTGGCGAGATTGCCGCCGATCTCCTTGATCAGCTTGTCGTTCATCGGCGTGTTGATGGTGCCTGGCGAGATCGAGTTGAAGCGAATGTTGAGCGGACCGAACTCGACCGCCATCTGGCGCGTCATCGCCATCACCGCGCCCTTGGCGCCGGCATAGGCGGTCCAGCCGTCGAGCCCGATATGCCCCTGCGCTGAGGCCATGTTGATGATCGAGCCCGATTTCTGCGCGATCATGTGCGGCAACGCGTATTTGCAGCCGCGAAAGACGCTGGTCAAATTGACCGCGATCAGCCGGTGCCATTGCTCTTCGGTCATCTCGTGGACCGGCATGCCGCCGATGGCGATGGCAGCGTTGTTGACCATGACGTCGAGATGGCCGGTCTTGCCGACGGCCGTGGCAATGACGTTGGCGATGTCGGCCTCCTTCGACACATCGCAATGCACGTAGTCGGCATCTTGGCCGGCCGCGCGCAGTTCCGCCGCGAAATGTCCCCCGCTCTCATCGGCGATGTCGCTTAGGAAGACATGCGCGCCTTCCCTTGCCATCGCCGCCGCGATCGCATGGCCGATGCCGTCGGCGGCGCCGGTAATGACTGCGGTTTTTCCTTTGAGACGATCCATGTCAGCCTCCAATGATGCGCCGGCGCTTCGCTTCGTCGAAAGCGACAGCGGCGATGATGATCATGCCGGTGATGACCAGCTGCCACTCGGTCGGCAGGCCGAGCCCGCGCAGCCCGTTGGACAGGAACTGCAGGATCAGCACGCCGAGCGCCATGCCTGTCAGGCTGCCGATGCCGCCGGCAAGGCTCACCCCGCCGAGCACGGTGGCGGCAACGACTTGGAACTCGAAATTCAGCCCGGCCGTATGCTGCGCTGAGCCGACGCGGGCCGCCAGGATGATCCCGGCAACCGTCGCCAGCAGCGCGCTGATTATGAAACAGATGAACTTGACCCGGCGCACATCAAAGCCGGCGAGCCGTGCCACTTCCGGATTTCCGCCGACGGCATAGATCTGTCGTCCGAACGGCCGGTGCTGCATCATGTAGGCGAAGGCGGCGAGCAGGACGATCGCAATCACCGCCGAATAGGGAACGACATTGAACAGGCGGCCATCCGACAGCGCTATGAAGCTGTCGAGGGCGGCATCGTCGGGGATCGCGCGCTGGCCGGTATAGAGATAGACGCCGCCGCGCATGATGAACATCGTGCCCAAGGTCACGATCAGCGAGTTGATGCCGGCATAGGCCGTGAGATAGCCGTTCACCACACCGATGATCAGCCCGAACAGCAGCGCGCCGCCAACGCCGAGCGCAAGCGAGTTCGTATCGTTCATGATGATGATCAGCGGCAGGGCGATGGTCGCCAGCAGCGATCCGATCGAAATGTCGACCTCGCCTGACATGAAGACGATGGCGCAGCCGATGCCGGCGGTCAGCGCCAGGGACGCCTGTCCGAGCACGTTGGTCATGTTGCGCACGGAGAAGAAATTCTCGGCGGTGAAGGAAAAGAATGCGATCACCAGGATGAGGCAGAGGAGCAGCGCCAGTTCCTGCCGCGCGAAGAGCCGCGCCAGCATGGACGGCCCGGCTTTCATCGTATCGGTGCTTGCCAGGCTCATCGCTTGCTCCCTTCGAAGGCGTCGGCCGAATGACAGGGAATGCTGCCGCGAAGCGTCATCGTCTTATCCGATCGCTGCATTGAGGATTTTCTCCTGCGTGGCGTCGTCGCGGGACATGATCGCGGTGAGCCGGCCCTCGCACATCACCGCGACACGGTCGGAAAGGCCCAGCAACTCGGGCATCTCCGATGTCATCATGACGACCGCCAGGCCCTCGCCGGCGAGCCGGTCGATGAGCGCGAAGATCTCCGACTTGGCGCCGACATCGATGCCGCGGGTCGGCTCGTCGACGACGATCACGTTCAGGCCCCGCATCAGCCAGCGCGAGATCAGCACCTTCTGCTGATTGCCGCCGGACAGGTTCTTGATCTCCTGGAACAGGCTGGGCGTCTTGATGCGGAAGCGGTCGACATAATCCTGCACCGCCTTGCGTTCCCCGGCCTTGTCGATGAAGCCCATACGGGCGAAGGCGCCGAGCGAGGCGAGGCTGGCATTCTGGTAAACCGGCAATTCGCCCATCAGCCCTTCGCTCTTGCGGTCTTCGGTAAGCAGGCCGATGCCGAGCCGGACACCCGTATGCGTGTCGTGCGGCAGCAGGCGGTGACCGTCGACGGAAATCGTGCCGGAGGTGATCGGATCGAAGCCGACGACCGCCTTGGCAAGTTCGGTTCGGCCGGCCCCCATCAAGCCGAAGAAGCCGAGGACTTCGCCGGCATGCGCTTCGAACGATACGTCCTTCAGCTTCTTCGCCGTGCTGAGCCCTTGCACGGATAAGGCGACCTTGCTGCCCGGTGCGCCGCGCTTGCGCGGAAACAGGCTTTCGATGCGACGGCCGATCATGTCCTGGATCAGCGTATCATTGGTGTGATCGCCGATCGGTCGGGTCGAGACATGCCGACCGTCGCGCAGAACAGTGACCGTGTCGGCGATCTCGAAAACCTCGTCGAGCTTGTGGCTGACATAGAGCACCGCAATGCCGAGCGCGGCCAGCCGGCGGATGACGGTGAACAGCAGCGAAATCTCGTTTGGCGTCAGCGAGGACGTCGGCTCGTCCATGACCACGACGCGGGCTTCGTGGGCGAGAGCGCGCGCGATCTCGACCATTTGCTGCTGGCTGACCGGCAGCGATCCCGTCCGCGCCGCCGGATCGACATTGAAGCCGATGCGGTTGAACAGCGCGGCGGAATCGGCGCGGATTTTCCTCCAGTCGATCGAGCCGCCCTTGCCGGTCGGATAGCCCTCGAGGAAGATGTTCTCGGCCACGGTGAATTCGTAGATCAGCGCGATCTCCTGGAACACGACCTTAATGCCCTCTTTCAGGCTGTCGCGCGGCGACTTGATGTCGAGCTCGCGTCCGCGCATGCGGATGGTGCCGGCATCCTTGCCGTAGACCCCGGCCATGATCTTGATGAGCGTCGACTTGCCGGCGCCGTTCTCGCCCATCAAGGCGTGGATCTTGCCGGGCTCCAGGGTGAGGTCGACATTGTCCAGCGCCACCACGCCCGGAAAGCGCTTGTCGATGCCGCGCATCTCAAGCGCCGGCACGCTTGTGTCGACGGCCGCGCCTTCGCCGGGGTGAAGGAAATCAACGGACATTGGCTCTGTTCCGGATGATGTCGAGATAGGTTGCCAGAATGATGACCACGCCGGGCACCACCATCTGCAGGTCCTGGTTCCAGCCCAGGATGATGATACCGTTGTCGATGACCTTCAGCACCAGAACGCCGAGCAACGTGCCGAACAGCGAGCCGCGCCCGCCAAGCAGGCTGGTGCCACCAAGGATGACAGCGGCGATCACCGTCAGCTCGAAGCCGCGTCCGGCGGTCGGCTGACCCGCATTCATCAGCGACGCCAGGATCATGCCGGCAACCCCGACGCACAGGCCGGTGACGACGAAGGCGAACAGTTTCAGACGCTCCGAGCGCACACCGGAAAGACGAACCGCACGCTCATTGGCACCGACCGCATAGAGGTAACGGCCAAGCGTGGTGAAGCGCAGCGTCACGGCTGCGATGGCGAAGATGGCCACCGCAATGACGACGGGCAGCGGGATCGCGCCGATGTAGCCGGCACCGAGATCAGTGAAGCTGACCAGCCGGTGATGGTTCTGCACGGCCTCACGGGTGAATAGATAGACGCCGCCCTGCAGCATCATCATCGTGCCGATGGTGGCAATCAGCGAATTCACCTTGAGCCTGGTGACGACCAGCCCGTTGAACAGGCCGCCCCCGCCGGCAAAGGCGAGCGCCGCCAGCATGCCGAGCACGAGGCTGTGCGTCGAGTTGAGCACGGCCATGCCGATACAGCCGACAAAGGCGAGCGACGCTCCGACCGAGAGATCGACCTCAGCGGTGATGATCAGCATGGTCATGCCCGAGGCGACGATCAGCACCAGCGCGCATTGGCGCAGGATGGCGATGATATTGGCCTCGGAATAGAACTGTGGCGCTGCGATCGAGATGGCGATGCAAAGCACGGCCAGGATAATCCCCAGCACGAGCTGGCTGCTGCCCAGCAGCTGGCCGCCGATGAAACGCCTTGGCGCGGAAGATTGCGTAAGCTCGCTCATTTCCATTTCATTTCCGGGGCGGCATCGGGTGCCGTCGCTATTTGGAAACCTGCCTAAACCGGGCGGTTGACCTGTTTTGCCGTCGGCATCCGATCAGTTGCCCTTCCCGCCGAGCGGGAAGGGCGATTTTGGGATCCTACTTCTTCAGGTCGGCGGAGGTTTTCATGCACTTTTCCGGCGGCTGAAGCGCGTTGACGGCATCCCATTTGATCGTCCGGACAGTGCCGTCGTAATCGTAGTACTTCTTCCAATCGTCGCCGTTCATCGGCGCGGTCGGGCTGACGATGTGCTCGGGCACCTCTTCGCCGTTGAACAGCTTCACTGCGGCATCGATGGCGGTGTAGCCTTCCTTTTCCGGGAACATCGCGGCTTCGATGCGGTAGGACGGCTCGTTCTGTATCGCATTGATGAAGGCAAGGCCTTCGCCACCCGTGCCGACCGTTAACAAATTATCCTGCGACTTGCCGGCCGCTTTCCAGGCCTGCAGGCCGCCCAGCGACGAGGAATCGTTGATGCCATAGATGATGTTGATGTCGGCGTTCTTGGCAAGCGCCGCCGAAGACACTTCGAGCGCGCGGTCAGGATTGCCGCCGCCGTCGAGATCGTGGACCATGACCGCGTCAGGGATGATGGTCTTCAGGCCGTCCATGAAACCTTGCGAACGCAGGACGGTGGCAGACAGGAGCGGCAGGCCGACATTCATCACCTGGGCTTTGCCGCCGAGCTTTTCCTTGGCGTATTTGCCTGCTTCGACGCCAGCCGTGTAGCCGGTATCATAGTCGCAGATCGCGACCATGGTCGTCATGCCCTTGACCGGATTGCCTTCCAGAACGACGGGGACGTCATTGGATTTCGCCTGGCGCAGCAGCGGCACGACGCCCTCTTCGTTGACAGGCGTGACAATCAGCACGTCGACGCCCTTGGCCATGAAGTCTTCCGCGGCAGAAACCTGCTTGGCGATGTCGAGATTGGCGTCCTGCACCTCGAGCTCGATGCCGAGTTCCTTGGCGCGAGACTGCATGCCCTTGATGACATTCTGATACCACTCATGGGTGGCGTAGTTGGTGACGTAGCCGATGCGCTTCGGCATGTTTTCGGCCTGCGCGGCAGCGGCGCTCAGGGCCAGCGCGGCCGCCGAGGCAAACAGGATTGATTTGGACCAATTCATCTTCTTCTCCCTATTTATCATCTTTTTAGTTGCTGAACGGATAGTCCCGCCGTTCCGGGTCGGCACGTGACGAAGCGATGATTTCACCTGCGCCCAGCGCCGCCGATATCGTCTCGGCTGCCGCTTTCGCCCGTTCGAAGACGGTTTCGCGATCGAAGCGCGCGGCTTTCTGTGGCAGGAACGGGACGGTGAGCGCGGCAATGACCGCGCCGGTGTGATCGCGCACCGGCATTGAGACGTTGGTGCAGGCCTCGACGGCCAGCGAGGGGCGCATCTCATAGCCGAGCCTTGCGACCTCGTTCAGCCGCGCTTCGATTTCCGCCCGCGTGCCCTGCCCCTCGCCGGCGGCCACAATCCGCTCGACGATGCGGTCGCGCTCGGCCTGGTTCGAATGTGCGAGCAGCACTGCGCCGGAGCTCGTTTCTAGGATCGGGAAATGCGAGCCGAGCGCAACCGAGTAGCGCATCGGCAAAGGCGAATCGATCTGCAACACCACCAGCGCGCTCTCGCCTTCGCGAACAACCAGATGGCAGCTTTGATCGGTATTGGCCGAGAGCTCGCGCATCACCGGCAGCGCGCATTCGACCAACCGGTTTACCGGCGGATGCATATGCGCCAGCTCGAACAGTTTTAGCGAAAGGCGGAAGCGGTCGGATTGCGTCCGGAAGATGTAGCCGCGCTTCTCCAGCAGAAGCAGGATGCGGTATATCTCATGGATGGAGCGCCCCAGGCCGGCGGCGATCTCGGTCTGGGTCAGCGGCTCGGCACTGGACGCCATGAACTCGAGAGCGTCGAGCGCCTTTTCCACCGCCGGCACGCGATAGCCGTTGCGGCCGCTTTCGCCTTCTTCGACGATCTGGGCTATGTCGGCGGCCATTATGCGACGCTCCGTTCCGGTTGGCCTCGTCTGGTCTCGCGGTAGAGGCGGTTCAGCCGATCCGCGAGTTCGGTCGCGGGCATGCCGCCGGCGATGGCAGCGGCCGCATGCGGAGCGCATTCGCGGAAAAAGGTGATGAAGCCCGGATGTGTCGGGCGCAGGTAGGACGCTTCGATCGTCGCAAGCGTCGAGCTGAAGAAATTGCCGGAAAGATCGTTGACTTCGGCGTCCTTCCACGCCGCCAGCGATTCCGGCTGTCCGCCTGACTTCACGTAGTCGCCGCGCTGGTAGCCGGGCGAGCATAGGAAAAGCGCGTAGTCGATGGCGGCCTGCCTGTGTTTCGATTGGGCGCTGACCCCGATGCCGGCACCACCGAGCAAGGCGCCAGCGGATCGCGGGGTCGGCACGTCGGCGAAACGCAGATACGGCCTGTCGGCGTTCGAGGCATAGTTCACATAGCCGAAGGCGAACGGCACATAGACCACATCGTCATGCGCGATCATGTGGTCATAGCAGCGGATCGGATTCCATTTCGACGAACTCGGATGCGACAGCTCGGCAAGCTGGCGCAACTGCGCGACAGCCTGCTCGACCTTGTCCCTTGCAATGAACTCCTCGCCGTTCTCCTGCGGATGGCCGAGCGTCAAGAGCAGGCACATGGCGTCCGTCGGCACGAACGGCAGGCCAAGCCACTTGCCGTCCTTGCGCACGCGACGGCCAAGCTCCAGCACCTCTTCATGAGTAGTGGGCACCGCTGCGTAGCGCTCCAGGAGATCCGGGCGATAGGAGGCGACCTGGCAGGCGGCATCGATCGGCAGTGCCCACTGGCGGCCGTTCCGTGCATAGGATCGCCAGGACGCGCCGACCGAGTCGTGCTCGAAGAAGCGGCGCTGCTCCACCGACAAATAGCCGTCGAACGGCACCATCAACTCGCCGTCGGCGATGTCGCCGATAAAGGGATGATCGAATACGATCAGATCGTAGGTGCCTAGCACCGGACCAAGCACGCCCTCGCCGAACTCGTAGAGGCTGCGGCGGTCCCATTCGATTTCCAGACCGGGATTGTCGGAGCAGTACGTCTCGATGCTGGCGTCGAGCGGACCCCAGCAGCGTCGATGATCCCACGCCAGACCGCGCAGCCTTGTCATTCCTGAAAAATTCCTCCCGAACCGGGCGCTAGCCCGATCCGAGATTACTAGCAGGTATTTTTACCTGCGCAAGATATTTTCACATAGGAAAACTACGTTTGGGCTTCCTGTTTGGCGATCTCAGGCCAGCCCAAAACGCTCCACGGCGCGCATGATGCCACGCAGCTCGGCGAGGCCCTTCAGGCGGCCGATCAATGAGTAGCCGGGATTGATCTTGGTCTTGCCGATATCGTCGGCGAGCAAATGGCCATGATCGGGACGCATCGGAATCCGCCAGTCGGCGCGACCTTCCCTGCGACGGCGCGTCTCTTCCTGCATCAAAGCGAGGATGACATGCGCCATGTCGGTGCCGCCCTCCAGATGCTCGGCCTCGTAGAAGGAGCCGTCATCCTCGATGGTTACATTGCGCAGATGGACGAAATGGATCCGGTCGGCGAATTCCTTGACCATGCCGACAATGTCGTTGTCGGCGCGCGTGCCATAGGAGCCGGTGCAGAACGTCAGCCCATTGGCCGGGCTGTCGACGGCGTTAAGGATGAAACGCGCGTCCTCGGCGGTCGAAACGATCCGTGGCAAGCCATAGAGCGAGAACGGCGGGTCGTCGGGATGGATGCACATGCGCACTCCCTCCTGCTCGGCCACCGGAATGATCTCGGGCAAAAACCAGGCAAGATTGTCGCGCAACTCCTTCGGCCCGATCGAGTCATATTCCGCCAATGCCTCGCGAAAGCTTTCGCGATTATAGCTGCGCTCGGTCGCCGGCAGGCCGGCAATGAGATTGCGCTCTACCCTGTCGATCTGCTCGTCGCTCAGTTCCTTCAGTCGCGATTCCGCCTCGGCGATACGGGCGGCGCTGGAGCCGGCCTCGGCATTCCTGCGCTTCAGCACAAACAGGTCATAGGCGGCGAAATCGATCGCATCGAAACGCAGCGCATAACCCGTTGTCGGAAGCCGATAGGCCAGATCCGTGCGGGTCCAGTCGACCACGGGCATGAAATTGTAGCAGATCGTCGAAATGCCGGCCTTGGCGAGCGCACGGATCGTGTCCTTGTAGAAGCCGACATAGCGAAGCCGTTCCGCCGAGCCGATCTTGATCGAGTTGTGAACGGGAATGCTCTCGACGACCGACCAGGTCAGCCCTGCCGCCTCGATGATCCGCTTGCGCTCCAAAATGCTGTCGAGCGGCCAGGCACGCCCGTCATATATGTCGTGCAGGGCCGTCACCACGCCTGTCGCACCTGCCTGCTTAACATGATCGAGCGTCACCGGATCGTCCGGTCCATACCAGCGCCAGCACTGTTCCATTGAGACTTTCCCTTTGCGATAAAAACAGAGCAGAAAGGTATTGTTGGGCCACAATGGAAGTCAAACTAAAGCCGGCTTCCGACGACCAATGAAGGAGTTTTCCGCAATGAAGGATTTCGACGGCAAGATCGCTCTGGTGACGGGGACGACCGGGATCGGCCTGGCAACTGCCAGACGTCTCGCGGCAGGGGGTGCTGTGATTATCGCTTGCGGCATCGACCGCGCGGCCAACGCGGCGATGTCAGCGGAACTGGACAGCTCCGGCGCCGAGGCGCTGGTCATGGCCGTCGACGTATCGGTGCCGGATCAGGTTCGCGACGCGGTCGCGGCCGGTGTCGAGCGGTTCGGCGGCCTCGATATCATCGTCAATTCCGCGGCGGTCCATCCATATGGAACCGCTACCAGCACCGATTTCGACACCTGGAACCAGGCGATGTCAGTCAATGTCGGCTCGATCTACCTGACCGCGCATTTCGGCATCCCGGAAATGATCAAGCGGGGCGGCGGCGCCATTGTCAACGTGGCTTCGGTGCAGGGCTTTGCCTGCCAGCAGAACGTCGCCGCCTATGCCACAACCAAGGGTGCCATCCACACACTGACGCGCTCTCTGGCGCTCGACTACGCACGCTCCGGCATTCGCGTCAATTCCGTCAGCCCCGGCTCGATCCGCTCCCCAATCCTGGAGAAGGCGGCCCGCGGCGAGAATGGCACCGATGCCGATGTCGAGGCCGCCTACAGGCGCTTCGGCGAAGCCCACCCCATCGGACGCATCGGCGAGCCGGAGGAAGTGGCGGAACTCATCGCCTTTCTGTGTTCGTCGAAAGCCGGGTTCTGCACTGGTGCGGACTACAAGATCGATGGCGGCCTGACGGCCGGCATCGGCGTAAAATAGACCCATGAAGTCTCTCGGCTTTTACCCAGAGACGCTGACATCAGACAACTTTCGAAGCACTGACGGCGAACCAATGGCGCGTAACATGCGCGAGTTTGCATAGTGCACTTGCAGCCGAGTCAACCGTCTGATTCCCTTAGGCACGCTGGGCTGTCCTGATTCGCTCACTGTCCAAGGTCTTTGCAGTGCGCCGGGAACAAGCCTTCCACCGACCGCTGCGCTTGCGCATTCAACGGGAGAGACGGCAAATGAACACTGCAACGAGGCCGGTAATCTCCGAGATGAGGCCCAAAATATCCGTCATCGGAGTTGGCGGCGGTGGCGGCAATGCCATCAACAACATGATCGCCGAAGGCTTGCAGGGCACTGAATTTATCGTTGCCAACACCGATGCCCAGGCGCTCACCATGTCGAAGGCAACGCGGCTGATCCAATTGGGAGCTCACGTCACGGAGGGCCTGGGTGCAGGATCGCTGCCCGAAGTTGGCCATGCCGCTGCCGTGGAATCGATCGACGAAATCATGGACCATCTCGCGGGAACGCATATGTGTTTCGTGACCGCAGGCATGGGAGGCGGAACTGGAACCGGCGCGGCACCGGTCATAGCGCAGGCCGCGCGCAACGCGGGAATACTGACGGTGGCCGTCGTCACCAAGCCGTTCGTCTTCGAAGGGAACCGTCGAATGCATGCCGCCAATGAAGGCATCGAGCGGCTCCGCGAGAGCGCCGATACCGTCATCGTCATCCCGAACCAGAATCTCTTTAGAATCGCCGATGCCAAGACGACGTTCGCGGACGCGTTCGCCATGGCGGACCGTGTCCTCTACGCGGGCGTCGGCTGCATCACCGATCTCATCGTCAAGGAAGGGCTGATCAATCTCGACTTCGCCGATGTGAAGTCGGTGATGCGCGATATGGGTCGCGCGATGATGGGCACCGGCGAAGCCACCGGGGAGGACCGCGCCAGGAAGGCGGCCGAGGCGGCAATCGCAAACCCGCTTCTCGACGAAGCGTCCATGATGGGCGCCAAGGGCGTCCTTGTCTCGATATCAGGCGGCACTGATATGACGCTGTTCGAGGTCGACGAAGCTGCCACCCGCATACGCGAGGAGGTCGACGCCGACGCCGATATCATCGTCGGCGCCATTTTCGACAAGGCGCTCGCAGGAAAATTCAGGGTGTCGGTCGTTGCGACGGGATTGCGGCGAGGGCTTGAGATACCGCTGATGGCGGGGTCGGAAAACCGTGTGAATTGAGCGACGCCCTTATGGCAGCACCGCGGCAGGTTTCGACTAAGGGTCCGCAGCTCTGAGACCGCCGACGGACGGCGGACGGGCGGGCTTGCCCAAACCGCAATTGTTGCGGGATGAGCTGCGGGTTAAATTGTCGATTCTGTCTGCGCGACTCTACCGTTGAATTGGAACGCCTGCTCAGCGCTCATGCGCCGGCCGCGTGAACAGGGTCTCGACCGTGCCGGGCCCCAAACGCAAAACGGCCCGCGTGAAGCGGGCCGTTTTTGATTTGGTTGCGGGGACAGGATTTGAACCTGTGACCTTCAGGTTATGAGCCTGACGAGCTACCGGGCTGCTCC
>NZ_RZPG01000031.1:0-90747 GCF_004022765.1 Mesorhizobium sp. M6A.T.Cr.TU.014.01.1.1
AATCGTCTCATCCGACGCCGCCAGACCGTCCGCCAGACTCAACTGACCCAAAACACGATCCGCCATCCCGAATCTCCCTGCTCCAACCTTCACCACAGAATCACCGTTCGGCTTCTGTGCAAAGGTCTCCTTGTGGGAGAAGGTGGATCGGCGCGCAGCGCCGAGACGGTTGAGGGGTGTTGGAAGGAATGAGGCGTTCGCGTTCCCTGGAACACCCCTCATCCGACCGAGCTTCGCTCGGCCACCTTCTCCCACAACAAGGGGAGAAGGGAGAGCTGCATATGGACGCAATAAGGCGCCAATTTCGAGCTCACTCTATTCGTCGCGCGAAATGATTTCCTGGCCGCCGATGACCAGCCTGAGGCCGAGATCGCCGGCGCGGCGGCGCGCGAGGAAGCGCGGGCGGCGCGTGTTCGAAATCCGACCCTTGCGACGGTCCTGCGCCGGCAATGTCTTGATGGCGGCGCCTAGCGATTCCTCCAGCGTGCGGGCGACGCCGTCGGATTCGATCAGAAGCATCGGCAGACGGTAAGCGTCGGCCCAGGCGCGCCAGTCGGCGGCGACATCCTCGAGATCGTCGGCAACAAGCAACGGCACCGACAGCATCGGATCATTGTGCAGAAGCTCCAAAGTCACCGTGACATTGCCATCCGGATCCTCCATCGCTCGGGCGGCCACGCCGCGAAACGCGTTGGCGGGCAGAGCGATGATCGCCGGCACGCCGCTCATCTCCAGCATGCGGCGAATGACGGCGCCACGGTGGTCGATGGTGAAGGTAACGTCGCCATAGTCGTCGCGCGTGGCGTAGCTCACCACCTGCGGCAGGCGGAATGGGTCGAGGCGCATGTTGCGCCCGGCCCAGACTGGCTTCAGTCCAGTGTTCATATTGTGCCTTTCCTGTCTCTCCTGAGAGCCGGTCTTCCGGGTCTCCGGGCCGGTTTTTCCAGCCTCGTTGTGGGGAAACATTAGCGCGGGCTTCTTATCGCTGCGCTTAAGAAAGTCGGTTAAATTTTGCTGATCTCGGAGGGATGGTTATCGGAATACGACCAGGCACAAGATATCGAAAGGATCAGATAACCTTACCGGGATTCATGATGCCGGCCGGATCGAAGGCCGTCTTCACCCTGCGCATCAGCTCGATCGCCATCGGCGGCGCCGTCGCGATCAATTCATCCCGCTTCAGCTGGCCAATGCCGTGCTCTGCCGAGATCGAGCCGTGGAAGCTGCGCACGACATCGTGCACGGCCTTGTTCATGGCGTGGTAGAGCGCAAGAAACGCTTCATCATCGCCGCCGACCGGCCGGGAAATATTGTAGTGGAGGTTGCCGTCGCCCATATGGCCGAAACAGACCTCGCGCGCACCGGGGCTGACCGACTGCACGGCGCCGGCCGCCTTTTCGATGAATTGCGGGATAGCCGCCACCGGCACCGAGATGTCATGCTTGATCGAGGCGCCTTCGGGCTTCTGTGCGTCGGGCAGCACCTCGCGGAAATTCCAGAAGGCATCGCCTTGGGCGAGACTTGCCGCGATCACCGCATCGCCGACGATCTCCTGTTCAAGACCTTCCGACAGCACCTCCTCGATCAGGGCCCTTGCATCTTCCGCTGAGCGGCCCGACGAGATCTGCATCAGCACATACCACGGCCAATCCTCGGCCAGCGGCCGCACGGCGCCTGGCGCGTGCAGAAGCGTGAAGTCATAGGGCCTCTGTCCGATTAGCTCGAAAGCAGTGAGCGCGGCCCCGGCACGATCCGCCAGGCTGAGCAGAGACAGCGCCGCCTCGGGCGAGGACAGGCCGGCAAACGCCACCTCGCGCCCCTTGGGCTTGGGGAAAAGCTTGAGCACGGCAGCGGTGATGATGCCGAGCGTGCCTTCCGCACCGACAAACAGGTTCTTCAGATCGTAGCCGGTGTTGTCCTTTTTCAGCTTGCGCAGATCGTCGAACACCTCGCCGGTCGGCAGCACCACCTCGACGCCGAGGCAGAGCTCACGCGCATTGCCATAGGCAAGCACGCCGGTGCCGCCGGCATTGGAAGAGAGATTGCCGCCGATCTGGCAGGAGCCTTGCGCGGCAAGCGACAGCGGAAACAGCCGGTCGGCGGCATCGGCCGCCTCCTGCAGCGTCTGCAGGATGACCCCGGCCTCGACGGTGACCGTGTTGGACAGCACGTCGATCTCGCGGATGCTGTTCAGCCGCGACAGCGACAGCACGATCTCGCGGCCGGATGTGTCTGGCACCTGCGCGCCGACCAGCCCGGTATTGCCGCTCTGCGGCACGATGGGCGTCCCCGTCTCGGTCGCCAGCCGCATGATGCGGCTGACCTCGTCGACGCTGCCGGGCCTCAGGACCAGCGCCGTCCGGCCATGCCAAAGGCCGCGTCTCTCCGTGAGGTAAGGCGCGATGTCCTGCTCGTCGCGAAGCGCATATTTGTCGCCGACGATGACCGCAAAGCGTTCGACGAGGGCGGGGTCGATATCCCTGGATATGTCGTTCATGGATGGGAAACTATGGTGCTCAATCGATCTTGTCACGGGGGGCGGCCTGGTCACGAGGGGCGGCGGCGCGCGAAAGCCGGTCGTTGATCGCCTCGCCTAGCCCATCGAATGGTATGGGCTCGACGGCGATTGTCCTGGCGCCGCTGCGATCGAGATCCTGCATGTGGGCAAAGAGGTTGGCTGCGGCCTCGCGCAGGTCGCCGGTCTCGGACAGGTTGCGCAAAGCGGCGGCATTCTGCCAGCCCTCGGCACGGCGATCGCCGAAGGCCAGCAAGGCTTCGCCTTTGGCAATTGTCTCGGCGTTGAGCCGCACCGCAGCGCCCGGCGCATAGTGCGAGGCCAACATGCCGGGAGCCTCGATGCCCGCCGCGCCGCGCGACAGCTTCACGCCGGCGGCCGCTTCGATCTCCTCGGCGGCAATGCCGCCCGGCCGCAGCAGCCGCAGCTTTCCGCCCTCGACCTTGACGATCGTCGATTCGAGCCCAACGGACGTTGCGCCGCCATCGACCACCAGCCTGATTTTTGAGCCGAGATCGGTCGCCACTGCCTCGGCCGTCGTGGCACTGATCCTTCCCGAAGAATTGGCGCTGGGCGCCGCAAGCGGGCGGCCGAGCCTGGCGATCAGCTCGCCGCCAAAGCCTTTCGGCATGCGCAGCGCGATCGTATCCAACCCGGCGGTGACCAGCGGATGAATACCGTTGCCCGGCCGCTGCGGCAGCACCAGCGTCAGCGGTCCCGGCCAGAATGTCTGCGCCAGTCTTTTCGACAGCGGATCGAACAGCGCGATATGCTCGGCCATCGCCAGATTGGCGACATGGGCGATCAGCGGGTTGAAGCGTGGCCGGCCCTTGACCTCGAAGATACGCGCCACGCCAACGCCATTGGTGGCGTCGCCGGCCAGCCCGTAGACGGTTTCCGTCGGAATGGCGACGACATCGCCGCCTTCGAGCAGCGCCAGCGCCCGCTCCATCGCCTCGCCGGCGGCAAGTATCTCAGCCACTCTCATCACCTCACAGATGTGGGTGCGTAATACGGTGACGTTTACGGAGCAAGTCCGGGCGTTGGCGAATTACCAAATCGCTAAAATGCTATCTTTCCTCGCAAGCCCGCATCAATTCCCCGACGGTATGGTGCCGGCTTGTTGGGCAAGGGGAACTATCATGGTCTGGGTGCGTATCCTGGGAGCGCTTGGTCTCACTTTGGCGGCGGGCGGAGCACAGGCTTCGTCCTTCGTCGTTCTCGGTGCAGCATCCTCGACGCCGTCCGTCGTCAGGCTCGGCGCGCCCGAACCGGTGAAAGTGACTGAGAGTTCCTCGACACCGTCGATCGTGGCGCTCGGCGAACTAGTGCCCGATGTCGCCTATGAAAAAGTTGCTGCGATCCCGATCCAGCCCAAGCATGATTTCGTGCAAAGCCCGATGATCATTCGCGGCGGCATCGTCGGCGACGCCTTCGCAACACCGGCTCCCAGTTCCGCACCTGCCGCGACCACCGCTGCCGCAGCACCTGGTGCAGACACCAAATCCGACAAAAAGGCAGGGAAAACGAACAGCGAGCCGGCAACGCCACAGCCGACGCCCATTCCCGAGATCGACCAAGCCAGATAGCCGCTCGAGGCCAGGACGACGCTCACGCGCCGCCCCGGTTCACTGAGTAAAACTCCGTCGCTTGAAAAAACCTAGGCCGCGACCTCTTCGTCCGCGTCGTCGGAGGCGTCCGACTCTTCCTCTTCTTCCTCTTCCTCAGCGTCCGGCGCCTCGGCCTTCACGCTGTCGTCTTCGTCGTCATCTTCTTCGTCTTCGTCGTCTTCCTCATCGTCATCCGAGAGGGTGGCGGCTTTGTCGTCTTCAGCGCCTTCCTCGGCCGTCGCTTCGCTTTCGTCGTCGTCACTGTCCTCGTCCGACAGATCGGCAGCTTCGACTGCAGTGGTGGCGGCCTGGTCGAGGGTCGTTTCGGAAGCCGACTCAAGCGTCTCAGCAGGCGTTTCTTCTGTCACTTCGATGTCGCGAGCGGAATTCATGGAAGCCTCCGTGGGTTTGGGGAACATGCTCCTTGTGCCACGCAGAGATCATCGTCATATGACTGTAAGCCGGCTCGAATCGGCTATTGGAACAAATTATTTCCAAGCCTCAGCCGGCGATCTTCGAGAAATCCGCGACCTGGCCAGTCGCTGCCCGGATGCGCGCCAGCAGTGCCAGACGGTTGGCTCGAACGGCCTGATCCTCATCATTCACGAGAACGCGTTCAAAGAATGAATCAACCGGTTCGCGCAACGCGCTAAGCGCCAGCATGGCGGCGGAAAAGTCTTCATTGTGAATCGCTTGGCCGGCTTCCTTCTCGGCCTGATTCACCGCAGCAAACAGCGTTTTCTCGGCATCTTCCCGGAATAGAGCTGGCTCAACATGCTCGGCGATCGTCGTTTTCTTCTTCTCCTCGGCAGCCAGAATGTTCGCCGCACGCTTGGTGCCGGCCAACAGGTTCTTGCCGTCCTCAGTGTCGAGGAAGGAGCCAAGCGCCTCGACCCGGCGGACGATTTGAAGCAGGTCGTCGTTCGGCGATTGACCAATCTCCCCCCTTGAGGGGGAGATGCCCGGCAGGGCAGAGGGGGGCGTGACAGAATGAGACGCCGGCGGTCCCCCCTCTGTCGGCTCCGCCGACATCTCCCCCTCTAGGGGGGAGATTGGCGCGCTTCCGCCACCCGCCAGCACAGCATCGATTAGATCATGGCGAGCGCCTTGATCGCGGAGATAGACCTTCAGACGATCATGGAAGAAGGAGAGGAGGTCGGCAATTATTTCAGCCGCAGAATGGTCTGGGAGTTCTACGCCACGTACCTCCGAGGACAACAAACCTGCTCGCTCACTGAGCAGATCATCGGCCGATCCAACGCCGGTAGTGAAATCCCCCCCGTCATCCGCTCGCCAGACCACCGAAAAACGATCACCGCCATTGTAGGTAAGTCCGAACAGTGCGTTAAGAAACTGGCGCTGGACCGGTAGCCTAACCTCATTCTCAACCAAAATCCTTACCACCCCGAGCGCAGCCCTCCGCAACGCATAGGGATCTTTTGATCCGGTCGGCTTTTCGTCAATCGCCCAGAACCCCACCAGCGTATCTAGCTTGTCGGCGAGCGCCACGGCCACGGATACCGGATCGGTCGGAACACGGTCGGACGGCCCCTGCGGCTTGTAGTGCTCCTCAATGGCCGCGGCGACGGATGGATGCTCGCCCTGCAGCAGCGCATATTTGCGGCCCATGGCGCCCTGCAGCTCAGGGAATTCTCCGACCACTTCGGTGGTGAGATCTGCCTTGGCCAGGACTGCGGCGCGGCGTGCGAGCGCGGGAATCTCCCCCCTTGAGGGGGAGATGTCGCCGAAGGCGACAGAGGGGGTCGGCACGTCCTGACGCGACTCCGTATTGCGGACAGAGGATGCCGGCGCTTCACGCGAGGCGACCCCCTCTGGCCTGCCGGCCATCTCCCCCTCGAGGGGGGAGATTGAACTCGCTACGATCGGCGCCAACTCCTCGGCAAGCCGGGCAATCCGCTCAACCCGCTCGCCTTGCGTGCCGAGCTTGGCGTGGAAGGTGACACCGAGATGGTCGAGGCGAGCCATGCGCTGGTCGAGCGGCTTTTTGAGATCGAGCCCGAACTTTTCCGCCGATGCCTGTAACTGGTCGAGGTCAGGCAGGTCGCCCTGGTCGGTCTTCCAGAAGTAGAGCGCGTCGGAGAGGCGGGCGCGCACCACCTTGCCGTTGCCGTAGGCGATCTCCTTGCCACCGTCGCTTGCTTCGGTGTTGGCGGTCAGGATGAAGCGGTTGGAAAGGGGCGATTGGCCATTCTCCCCCCTTGAGGGGGAGATGCCCGGCAGGGCAGAGGGGGGTGCCTCGCGCCCAGAGGTCGGCGGGACAGCGCCCCCCTCTGTCGGCTTCGCCGACATCTCCCCCTCAAGGGGGGAGATCAGGCGCGTCGTCACGAAACACTTCTGGTTGGCCCGGATGGTCAGCCGGATCACCTCGGCCGGAATGGCGAGAAAGTCTTGCTCGAATTCGCCCATCAGCACGACAGGCCATTCGACCAGGCCTGACACTTCCTCGAGCAGGCCCTCGTCTTCGACCAGGTCGAGCCCGTTGGCGAAAGCGAGATTCCTGGCGTCGGAAAGGATGATCTGCTTGCGCCGGTCGGCATCGAGCACGACCTTGGCTGCCTCCAGCTTTGCTGCATAGTCGTCGAAGCGGCGCACGGTGATCGCGCCCGGCGCATGAAAACGGTGGCCGTAGGTGACATTGCCGGAGCGGATGCCGTCGATCTCGAAATCAACCACCACCGGCTCTTCGGTCTCCGGGCCGAAGGTGCAGAGGATGGATTGCAGCGGCCGCACCCAGCGCAACGATCCAGGTTTCGCCGAGGCCGCCCCCCAGCGCATCGATTTCGGCCATGGAAAGCCGCGGATGATGCCCGGCACCAACTCGGCGATGATTTCTTCCGCCGCCCTGCCTGGCTTCGCAATATGGGCGACGTAGAAATCGCCCTTCTTCGGATCGGAATGGACATGCGCCTCGGCGATCGAGGAAAGACCGGCCTTGCGCAGAAAACCCTGGACCGCCTGTTCGGGCGCCTTGGTCGAGGGTCCCTTGATCTCCTCGCTTATGTCCTTCGAGCGCGCGATCATGCCGCGAATGTCGAGCGCCAACCGGCGCGGCGTCCAATATTCGCGCGCCGCCTCATAGGTCAGTCCGGCCTCGACCAAACCGTCCGTCATCATCTTCTTCAGGTCACCGGCCGCCTTGCGCTGCATGCGGGCAGGGATTTCCTCGGAGCGAAGTTCTAAAAGCAGGTCGGGCATTGATTGTGCTCACGCGGCAAAATGGTCCGGGCGGGGCATAGCAACTCGGCTGGCCGCTGTCACCCTTCCCCATGCAATCGGCGCATCTACCAACGATTTCCAAAAACATTCCGCTGTCTGTCGGGTCGAAGCGGGGTCGTCCGTCCTTGGGTCAAAGATTTCCATGAACCGAACGCAGCGCTGAAGCGACCCACGCTCAGGCAGAGAACTATTGGCTGAACGACCATGAAGACGGCATCGACATTCCTTCAGATCCTCGCGCTCAGCGCCTGTTTCGCGGCGCAGGCTCATGGCACGTTCGCGATGCCCGGCGTTAGACAAGCGCTGCGGACAATGGCTGGATCCAGCGCCCAAGGCGTATTGCCAATCAGCGCTTCAGTCGAAATCGCCAACGGCCTTTGGAGCTAAGCCGCCAGCCCACCTGCCTGCGTCAGCAAAAACGCCTCGCCGCAGGCTTTCGCCAGATTGCGCACCCGCAAGATGTAGCTCTGCCGCTCGGTGACGGAAATCACGCCGCGCGCGTCGAGCAGGTTGAAGACGTGGCTGGCCTTGATGCACTGGTCGTAGGCGGGAAACACCATCCGGTGCATCGCCAGATTGTCGTTCGAAGCTGGCGCGCCGGCATCGAGCAGCGCCTTGCACTCGGCTTCGGCGTCCTCGAAATGCCGAAGCAGCATCGCCGTGTTGGCGAATTCGAAATTGTGGCGCGAATATTCCTGCTCGGCCTGCAGGAAGACGTCGCCATAGGTCACCTTGTCGGCGCCCTCGCGGCCGTTGAAGTTGAGGTCGTAGACATTGTCGACGCCTTGCACATACATGGCCAGCCGCTCCAGCCCGTAGGTAAGCTCGCCCGCCACCGGCGCGCATTCGATGCCGCAGACCTGTTGGAAATAGGTGAACTGCGACACTTCCATGCCGTCGCACCAGCACTCCCAGCCCAGTCCCCAGGCGCCGAGCGTCGGGCTTTCCCAGTCGTCCTCGACGAAGCGGATGTCATGCAGAAGCGGATCGACGCCGATGGCCGCCAGCGAGCCGAGATAAAGCTCCTGCAGATTGGGCGGGTTCGGCTTCAGGATCACCTGGTATTGGTAATAGTGCTGCAGCCGGTTCGGATTCTCGCCGTAGCGCCCGTCCTTGGGCCGTCGCGAAGGCTGCACATAGGCGGCGTTCCAGCGCTTTGGCCCCAGCGCGCGCAACGTCGTCGCCGGATGGAACGTGCCGGCGCCGACTTCCATGTCATAGGGCTGGAGAACGACGCAGCCATAGTCCGCCCAGTAGTTATGCAAGGTCAGGATCAGCCCCTGGAACGAGCGGCTGGGATGCATATGGGCTGGGATATCAACAGTCACGGCGGCCTCGACGGAGCGGCGGGATGCGGCACCTGTTGGATCAGGCCGCATGATCTGTCCGAAAAGTCTGCAACTTTTTGCTGCGCTGACCTTCGGTTCGGGATCAGGCTCTAGAGCGCCACCCGCCGAGCGTCAAGGCGAACGGGTCAGCCCTTCGGCGCGGGCGCCGGTTCGGGCTTGACCTTCGGGGTTTCCTGCGCCGTGTTGGATTCGATCGGCGGCAGGCCCTTCAGCAGTTTCTGCTGCAAGGCGGCGAGCACGTCGGGATCCGGCTTCAGGTCGCGGGCCTGGTTCCACTGGAAGGTGGCTTCCAGCCTGCGGCCGACCCGCCAATAGGCATCGCCGAGGTGATCGTTCAGCACCGGATCTTCCGGCTTCAGCGACACGGCACGCTCCATTTCGCGAACAGCGTCATCAAACCTGCCCAGGCGGAAATAGGCCCAGCCCAGCGAATCGACGATGTAGCCGTCGCTCGGCCTGAGGTCGACGGCCTTCTGGATCATCTCAAGGCCTTCCTTGAGGTTCATGTTCTTGTCCACCCAGGAATAGCCGAGATAGTTCAGAACCTGCGGTTGGTCGGGGAACAATTCCAGCGCCTTGCGGAAATTCGGCTCGGCTTTCGGCCACTCCTTCAGCCGCTCATAGGCGATGCCGCGCTGGTAGAAAATGTTCCAGTCGGCGCGGGTCGGGGCCTGCAGCGCCGCCACCGCCTTGTCAAAGAGATCGGCCGCGGAGCGGAAGTCCTCCTTCGAGGCATAGACGCCACCGAGCGCCTGATAGGTGCGCATGTCGTTGGGATGCGCTTCGACGAGGGCTTTCAGATGGGAGATGGCCTCGTCATGGCGGTCGAGATCGGCAAGGTTGAGGCCGAGCTGCAGTTCCGAAAGCTCCTTCAGTGGCGAACTGGCCGGGATGCGGCGATAGAAGGCGATGGCGCCCTCGCCGTCCTTCAGCTGCTCGGAAACGGCGGCGAGCTGGACAAGGGCCACGTCGCTGTCGGGCTTCAGCGCCAGGGCATATTGCAGATAGAGGCGGACGAACGGCTCGCCGCCACCGCGATTGAGCGCGGTGGCGAGATCGAGCAGAATTTCCGCGGCGCCGTCGGACGGGCCGGCAACGAAGGGTTCGATCTTCTCGCCCTTGGTGATCTTGTCGCGAAGCGCTGATATCTCCACCTTGCCGGATGCAAATGCCTCGGCCTGATCAAGCACGGACAGCGCCTTGTCCTTGTCGCCCTTGCGGGCGAGGAAAGAGGCATAGGCCTGCGCATTGCGCATCCAGGTTTCGGGCGCGGCGCTACCGGTCGCGGTGTCCTGGAGGGTCGCGGCGTAAATCGCATCCGCCTTTTCGGGCAAGCCAGATGCGTCCGCAATCAGCGCGCGATGGAAGGATTTGAAGAGGCCGAACCAGTCCGGACCCTGCAGCTTGTCGATGGAGGCCATGGCCTCGCTGGCGTCGCCGGCGCCCTGCTTGGCCCAACCGGTCATAACGCCGGAGATCAGCCGGTCGAGGTCGGATTCAAGCGAAAGCTTGAGCCAGTATTCTGCCTTGGTGAAATCCTTCTTGTGAAAGGAATCGACGGCCAGCGCCAGGCGCGAGAACCGCTCGACGTCGGGAACCGCCTTGAGCTTGTCGGCATAGACCAGGGATTCTTCGAAGCGCCCTTGCGCGATCAGCGACAACATCAGGCTTTGCTGCAACGAGGTATCGTCGGGTGCGAAGGCGAGCGCCTGCTTGTAGTAGGCGATGGCATTGTCGAGATCATTGTCGCCTTCGGCGACCCGCGCGGCCAGATAAGCTCCCGAGAAGGATGTGATCTTGACCGGCTCGGTGGTCTCTTTGGCCAGGGCTGGCAGACCAGAGATCGCCATGCCCGTCACAATTGCCAGCCGTGTCAGCCAGCGCGCACATCCTTGCCGCATCGTATCCCTTTCAGTCAAAGCCATGCCCGCGTCAGCGGGATCGCCGTAGACTCGATCTTTTCCAGGCAAAGCATGGCCTTTTTGGGGTCACGCTTCAACCCGGCCCGAATTCACAATCGAGTCATGCGATTATCAAAGCATGCGGAACGGCGCGCAACTGCGACCATCGACCGCGCTTTGCCGGCCTGGCGGGCTGCCGGCTTGCCCTGCTGCGGCACCGGCAACCCGATGCCGTAAGCGATCCGTAAGCGGCGGGCGTCGAAAGTTTACGCAACGGAATGATGCGTGGAACCGTGCAGATGGATGCCGTTGCTTCGCCCAGGAAGATGCCGATGCTGGAAATGCCGCAGGACGAGCAGGCCTTCGCCATTGTCGATCTAATCTACGAAGCGGCGTTCGCGGCCGAGCTATGGCCGGAGGTGTTGGGAACGGCAAGCGCGATCTCCCGCTCGGCAAGCGGCGCGATCTTTGTATTCAGCGATCACTCGCCGGTCCGCGCCATCACCGAAGCGCATGTCCAGCCCTTGCTCGATGAGTTCATGGAAGCGGACAGCTGGAAGTTTTCCGAAAGTGTGCAGCGCATGTGCAGCACACAGCCAGCAAGCTTTGTGCGGGTCGATGATTTCATGACCGGCGAGGAGATCGAGCGCGACCCCGTCCGCAAAAGCGCAACGGCATTTGGCGTTGGATCGCATGTATGCACATCCGTCCCAATGCCTGGCGGAGAGCTTGTGCTTTTTGTCTTCCAGCGCTGGCTAAGGGACGGGATCTACGATCAGGCCGCGATCGATCGGCTGGACGAACTGCGCCCTCACCTCGCGAGAGCTGGCGTTATTGCCGGGCGCCTGGGTCTGGAACGGGCAAAGACCGCCGTATCGACGCTGCGCGAAATTGGACTGCCGGCCGCTGTCATGAGCGGGTCGGGCCGCGTGCTGACGGCCAATCCGCTCCTCGAAGACATGGCCCACGTTTTCCTCCCCACGGCCCATGGCGGCATCGCGCTTGCCGATGAACCGGCAAACGCGCTTTTCCAGCAGGCCATCGCGCAGAACCGGGATAACCGCATCGTGCGGTCCATCCCTGTTCCGGGCACGAAGGGGCGGCCCGCGCTGGTCGTCCACCTGCTGCCGTTGCGCCGCGCCGCGCATGATATCTTTT
This sequence comes from Mesorhizobium sp. M6A.T.Cr.TU.014.01.1.1, assembly GCF_004022765.1. Taxonomy (NCBI): domain Bacteria; kingdom Pseudomonadati; phylum Pseudomonadota; class Alphaproteobacteria; order Hyphomicrobiales; family Phyllobacteriaceae; genus Mesorhizobium; species Mesorhizobium sp. M6A.T.Cr.TU.014.01.1.1. The sequence continues at coordinate 11,771 of NZ_RZPG01000031.1, forward strand.
CGGGTGCGGATGTTCTCGTTTCGGCAACCGAGGTCAGCCTCTGCGCGACTGTTCCGTCGCCCAATATCCTTTCCGGCCTGTTCGACCTGACGCCGGCTGAAGCCCGGCTCGCCGTCGAGCTTGCCTCCGGCCGTTCCGTGCAGGAGGTGGCCATAGAAATCGGCATCGCCGTCAAATCGGCCCGCACCTATCTCGAACGAATATTTCGGAAAACCGGAACTGGCCGTCAGAGCCAGTTGGTGGCGCTGCTGAAGAGCGCGTGGTCGTTTTCATGATCTCGACAGCACCCAGTTTCGAAGTTGCTTGAGGATCTGCTGGCCGGGAAATTCCGTGCTGATTTCGCCCCCACGCTTGATAAAACTCAGGATTCTTGGACAAGTCTTGCGTCCAGCGACTGCATCGCCACGGTGATCAGAGCGTGCAGCCGCTCTTTCGGCACACCGTCGCGCGCCTGCACCGAGAGACCAAACAAGAGCGTGGTGTAGTAATCGCCCAAGGCCTCCGGGTCCGTGTCCGGTTTGAGCTCCCCGTCCCGAACGCCCTTTCTCAGGCGCTCGACAATCAGCGCATTGCGCGCTCGGCGACGTTCGGCCAGCCAATAAAGCACGCGATCGTTCTCGGCGGCACAGTTGGTCGCGGCCGTGACGACCATGCAGCCCTGCGGCAGATCCGGCCTCGTGTAGATTTCGATTGCATCACGCAGCAACCGCTCGACAAACCGCCGAGCGGTTGGCTCCTCGGCAAGCGCGCGGGTGGCGAAGCTTCCTTCTTTGGTCTCGTAGAGAACGACCGCTTCCCGAAACAGGTCCTCCTTCGAGCCGAAGGCGGCATAGATGCGCGGCGAGGCCAGACCAAGCACCGACACGAGATCGGCCATCGAGGTGCCCTCATAGCCGCGCGTCCAGAAGGCGTCGCGGGCCTTCTCCAGCGCCTGATCCCGATCGAACTCCCTTGGCCTTCCTGCCATCGCGACCTCCATTTTTTATCAATCAACAAATAATCCGCTTGACTTCGGATTGCAAACTCAATTCTTTGTCGATCGATAAAGAATCAACATGGAGATTTGACATGAGCTCACTCGATCAAGGCGCGCCGTTCGGCGCCGCGGCAGCAGGGGGGATCGGCGCGAAGCGCGGCGCCACACTGGCGTTGCTCGCCTTCGCCCAGCTCATCATCGCTCTCGACCTCAACATCGTCTTCGTGGCTTTGCCGGAAATCGGCGCCGGGTTGGGCTTTTCGGGCCAGACCCTGCAATGGGTGGTCAGTGCCTACACCGTGTTCACCGGTGGCTTCCTGCTGTTCGGCGGCCGGGCTGCCGACCTGATCGGCCAGCGCCGTGTTTTCATCTTCGCGCTTTGGCTCTATGCGCTTTCGTCCCTGGTCGGCGGCCTCGCCTGGTCGCCGGAAGTGATCATCGCGGCCCGTGCGGTGCAAGGCATCGGCGCCGCCTTCCTGTTCCCGACCACGCTGTCGCTGATCAATCGGCTGTTTGCCGAGGGGCCGGAACGCAATCGGGCGCTCGCGGTCTGGGGCGGCGCCGGAGCGAGCGGCCTCACGCTCGGCTCGTTGGCGGGAGGCCTTCTCACCAGCGCCTTCGGCTGGCCCTCGGTCTTCTATGTCAACGTGCTCTTGGCCGGGGTCGCCATCATCGCGGCCTTCGCCATCATTCCGCGGGACCGCAAGCGGCATGAACATCGCAGCTTCGATCTGCCGGGCGCGCTGACCGTCACCACCGGCGCGACGCTGCTTGTCTTCACGCTGGTTCAGGGCCCCGAATATGGCTGGGGGTCGACTGCGATCATCGTCAGCGCCGCACTGGCGGCACTCTTCCTGATCGCCTTCGCGGTGATAGAGGCGAAGAGCGCCGATCCGCTGATGCCGCTGCGCCTGTTCCACAACCGCAGCCTGATCGCCGGCATGACAATCACCTTCCTCTTCATGGGGACTTTCGGCGCCCTGCCCTACTTCCTCACCGTGCTGCTGCAGAACGTGCATGGCTTCACCGCCTTGCAGGCCGGCCTTGCGTTCCTGGTGCCATCGGTCGCCATCGCGGTCGGCACGCAATTCGGTGAACGCCTGGCAACGCGTTTTTCGACACGCGCCACGCTGGTCGGCGGCATGGTCATTGGCGCGATCGGGACGGCCTTGATGGTATCAGGCGCATCCGCAGACAGCAGCTATCTATCCCTCGTGCCCGGCCTGATCATCTCCGGCGTCGGACAAGGCATCGTCTGGACCGCCATGTGGATCGCCGCCGCCTCGGGTGTTTCCCACGACGAACAGGGCGTCGCGTCGGGAATGGCCTCCACCATGCTCAATGTCGGCAATGCGATCGGCATGGCGGTGTTGATCGCGATCGCCAACCGCCATGTCGGCGGATTGGCCGGTGATGCCTTGAAGATCGCTGTTGCCGACGGCATCCAGGTCGCCTTCTGGCTCGCTGCGGCAGGCATCGCCGTCAGCCTGCTCGCCGCAATGGTGCTTCCGGGGAAACCAAGATGAGGAGCGGCGCCTCTCAGTTCACCCGGCTGATGCAGAAATCGATGACGTCGATCAGCGCCGATTTCTGCGGCGTCGCTTCGAGCGGCGCCAGCGCGTCGCGGGCAATCTCGCCGAAATGGCCGGCGCGTCCAATGGTGTCGGCGATTGCCCCGTGACGGGTCATCAATCCGATCGCCTTTTCCAACCCGGCGTCGTCGATGACATTGTCCTCGATGGCGCGCTTCCAGAAGGTGCGTTCGGCCTTGGTGCCGCGCCGGTAAGCGAGAATCACCGGTAGCGTCACCTTACCCTCGCGGAAGTCGTCGCCGACATTCTTGCCCAGATCCTTGCTGGTGCCGCCATAATCCAGCGCATCGTCGATCAGCTGGAAGGCAAGGCCGAGATTCATGCCATAGGAGCGCAGTGCCGCGCGATCGTTGCGCGTCGCCTGGGCGATAACCGGACCGACCTCGGCGGCGGCCGAGAACAGGGCCGCCGTCTTGGCCTTGATCACGGCGAAATGCTCATCCTCGGTGGTTTCGAGGTTCTTGGCGGCAGCGAGCTGCATCACCTCGCCCTCGGCAATGATCGAGGCAGCACTCGACAGGATATCGAGCGCTTCCAGCGAGCCGACATCGACCATCATGCGGAAAGCCTGGCCAAGCAGGAAATCGCCGACCAGCACGCTCGCCTGGTTGCCCCAGATCATGCGGGCTGTCTTCTTGCCACGCCGCATGCCGCTCTCGTCGACGACATCGTCGTGGAGAAGCGTGGCGGTATGCATGAACTCGACTGATGTGGCGAGTTTGACGTGGCCCTCGCCGGAATAGCCGAACATCTGGGCTGAGGCGAGCGTCAGCATCGGCCTCAGCCGCTTGCCGCCCGAAGAGATCAGGTGGTTGGCAATCTCCGGGATCATCTCGACGTCGGAACCGGCCTTCGACAGGATCAATTTGTTAACGCGCCCCATATCGGCTGCCGTCAGGTCGATGAGATCCTTGATCGAGGCGGCTTCCCGCTTCCCGTTTTCGATGTTGAGAACGACACCCACCACAAACACTCCCGTCTATAAGTCACGCGCACGACGGCACCCTGATCCCGCCACAGACTCTAGGGCGGTACCCACAGGCACGGCAAGAGGCGATTTGGCGCGGTCGAGGCTGGCGACGGAGCCCACCCACATTTACATAGACGCTGCAACCTGCGAGTTTCGTCCGATGATAGAGCTTATCCGCACCAACGATGCCGTGATCATCTCCTTTGTCGAATCGCTGATGCGCGATGCCGGCATCGGCTGTTTCGTCGCCGACCAGAACATGAGCGTGCTCGACGGTTCGATCGGCATCCTGCCCCGGCGCATCATGGTCGAAGCCGATCAGGCCGATGCGGCGCGGCGCATCCTGACGGATGCCGGCATCGCCAACGAGATCCGCCAGAAATAATGTCCGCGGCGCGCGCCACCCTTGTCCAGGATACGCCGGCCCATACGGTCGATGCCTTCCATCGCGGACGGTTCTGGCTGGTTCAGCCGAAACAGGCCGGCCATCGCGCCGGCATGGACGCCATGATGCTGGCGGCTGCCGTGCCGTCCTCCTTCGCCGGGCGCCTCGCCGATTTCGGCGCGGGTGCTGGCGCCGCAGGCCTGGCGGTGCTGTCGCGCTGTCCTGATGCCAAGGCCGTGCTCATCGAACGGTCTGCGGAAATGGCGGCCTTTGCCGCAACGACGCTTGCCCACCCCGGCAATGCGCATCTTAACGACCGCGCCTCGGTCCTCGCCGCCGACGTCGCTCTGTCGGGTCAGGCGCGAACAGCCGCCGGGCTTGCCGACAATTCCTTCGATTTCGTCATCATGAACCCGCCCTTCAATGCCGCCGAGGATCGCGCCACGCCCGACCCGCTCAGAAGGGCAGCACATGTGACGGAGGACGGGCTGTTCGACAGCTGGATCCGAAGTGCGGCTGCTGTGGTCAGGCCGCGCGGTGGTCTTGCCGTGATTGCCAGGCCCGATCAGCTCGGCGCCATCCTCGATGCGATAACAGGCCGCTTCGGCGATGCTGAGATGCTGGCCGTCCACCCTCGCCCCGAGGCGGCGGCGATCCGCATCGTCGTCAGGGCGATACTCGGGGCACGCGGAAAACTGTCGATCCGCCCGCCGCTGATGCTGCATGCGCAATCGGGCGACAGCCCAACGGAGCGGACCGAGATGATCAACAACGGACTGGCTTCGCTGTTCGGCGACTGACCTACAGCGCCGCCCGTCCTTCCGGACGAGCCAGGAGCGCTGTAGCACTTTTGATTTGCGCATGATCCTTTCCTAAAATCGATTCTGATTTTAGGGGTCATGCGGCTAGCCGGCCGGCGTCGCGGCATTGCCGTTGGCCGGCGAATCCCTACATGCCTTCAGGCCAATTGACCGGAGATCCCGTGAAACGCTTTCTCAACCGCCTGCTGCCGAAATCCTGGCGCTCCGACATCATTATCATTCCCGTCATCCGGCTGCACGGCACCATCATGGCCGGCGGCGGCCAGTTCCGGCCGAGCCTTTCGCTTGCGTCCACCGCCGGCCCTATCGAGAAGGCGTTTTCCTTCGAAGCCCCCGCGGTGGCCATTTCGATCAATTCGCCGGGCGGCTCGCCGGTGCAATCGCGGCTGATCTTCAAACGAATTCGCGACCTGGCGGCCGAGAAGAACAAAAAGGTTCTGGTCTTCGTCGAGGACGTGGCGGCGTCGGGCGGCTACATGATCGCGGTCGCCGGCGACGAGATCTTCGCCGATCCGTCCTCCATCGTCGGTTCGATCGGCGTGGTCTCGGCCTCGTTCGGCTTTCCCGAGCTGATGAAGAAGATCGGCGTCGAGCGCCGCGTCCATACCGCCGGCCAGAACAAGGCGGTGCTCGATCCGTTCAAGCCCGAGAAGAAGGAAGACATCGAGCGGCTGAAGGCGCTGCAGCTCGATGTCCACGAGACCTTCATCGACCTCGTCAAGGACCGGCGCGGCACCAAGCTCAAGGACGACCCGGATCTGTTCACCGGCTTGTTCTGGACCGGTAAGAAGGGGCTGGAGCTTGGCCTTGTCGATGCGCTCGGCGATATGCGCAGCGTGCTGAAGACCCGTTTCGGGCCGAAAACCCAGCTCAAGCTGATCACGGCGCCACGCGGCCTGTTCGGCCGGTTCGGCTGGTTCGGCTCAAGCAAGGGGGGCTTTTCAGCGCCCGATATCGCCGCTGCTGCCGCAAGCGGCGTGATCGATGCGGCGCAAGAGCGCGCGCTATGGGCTCGCTTCGGGCTTTGAAAAATTGGTGAAACCGTCTAGCATGATGCGTCAAACGACCCGACCGGACCCCTGTGCCGGCCTTGCGAGGGAGGAGTTTTGATATGCCGCAGATCATTTTCTTTGTCCTCGTTGGCGTCGTCGCCTATGTCGGCTATCGCTCCTTTGTCAGGGAAGCCGAGCGCGTGACGGCCAAGATACGGCGCACCGAAAAGCAGGCTACCAACGGCTCAATGGGCACGCTGGTCAAGGACCCGAAGACCGGCGAATACCGTCTGGCCAAGGACTGACATCATCCCGCTCGCGACTGACACAGTGGATTCCGGCATCACCGTCCGGGCATTGCATGCGCATGCCAAGATAAATCTCGCGCTGCACGTCACCGGCAGGCGCGCCGACGGCTATCACACGATCGAGAGCCTGGCGGTGTTCACGCGCTTCGGCGATAGGGTCGAGATCGAGCTCGCCGACAGCGACGGGTTTTCCGTGTCGGGCCGATACGCCTCCGCGGTCCCGCTCGACGACAGCAATCTGGTCGTCAAAGCGCGCGACGCGCTGCGGAAGCGGGCCGGTCTCCAACATGCGCCGCCGGTCGCCATCAGGCTCGAAAAGAACCTGCCGGTCGCATCCGGCGTCGGCGGCGGCTCGAGCGACGCCGCAACGGTGCTGCGCGGGCTGGCTGAGACGTGGAGACTGGACCTCGACGAAGCCGAACTGGCGCGGTTCGGCCTCTCGCTGGGCGCCGACGTTCCCATGTGCCTTACGGCGAAACCGCTGATCGCGCGCGGTGTTGGTGACGAGCTGTCGGCCGTGCCGGGCTTTCCCGCACTCGGGCTGGTCCTCGTCAATCCCGGCATCGCCGTCTCCACGGCCGAGGTGTTCAACGCGCTTTCCCATCGCGACAATGAGGGATTGCCGCCGCTGCCGCGCAGCCTCGACTTCCACAGCATCCGCAATTGGCTGGAGATCACGCGCAACGATCTCGAGCCCGCTGCACGGGCGATCCAACCCGCCATCGGCAAGGCGCTTTCGGTGCTCAACAAGGCCGGGGCGGGGTTCGCCCGGATGTCCGGTTCCGGCGCGACCTGCCTCGGGCTGTTCGAGACCGGCAATGTGGCCAAGCGCGCGGCCGTCGATATTCGCAGCCGCCATCCCGACTGGTTCGTCGCCGCAACGCGAAGCATGACATCGGAGGCTGACGCACATGGTCAGGATTGACGAGAGCCGCTCCTTCATTCCCGTGCGCATCGCGGTGCTGACCGTTTCCGACACCCGCGGCCTCGCCGACGACAAATCCGGCCAGACGCTGGCCGACCGCATCGTGGAGGCCGGCCATGTCCTGGCCGACCGCGACATCGTCACCGACGACCGCCAGAAAATTCGCGACAAGGTTCTGGGCTGGTCGAAGGATGAAGCGATTGATGTCGTCATCACCACCGGCGGCACCGGCTTTACCGGCCGCGACGTGACGCCGGAGGCGCTGGAGCCGATCTTCGAAAAGCGCATGGACGGCTTTTCCGAAGTGTTCCACCGCATTTCCTACGACAAGATCGGCACTTCGACGATCCAGAGCCGTGCCACCGGCGGCGTCGTCAACGCGACCTTCGTCTTCGTGCTACCGGGTTCGCCCGGCGCCTGCAAGGACGCCTGGGACGGCATTTTGAAGCCGCAGCTCGACTACCGGCACATGCCCTGCAACTTCGTCGAGATCATGCCGCGCCTGGACGAACATCTGCGGCGCGGCGGCACCAAGACAAGTTAGGCCAAGTTCCGGAAAGGCTGCTTCTGGGCTTTCCCAAAAATCAGCGGCAAAGATCAGCGGATGACGGGCTCACCGTGGAACCGCCGCCGTGAGGGCGGCGAAACGCCGAAGCCGACTTCCATCATCAGCCGCGGTTTGCGCGTCGGCACGGTGCCCATGTGGAAGCCGAAGGGATCCTCGACAAAGCCCAAACCCGCCTCGCCGGTCAGCGTAATCGGGCTCTGCGCGCCGTAGACGTTCAGGACCTCTTCCGCCGGGTGGCCGACAAGAAGCGTCATCTGGTGCTTGAGGATGCGGCGATTGTGGCTGCCGCGGACATAGACATGCGGACCGGTCTCGGTATCGACCGGATTGAGATAGAAGAAGAATTTCAGCATCCGCCAATCGTCGAGATCGAAGTGGTATTTGCCAAGCGACGCCAGGTTCTTCTCGGCGTCGGAGACGGAGCTCGTCGGAAAGCTCCACCAGACGCGCGTGGTGATCAGCTTCGCCTGGCTGCCGAGATAATGGGCGGCGATGTCGAGAAGCAGCGGGTCGCGCTGCACGGTAAGCGCGGCATTACAGTCGAGGATCCGCTCGAAAAAGTGCCCGCTGAGCAAGGGACGGCCGAAGTGCTTCTCGGCGTCGGCATGCTCGGCCGGCATGAACTCCAGCCGACGGTCGAAATTGCCGAAGCAAGGCGTGCGCTGCGCAAAGCTGGCGATCTCTTCGTGGACCGACGACGGCAGGGCAAGCCCGGAAAAGAGACCGTCCGAGCGGAGTGCGCCGACAGCCGCATCACGATCGACGCCGGTGAACATTGTTTCCTGGGCTTTTTGCGCCGGCCGAACCGGTTTTGCGCCACGCCAATGCAACCGCCGCGCCGGCATGGTGCGCGCCAGCATGAACATCGGCAGCCATGCCGGATTCTCGCGAAGGTCCGACAGATAGGTCGGAATCCGCACGGCAATGCGGCGCAGCAGGCTGCCGTTTCGAGCGATCGACTCAAGGCTTGCAGCACCAGACTTGTCAGGGCTTGAAAAGGTCATCAGTATCCTCAGCTATGAGGGCAGCGTCGACAAAGCGTCGGTCGCTCACCGCTCCGGCATTACCCAAGCCCGTCCGCCCGCGACGAAAGAATGGTAACCCCAGGTCTGATTTTGTGCAATGCACAATAAAAAGAGAGGCTGGTAATTTTTCTGGGGAATTATGCTCGCCCCATCAACTCACCCAGCGCCGACATTTTACAATCGAATGCCGTCGGCGCCGAACAAATATGCGCGCTGGAGTCCGAAAATTTCTGTTTTGCCGGTTTCGAAACGATCCGCTTCGCGGCTTTCAACGGTTATCATCGAGCCGCTAGCGAGCAAAACATGGCCGTAGGTGACGCCGCCAAGGCGCTCGACAAGGGAGATCTTGCCAGAAAGCGCTCCAGTTGCGCCTTTGGCGGGCACGAAATGCTCCGGACGAATGCCGAGACTGACAGATGTTCCCAGTTTCGGCGGCGCGCCGCGTGTGGCAACGGCCATGCCGACGAGGCCGGCCTCCGGCGCCGTGACCACAGCCCGTCCGTCTTCGACAGCCATGACCGTGGCCGGGACGAAATTCATCCGTGGTGAGCCGATGAAGCCTGCCACGAAACTGTTGTCGGGATTCTCATAAAGCTCCAGTGGGGCGCCGACCTGCTCGATGCGACCGGCGCGCAGCACGACGATACGGCTGGCCAGCGTCATTGCCTCGATCTGGTCGTGCGTGACATAGATCATGGTCGTGCCGAGTTCCTGATGCAGCCGGGCGATCTCGATGCGCATCTGCACACGCAGTTCGGCGTCGAGGTTCGACAGCGGCTCATCGAACAGGAAGACGCCCGGCTGGCGCACGATCGCGCGGCCGATGGCAACGCGTTGGCGTTGGCCGCCGGAAAGCTCGCGTGGCTTACGCTCGAGATAGGCCTCCAGATGCAGTATCTTCGCCGCTTCCGCCACCTTGCGGTCGATCTCCTCCTTGGGGCGTTTGGCCATCTCCAACGGAAATCCCATGTTGGTGGCCACAGTCATGTGCGGGTAGAGCGCATAGGTCTGGAATACCATGGCTATACCGCGCTTGGCTGGATCCTCGTCGGTGACGTCGCGCCCGCCAATCAGGATACGCCCGTCGGACGTTCTTTCCAGCCCGGCGATCATACGCAGAAGCGTTGATTTGCCGCAGCCGGAGGGGCCGACAAAGACGACAAACTCACCATCGGCGACGTCAAGATCGACGCCGCCGATAACCTCCGTTTCGCCAAAGCGCTTCCTGACCGACTGAAGTGATAGACCCGCCATAGTTCTTCCCTCGAGCCTATTTCACGGCGCCATCGGTAAGGCCGGAGACGAACCAACGGCCGACAAGGGCGAAGAGTGCGACGACCGGAATGATGGCTGCCGTGGCGCCGGCAAGCAGGAGGCCCCAGTCGATCTGATACTGGCCGATAATGCCGGCAAAGCCGACCGGAATGGTGCGCCTGGCATCCGACACGATCAATACCGAGGCGAACAGGAACTCCGTCCAGGACGAGATGAACGCGAAGATAGCGACGCTGGCGATGCCCGGCGCAATCAGCGGCATCAGGATTCTGATCAGAATGGTGGTGGTGGGTGCTCCATCGACGACCGCCGCCTCCTCGATCTCGCGCGGAACGGTCGCCAGGAATGAACGCATCATCCAGATCGAGAACGGCAATGCGAAGGCAACGTTGACGATAACCAGCGCCACGGGGCTGTCGATCAGCCCGACCTTCGCGAACAGGCCGTAGAGCGGGATCAGCACCACCACGCCAGGGAAAGCGTAAGCGAGCAGGATCGTCTTGTAGAGCGCGTTGCGGCCCGGAAACTCCATGCGAAAAAAGGCATAGGCGGCAGGCAAGGCAAGCAACACCGTGAAGGCCGTGGAAAACAGCGCCACAACCATGCTGTTGAACAGATAAATCGGGAAATCCGAAGCCTGCAGCAGCTTTTCGAAATGTTGAAGGGTAAAGCTGTGCGGCACCATCGTGGGCACACGCTGGATGATTTCCTTCGGCAATTTGATGGAGCCGGTCAACACCCACCAGAACGGCAGACCGATCGCGAGAACAAGGACCAGAACGCCGCCATAGAGCGAAAGCGACTGGCCGAAAGTACGCCTCATCGATCCGCCTCCGCCGCCGTCATGGCTCGTGTCGTCAAAAAGGCAAATCCCATCAGGAGGATGCTGGTGAGAACGGAAATCGTTGCAGCTTCGCTCAAACGATAGCCCTTGAAGGCGGTTTCATAGATGAGCACAGGCAATGTCTGGGTTGCGCTGGACGGGCCACCCGCGGTGAGCAGCCAGATCACATCGAAGACGTTGAAGGACAGAAGCGTGCCGACGACGCCGAGCACCATCAGCGTCGGTTGCAGCAACGGCCAGGTGATGCGCTTGAAACGCTGGAAGGTGCCAGCGCCATCAATCCGCGCCGCCTCGTAGAGATCGCCAGGAATGCGCATCAGGCCAGCCAGCATCATCAGTGTGGTGAATGGAAACCAGCGCCAGGAATTGATCATGATCAGCGTGGTCATGGCGCCTTCGCGCGTGGCGAAGAAACCAACCGGACGCTCGATCACGCCGGCCTGGATCAAAAGAGGGTTGATCATGCCGCCCGACGAGGAAAGCAACCACCGCCAGATGATGACAACGACCACGGTCGGCACAATCCATGTGAGAATTATCCAGGTGCGTGCGATCCGGACGCCGGGAAATTTCTGATTGAGGATAAGCGCCGCTGCCAGCGCCAACAAAGTCTGCACCACCGCGTTGGACAGCACCCAGACGACACTGCGGCCAAGCGCCCGCCAGAAGCCGGCGCCGCCGAGGATCGTCGCATAGTTGCCGAGCCCAATGAAGTGGCCTTCAGAGCCGATCACGCCGACATCCTGAAAGCTCAGGATGGCGGCTTGAACGAGCGGCCAGCCGAGAACCGCCAGCAGGAAGAGGAGCGCCGGCGAAACGAACGCAAAAGCGAGCGTCGTGTTCTTCATGAGCGTTCCCCGGCTTGCCCGCTATTTGGCGGCGATTTCGGACATCCGCGCCTGCCCGGCCTTGACGGCATCGGCGGCGCTCTGACCGTCGACAACAACGCGCTGCAAGGTCTCGGCGATCACGTTCTGAGCCGAGATGGCGCCGATCGACGGAAACACCTTGCCGGTGGTGAAGCCGAAGAGCTTGCCGGTTTGCGAATTGGCAATCATGGTTTCGACCTGGGACTTGTATTTAGTCACGGTCTTGTCGCTCCAGAACGATTCCGCCTTGGCGCCGTCATTAGTCACCGGCAGGAACAGGCCTGGCTCCATTGTGAGAAAGCGCCCGTAATTTGCAGATTCAAGCAACCATGTGAGAAACACCTTGGCGGCTTTCTGCTTCGCCTCATCCTTTGTCGTCAGCATGATGGCGTTCGAATAGGAGATGGTCGCCGACGCGCTCTGCTCGTCGGCATGCGGAACGGGCGCCACGCCGAGATCGGCGGCATCGCCTTCGGCCTGCGTTTCGTAGGTGTTGATGACACCGAATTGCAGGATCATGCCGCAGCTGCTGTTCGCAAAGCAGGCCTCCGCCTCCCCCCATGTCCACGTGCTGTTGTCGGGTGGCGAAAACTTGGCAAGCTTGCTGTAGAAATCGTAAGCCTTGACGGTTTCCGGCTTGTCGAAAGCAATCGAGCCGTCGTCGTTGTAGAGATCGCCGGCACCGCTGTTGACCATGAAGCTATAGACGGTTTGGTCCGTATAGAGCTGCTTGTTGGCCGGAAGACCGATGCCGGATTTGCCATCGGTGCTGAGCTTCTCGGCGGCCGCCTGCCACTCGCTCCAGGTCTTCGGCACCTCGACGCCTGCCGCTTTCAGCACGCTGTTGCGGTACCATAGCGAGATCGCCATGTTGTAGGCCGGCACGGCCCAAACATGGTCGTCGTATTTATAGGGCGCGAGCGTCGCCTCGACGAAGCCATGCTTGCTGTCGAGGTCCTTGACCAGATCGTCGACCGGCACGACCACATCGATGCCTTTCAGGACTGTTGTGAAATCGGGAATGGTAAAGAGAAGGTCCGGACCGTTTCCGGCGGCGAAGGCCGCCGGCGCCTTAGCGTAGACCTCACCCCAGCTTTGCGGCTCCTGCTTGACCTGGATGTCGGGATGGGCGGCGTTGAATTCGTCGAGCAGTTCCTTCATGCGCTGCACGCGGTGCGGCGGCTGCTCCATATGCCAGACCGTCAGGTCGACCGGCTCGGCATAGGCGGTGCCGGCAAGAAGTGTAGCGGCGAAGCCGGCGATCGTCAGAAATCTCGTAGGGCTCATCATCATATTCCTCCCGTTGCTCCGAGACTCCCGTTGAGTCCGGAATCCCTGTGTCCTGGAATTCTCAAAGATGCGGATTGCGCGGTCGATAACGATCAACCAGCGCCTCGTTGACCTCCTTGGCGCCCGGCATATTGGCGCTGAGATAAATGGGTGCGGCGCCACCAGCCGACTGCAGACGCGCAGCTGCTTCGACGAACACGGCGTTCATCAGCGCTGCCCCAATCGAAGTTGACACCGGGCCGACACGCAATTTGCTCCCCGGCAGGTTGATGGTGGCGTCACCAGGAGGCGCACCATTGTCAAGGACGATGTCGGCGACGTCGGCGAGCCGCGTCCGCCCTTGGGCAGCAACCTTCGAATAGGCTTCCGAGGTGATCGCGACAACGGTCGCTCCGATTGTCTTGCCGATCAGCGCAGCCTCCACGGTGGCCGTATTGACGCCGCTGTTAGACACGACGATCAGCACATCGTTTGGCCCGATCGGATAGCGGGCGAATATGGGCGCGACGATGCCCGACATTCGCTCGAATACAGTGCCCGCGACCGCACCTTCATGCACCATGGTCGTAGCGGCGAGGATCGGCACGGTCAGCGCCAGCCCACCGGCCCGGTAGTGCGCCTCTTCGGCCATGGTGTGGCTATGGCCGGTGCCAAAAACATAGACCAGCCCGTCAGCCTTGGCCGTGCGCTCGACGGCGGCGGCGGCGAGCGCGATCGCTTCGGCATTGTCGTCGTATAGACGACCGATACGAGTAGTGAGGTCGGCTAAATAAGCGGCGGCAGTCGGCGTTTTGGTCATGTGTCTGTTCCGAGCGTCAGATTGACGCGCATCACGAAGCAGTCGCCGCGATAGACCGCCCGGACGTATTCGATCGGACGGCCCGTCGCGTCGAGCGTGCGGCGGGTGAGAAAGAGAACCGGACTCTGCAGCGAAATACCAAGTGAGGCAGCACTGGCCGCATCCGGATGCGCGGACCAGAGCTTCTGCTCGGCTTCGCTCGGGTAGAGGCCATAGTCCTCTCGCAGCACGCGATAGAGCGAATCCGTGCTGAAATCCGCGCGTTCCAGCAGTTTCGGCGCCAGCGCCGCCGGGATTTCGGTGCGCTCGAGGCCAACGGGCTCGGCATCCGCCAGACGCACACGAACCAAGCGATGGACCGGCGCATGCTCTGCAATGCCAAGCGCCGCCGCCGCTTCCCGATCCGCCGCGCCGACGCCTGCATCCAGCACGATGCTGGAAGCCAAGCGGCCGCCGCGATGCATCTCCTCGGTAAAACCGCTCAGAGTACTGAGCTGCTGTTCGATGCGCGGATGGGCGACAAAGGCGCCTCGGCCGGTACGCGTCTCCACCAAGCCGCGCCGTTCGAGAAGCTTAAGCGCCTGGCGAGCCGTCATTCGGCTCGCGCCGAGCTCCTCGGCCATCTGCCGCTCCGACGGCAATCTTTCGCCGACCTTCAGCGCACCGGATGCTATCTGCGCCGCGAACGAACTCGCGATGCGTTGATAAAGCGGCACATGATCTGCGGCGACGATTGAAGGCATGGACAGGTTAAACCAGAATTTCTCGTGGTATGTACCACCTGAAACAACTTTGTAGAGCTTTTCCGGCTATCTGCGCAAGCTGCTGTCGCGGCGGGCGCGATAATTAGCGAAGGCGCGGTCCCAGGCCGGCTTCACGGAACCGTCCGGCTCATGGCGGCGCTGTATCTGCCGGGTCGCCTTCGACGCTTCGCGGATCGAACCGAACCGTCCAATGGCTGTCGCCGCGAGGAGAGCTGCTCCCCTGGCACCAAATTCGGTCCCGGCCGGGACGAGAACAGTGATGCCGAGCGCGTCGGCGATCATTTGGGTCCACATCAGGCTGCGCGCTCCGCCGCCGGTCAGCAGGATTTTGTCGCCGGTGCCTTCCAGACCTTGGTACAGATCGCGCATCGCCAGCGTCACGCCCTCATAGACGGCCCGGATCATGTGAGGCCGCCCGTGTCGGGGTGCGAGACCGTAAAAACCGGCACGCGCCTCGTGGTCAACCACCGGCGCAATGATGCCGCTCTCGCTGAGATATGGCAAATAGGTCACGCCCTCATTGCCGATAGGTAGCGGGGCGATCATCGCCTCCATCCGCGCGTAGAGATTGGGTTCCCCGGCTAGGTCGGGCAACAGCGTTTCGATAGCCCAGTCAAGGTTGAGCGTGCCGGCCACGTTGACCATCGCGCGAAACCAGTTCTCGCCGGGCAGGGTAAAAAGCAGGCCCAAATTGGGTGGCGTGAACACGGGCTGATCGGAGACGATGCCGACCATGCAGGTCGTACCGAGAACGGCCATCGCCATCCCGCTTTCGAGTGCGCTGGCGCCAATGACCGTCGCCGGGACATCGCCAGCGCCGATCGCCACCGGCGTGCCTTCCCTCAGGCCGGTAGCAGTTGCTGCCGTGGCCGTGACGAAGCCGCCTATGGTTTCGGAATCTGCTGCTGGCGGCAGTTTGTGCGCCAGGTCGGCGACGTCGAACAATGCAAGCATTTCGGGGCTATGGTCGCGCTGCCGCGCGCTGCCTGGCGCCACTGCAGCTTCCGTGCGATCGGTGGCTACCCGTCCGGTCACTTTCAGGCGCAGGAAATCCTTATAGCCGAAGACATGTGCCGCCCTGTCCAGCACATCTGGCTCATACGTTCGCAGCCAAGCAAGTAGCGGCAACGTGCACCCCTGCTGTAATACGCAACCATCGGATTGGAAGACCCTTTGATAGAAATCCGGCACGTCGGCCGCCCGCCGTTCCAGCAAATCCTGCGCCCGGCTGTCTTCCCAAACGATACCGGGACGCAAGGCACTGCCGGTATCATCGACCAGCCATGCCCCTACCATGGCCGCCGACAGACCCACGGCGGCAATATCGTTTCCCACGATACCGGCGTTGGCGAGAGCTGCACGGATCGCCTCGCTCACCGCGTTCCATGCAAGGACAGGATCGAGTTCCGACCAACCCGGATAGGGTCTTTGCAAACGGATGCGACGAAATCCCATGCCGAGCTGTTGGCCTTTTTCGTCGAATACCGCGACTTTGGTTACTGACGAGCCCGCGTCGATGCCAAGGAAATAACTGGTCATGAATTGGTCTTATCTCTGATGGCACGCAATGCTGGCTGATGCACCGTCACCTCGGTGCCGATTCAATCGTGCCCAACATCAGTGCGCACTTGTCTCACGAAAGAGTTTGCTGATGGCGCCGGGATCGCCTGGCAGCTACCATATTTCATCTGCCCAGCCCGAGCTCAGCAACGAAATCGTAGGCGTCGCCGCGAAAAATCGACCGACTGGATTCAACGACGACGCCATCCTCCCTCCGGGTTATCCGGTAGATGTCGAGCGCTGCAGCGCCCGTCGGTGCGTTGAGAAGGCGGGCGCTCTTTTCGTCGAGGTTGATCGCCGAGAAACGCTGAACGGCCTTGACCGGAACATGACCAAGATCGCGCAATGTCCGGTAGAGGGAGTCTTCGATCTGCTTCGGGTCGGGCAGGATAGCAGCCGGAATCAATGAGGTTTCCAACGCAATGGGCTCTTTATCCGCCAGCCGCAGCCGGCACATCCGAACGACAGACCCGCCATTGGGCATTTCGAGCCGGCGCGCCTCATCGGCATTCGCCACGCTAAGGTCGCGCTCCAGCCACAGCGTACCTGGCGACCGTCCGCGCGACGTCATGTCTTCGGAGAAGGAATAAAGTCGGCTCAAGCTTTGCACGACGCGCTCGCGCGTCCCCGAAACATACGTTCCGCTGCCATGTCGCTGGATAATCAGACCTTGGCGGACAAGTTCAGCCATCGCTCTACGCACGGTAACCCGCGAAATGCCAAGTTCAAGGGCAAGCTCACGTTCGGGCGGAAGAACGGCGCCCGGTTTCAAGGTGCCCGAGGCGATCGCGTCGACTAGGGCTGCCTGCAGGCGCCTATAGACCGGCGCATCACTTCCATTGCTCTGCGCAGCAGCAAAAAATTCGAGGAATGTCACGCCTGGGACCCATAGCGACAATACCAACATGATACCAATTTCCGCGATGACCGCAACAACCAGAGTGGCACGTCCGGAAGCTGCCCTCGTTAGTCCCATCGGCCCGCAGAGTGGAGGGGCAGCTAACTCTGCCCCCTGAAGCCAAACGACAGCGAGTGTTTTGAGCGAGTGGAAAGAAGAGGTTGCGCACGGCGGAGAAGATCGGGACGAAGCGATCAGACCCCTTCGAGGATGATGATCGTCGGCCGGTCGGGCAGCGTCTTCAGCGAGACCGTCAGCGACCGGCCGGAGAGGAATTCCACCGCGAAATCGTCACCCATCCTGCCTGTGAACTCACTGATCGGGGTCGAATGGCGATGCATCGGCAGGATCATCGACGAATAGAGCCGCGCGGTGATTTCGGTCATCCGGTCGAGCGACAGCGTCATGCCGCCGTCGATAGGCACCATAAGGACGTCGAGCCGGCCAATGGCGCCATAATGCGCGTCCTCCAGCCGGTGGTGCAGATGGCCGAGATGGCCGATGCAGACCCCCGCCACTTCGAAGATGAAGATGGAGTTGCCGTCCTTGCCGAGATCGCCGCCATTGCGGATATCCGTCGGCACGTTGCGGATGTAGACGTCATCCACGACAAGAGCGTGGCGCGCCGGACCGCCGTCCGGATTCCAACCGCGCAGCACATATTCGATGGCGGGATCCGGATGGTCCGAATAATGGGTGCGGTGGGCCTTGTTCATGGTCACCACGCGCGGCAGCGGGTCAGCGCCGTAGACGCCGGAAAAGTCGGTGGCGATCCTGACGCCGGCGGGTGTCTCGATGATGTAGGTCGAATGGCCGGCATAGGTGATCGTAACGTCGCCGTCGACGAAGGCCTCGGCCAGCATAGGCGTCTGCGCCTTTGGCGCTGTGAAGCTGGCATAGGTGGCCGACGGCAGCGCTTGCGCGATCGCAACGCATCTCGACGGCGGCGGCTGTTCCTGGGCCGAAGCGGTGAGCGGCCAGAAAGCCAGGATCAGCAGAACGGCGGCAGATAGGCGGAGCATGGCTGCCTCCCGTGGCAGAACTGGCGCCACGCCACGATAGCGCTAACGATTACGATGGCTATCGCCGGGAAAGTCACGTTTTCGCGAGCGCCGGAGGGGCTGAACGTCTGAACCGATTGTCGCGACTTGCGCGACAATCGCGTGAAATGGGACGCGCCATGGCCCGGCCGCCCGGATATCGCCAGCGATCAGGGCGTCGGGCGGAAGACGCCGTTCTCGTCGCGCTTGAGCGGCGCGGTTTGCCGGGAAAGCGGCGCACCAGGCGCTTCGGTGACCGAAACACCCTCCGTCCAATCGGCGGGTGCAATTGCGATGTAACGCGCATATCCGCCTGACCCGCCGAGCGGCTTGGCAAAGCCGATTGTAACCAACGCCCCGGCCTCCGGCACCTTGTCGAGGTTTGCAACGCCTTCTGCCTGGGTGAAATCGTTGTGCAGCAGCCAATGTTCGCCTTCGAGATTGGGCGTGGTGTCGGTGTCGAGCGGCTCATGGCCATGAAACAGAATCTTCCGCTCCAGATGCAGGAACTTCAGCGCGTCCAAACTGACGCCTGGAAACGGCTTCTGGTTGAAGCGGGCGGCATCGGACCATTTCTTGTACCAATCCGAACGCACGAAGACGACCGAACCTTCCGGTATGCGGCCGTGCTCCTTTTCCCACTCTTCGATGTCGGCGACCTGAAGGTGATAGCCTTCGTCAGTCTGCACCTTGCCGCTGATGTCGATCACGACGAGCGGCCGCACGGCATAAGTGGCCGGCAGGTCGCTGATCGTTGCACCGAGTGGGTTCCAGTGGGAGGGCGGATCGAGCTGCGTGCCATATTGGTCCGTCGTCAGCTCGTAGGCGGTCGCGACGAACCCATGCTTGTCGTAAGTGAACTCTTCGCCGGCCTTGACGTAGCCCTCGATGTCCCGACCGGCGACAGTCGGTTTGAACTTGGCATTGGCGAAGCCCGGCCATACAGGCTGCACCGGCTCGAAGGCATGGGTCAGATCGATGTACTTGGCCGATTTGAGCGTGTTCTCATAAACCGACCAAAGGGACGACTCCTGCGCCGACGCGATCGCCGGCACTGACCAAGCTGCTGCCAGCAAGGCGATACGAACGAATTTAGATACATTCATCTGCAATCTCCCCGAAATGTTGCCAAGTATCGCGAGTTTCCCGCACGGCGACAAGCGTATGCATTCCTCCCAGGAGGGTAGCTGCAATACGGCTTCCACCAAGCCGCTTTCCGCCCACGGCTTGCGCGCCGCCTAACCCAGCAAGCTACGGCAGAGGAAGGCCCCTCATTTCGCCGGCGCCACCCAGATCTCGGCGTCGAGCCGCTTGGTCGCAAGGCCGCGCGCGATGGCTTCGGCGCTGCGGGCGTTTTTCGACAAGGCCGCGGCCTGACGCTTGCTGATCACCAGCCCTTCGGCCAGTGCCCGGTTTCCCGAAAAGACCCGCGACAGGAACGGCACGCGGCTGCCGCGCGCCCTCGAGAACCGCGCCGGCATGGTTTGCCTGGCCGTGTGGGCGGCCACCTCGTCGATCCAGCCTTCCGCCAGCCGCGCGCCCGGCTCCAGCAGCAGCAGCCAGTCGCCCTTTGCCTGCCTGATACCGGCAGCAACGCCGCCGCTCGCCACAAAAAGGCAGCCGGCATGTTCAGCAACGCGGTGCGTCTGGTCGGTCGAGCCGCCGTCGCAGACGACGACATCGCGCACCACGCCCTCGACCGCGCCGCCGATCAGCGAGGCGAGCGTGCGGGCAAGTCTCTCTTCGTCATTCAGGGTCTGGATGAGAACGCTGAGCATCGTTAGCCGAATAGCGGAAAGCCGAACGCGACGCCAGTTTTTGCGTCGCGTCATAAAAAAGTTCTTGATTTGTTCTCATCGGCAAAATAGGATTATTTTCATGAACAGAGCGAATCGACAGCCAGCCGACAGTCCCTGGGAGAGGGCGAAGATGGAACAGATCGTACGTGCCGACATTGCCGCCTTCGGCGCCGGAAGAGCCGAGATGGCCAATGCAATGATCGAGCAGAGTGGCGTCCGCGTCCGCCCCGACCGCAATCGCGGCCGTTCCGCCGGCATCAACCCGTCCGGCCGGTTCGAGCCGGTCAGCCGGCATGTGTTCGACGATGGCTGGAATTCGCTGGAGGAACTGCCGCCCTTCAAGACCGAGGTGCAGGTCGAGAAGCCGCGCACCATCATCACCCGTAACGAGTCGCCCGACATTTCCTTCGACCGCTCGATCAACCCCTATCGCGGCTGCGAGCATGGCTGCGTCTATTGCTTTGCCCGGCCGACGCACAGCTTCATGGGCCTGTCGCCAGGGCTGGATTTCGAATCGAAGCTGTTCGCCAAGCCGGATGCGGCGCGGCTGCTCGACAAGGAACTGTCCAAGGACGGCTATCAGCCGCGCACCATTGCCATCGGCACCAACACCGATCCCTACCAACCGATCGAGAAGCAGTACCGGATCATGCGCGAGATCCTCGAAGTGCTGGAGGCGCGCGGCCACCCGGTCGGCATCGTCACCAAATCCGCGCTGGTGACGCGCGACATCGACATTCTGTCGCGCATGGCCGAACGCGGGCTGGCCAAGGTGGCGCTGTCGGTGACGACATTGGACCGGATGTTGGCCAGAACGATGGAGCCACGCGCGTCGACGCCGACCAAGCGGCTGGAGGCGATCTGGCAACTTTCGGATGCCGGCATTCCGACCTCGGTCATGGTCGCTCCGATCATCCCCGGCCTGACCGATCAGGAGATGGAACGCATCCTCGATTCGGCACGTGCAGCAGGAGCGCGCGAGGCCGGCTATGTCGTGCTGCGCCTGCCGCTGGAAGTCGCGCCGATCTTCAAGGATTGGCTGCTGCGCCATTATCCGGACCGCTACCGTCACGTCATGTCGCTGATCCGTTCGATGCGCGACGGCAAGGATTACGATTCGGATTGGGGCAAGCGCATGAAAGGCGCCGGTCCCTATGCCTGGCAGATCGGCCGGCGCTTCGAGATATCAGCCAAAAGGCTGGGGCTCAACGCCGAGCGGCGGTCGCTCAGGACCGATCAGTTCGTCGTCGCGGCCAAGGCAACCGAGCAACTGATGTTGCTGTGAAGACATCATGTGCCGCCGGCGCCGGCGGCACATAAAGAGATCCCGTCCGGCCTGTCTTGTCCCCGGGCTTGCAGACGGTGCCCTCTAGGTCCGGTGCCCCGCCCGACCCGGAGGGGCTTGCGGAGAATCGGAGCCAATGCGAACCTCGCCGCAACATGGCTCGCGCGCGCTCTGATTCTCCGCTTCTCTTCGAAATCGTCGAGAGACCCGATTTCTCCTTCGAGACGAAGGCGATGGCCGAAGGCCTGTGGCCGGTCGCGGGAATGGACGAGGCTGGCCGCGGCCCGCTCGCCGGGCCGGTCGTCGCGGCAGCGGTGGTGCTCGATCCCGCCAACATTCCCGATGGCCTCGATGATTCCAAGCGCCTCGGCCATCTACAGCGCGAAGCGCTGTTCCTGAAAATTCTCGGCTCCGCTCTTGGCGTGTCGATGGCTTCGGTCAGCGCGGAAGGCATCGATGGCAGCAATATTCTCAAGGCCAGCCTCGAGGCGATGCGTCGCGCATTGGTCGGGCTCTCGGTGCAGCCAAAACTGGCCCTGGCCGACGGCCGCGACGTGCCGCCCGGGCTGCCATGCGAAGGCAGAGCGCTGATCAAGGGCGACCAGCGCTCGCAGTCGATCGCCGCCGCCTCGATCGTCGCCAAGGTGATGCGCGACCGCATGATGTGCGGCTGCGGCAGCCATCACGCGCAATACGGTTTCGAGGTCCATATGGGCTATGCCACCGTCCGCCACCGGACGGCGATCGAGGTGCATGGACCGGTGGCGCGGCTGCACCGCGCGTCCTTCGCACCGTTCCGGCTTGGCGGCACCGAAGTGCTCGACGAAGAGGGCCTTGCCGGCCTGGATTGAAGCAGCGCCAAATCTCCCCCCTTGAGGGGGAGATGTCGCCGAAGGCGACAGAGGGGGTCGCTTCAGCTGGCGCGACGCCATCTGGGGCGAAGAGAAGGCTGGCGCTTCACGCGCGGCTACCCCCTCTGGCCTGCCGGCCATCTCCCCCTCAAGGAGGGAGATTACGCGCTCGCCCGCCCGCACAAAAAAAGCCGCCAGGTTTCCCAGGCGGCTTTCGATGAATTTCTCGATGAAATCGCTTAATTCAGCTTGGACTTAACATCCTGAAGCGAGGCCTTGAACAGGTCGGCGCCGGCCTTGGCGTCGATCTTGCCGGCGAGCAGCGTGCGTGCGGCTTCGACGGCGATATCGACGGCACTGGCGCGCACCTCACCGATCGCCTCGCGCTCGGCCTGACCGATCTTCAATTCGGCAAGCGCGGTGCGCCGGGCGACATAGTCCTCGGTCTTCTGATGCGCCTCGGCGGCTAGCATGTCGGCCTCGCGCTTGGCGGCGGCGACGATGTCGGCGGCCTCCTGCTCGGCTTCCTTGCGCTTGCGCTGGTATTGGCCGAGCAGTTGCTGGGCCTCCTCGCGCAGCCGGCGCGCGTCCTCAAGCTCGTTGCTGATCTTGTCGGCGCGGGCATCGAGCGCCTTGGCGATCAGCCCCGGCACCTTGATGTAGACGGCAATGGCCAGGAAAATGACGAGGGCAACAGTGGCCCAAAGCGTCGCGAGTGATGTGGCGTCCATGATGCGCTCCTCACCGGGCCACGGATTTGACGGCTGCTGCGATCTCGGCCTTGCTGGCCTTGCCGCCGACAAGCGCCTCGACGATGGCCGAAGCGGTGTCCTCGGCGATCGTGCCGACTTCCTTCATGGCATTGGCCTTGATGGACGAAATGCGGGCCTCGGCCTCGCCAAGTTTTTTGTCGAGGGCAGCCTCGACCTTCTTGCGGGCGGCCTCGGCTTCCATCTTGGCGGCATCGTTGGCCTGCTGCCCGATCGCATTGGCCTTGGTCTTGGCTTCCGCCAGTTCCTGCTCATAGGCGGCAACGGCGGCATCGGCCTCGCCCTTCAGCCTGGCGGCATGGTCGAGGTCCTGGGTGATGCGGTCGTTGCGGACATCGATGATGCCGCCGACACGCGGCATCACCACCTTCTTGAGGAACAGATAGAACAGCCCAAAGGTGATCGCCAGCCACAGAAGCTGCGACGGGAATGTCGCCGGATCGAATGGCGGGAACATGCCGTGCGCCTCGGCAGGCACGCCGGTGCCGGAATGCGTTTCGCCTTCCGTGCCGGTATGGCCGCCTTCGACGGCGGGCGCGGACTCTTGCGCAAAGGCAGATGTCACGAACATGGACTATTCCCTGATATCAGGCCCGCCGCTGATTGCGGCCGGCCCGTCCAATTCCCAATGTTAGCCGAACAGGGGCTCAGCCGAACAGAGCCAGAAGCGCGATGAGAAGGGAGAAGATGCCCAGCGCTTCCGTCACGGCGAAGCCGAAGATCAGACGGCCGAACTGGCCATCCGCGGCCGACGGGTTGCGCAGCGCGCCCGCCAGATAGCTGCCGAAGATGTTGCCAAGGCCGATACCGGCGCCACCCATGCCGAGGCATGCGATGCCGGCGCCGATGTACTTTGCTGCTTCTGCTTCCATTTGTTCAACTCCTTTGGATCTAAAATTCCGTTGCGATTCCATCCGGCAGCAATGCCGGAAACTCTTGGCCAGCCTGGGTCAGTGCCCGGGATGCAGGGCATCGTTCAGATACATGCAAGTCAGCACGGCAAAGACATAGGCCTGCAGGAAGGCGACCAGCAGTTCCAGCGCCGTCAGCGCCACGGCCATCGCCAGCGGCAGGACCGATCCGGCAATGCCGAGCGTGCCAAGCGCGCTCAAGCTCACCACGAAGCCCGAGAACACCTTCAGCGTGATGTGGCCCGCCAGCATATTGGCGAACAGACGCACCGAGAGGCTGACCGGGCGCGAGACGAAGGAAATCACCTCGATCAGCACCACCAGCGGCAGCAGGTAGACCGGCACGCCATGCGGCACGAACAATTTCAGGAAACCAAGGCCGTGCTTCATGAAGCCGTAGACGACGACCGTTCCGATCACCAGCGCGGCGAGGCCGAAGGTGACGATGATGTGGCTGGTGACGGTGAAGAAATATGGGAAAAGACCGAGCAGATTGGCAACGAGCACGAACATGAACAGCGAAAACACGAGGGGGAAGAACTTCATGCCCTGCGTTCCGGCTGCGTCCCTCAGCATGTTGCCGACGAATTCGTAGGCCATTTCCGAGACCGACTGAAGACGGCCGGGAACGAGGCTGCGGCTCGAGGTGGTGAGATAGAGGAACGCCGACGCAACGGCAACGGTCGCGACCATGAAAAGAGCCGAATTGGTGAAGGACAGGTCGTAGCCGCCGATCTCGATCGGAATCAGCTTGTTGATATGGAACTGGTGGATCGGATCGACCTTGTCAGCAGCCACTTTAATTCCCCATCAAAGCCGCACGCGGCCTGAGTGTCTTTGTTCACTGCGCCGGCAAGCGGCGCCTCAAGTTCATTCTTTCGGATCGCGCGTTTTGTCGCCCTGTCCGAATTCCGCCATAAGCCCTGCGGAACGCAGGACGTTGAGCACGCCGGCGCCAAAACCCAGCAGCAAAAAAACGATCAGACCCCATGGCGATGTCCCCGCCACACGGTCGATGATCCAGCCAAGACCTGCGCCAACCACTATCCCGGCGATGAACTCGCTGGACAGCTTGAGCGCCTGGCCATATCCGGCCGCACTGCCCGCTTTCGCGTCGTCTTTCCCCTCGAGCCGGTTCGGCCGCCTTGTCGCAAGCGATGCTTCAAGGTCGCGCCGGCGGCGCTCAAGATCGTCGTCGCGGATGTCGGCTTGACGCTGTTTGCCGCGGCCGGTTTCTCCGGTTCCGTCTGGCCCATTCTCGTCGGCCATCGCAACCCCCTTGCCCGGTCAGATCGTCACCGTCCGTCCGCTCTTAAGTCGCCGGCAACATAGTTAGAGGGTCCGCGCCCGTCAAGCCACGGGCGGAACTTCAACCCCAAGTATTTTCCCTATTGAAATCAATGATTTGCCAGGGTGCGACATCGTGCCCGATACCGTCGTTGGCATGCCGCGACCGAATCCCTCCGGCGACGGGTCTTCGATCGACCGCGCCGGGGGCCTTGCCGGAGCGCTCAGCTCCAGCCGCCGCCATAGGTGCGGTAGAAGATGTGCAGGCCGATCTTGGTCATTTTTTTCATCGTTCGCGCCCAACCCGGGTTGACGTAGTTGGCGTAGTAATGGGTCGATGATCCCACTTCCGGGATGAAGATCTTGCCGGCAGTGACCGCCATGGCGACATCCTGCGCGGTCTTGTAGTGGGCGGGGCTCTGGATGCGCTTCTTCCTGCCGTCGCAGGCGAAGGAAAACTGGCAACGGTTGAACCATTTGTCGTTCTGGTAGACGACGCCGCAGATCGAGTTCGGATAGGCCGGATTGCGAACGCGATTGAGGATGACCTGGGCGACGGCAGCCTGGCCGCGCACGGATTCACCGCGCGCCTCGAAATAGATGCCGTTGGCCAGGCAAGTCTGTTCCGGCTTGGAGAAGACGCTCGCCGGCAGCGGCGTTTGCATCCACGAATGATCGCCCTTGGCCACCGGCGGAATGAAGCGGCCATCGTTGGGTTTTTCGTCCTGCAGCAAGGCCTCGAAGGGCGACGCTTGCGCATAGTCGGGCGCGGCCGAGGCGTAGGCCGTCGCCAGGACGTCGGGGTGATCGTTGTTGACCAGTGCGGCAAGCATGGCCGGCACGCCCGGATCCGGTTTCTTGTCGACGCGCGCGTGGAACGCGGCGGCGATCTGGATCTCCTTGCCTTTGATCTCTGGCTTGGCGAAAGCCATCTTCAGGCTGCTGTCCATGCTTGGGCGAAGAAGAGAGGAAGTGCGTTTGAAAATCGAGCCGGCGTTGAAATTCTTCGGCGGCGCGACCGGCGAGACCATGATGATGCGGCCCTTCTTGGCGGCTCGCACGACGCGGTCCTCGTCGGGCGTCGTGCTGGCCACGCTGCCCTTGCCGCGAAACGACACAGCGCCGATGCCGGGCAACTGGACGCCGGAACCCGAGATCGAGCCGGTGCTGTCGGAATCGAGGAAAGGCATTTCGGCGGCATGGACCGATCCGGCGACGGATTTCTCGACATAGGCGTTCCAGCGGGCGTTCGGCGCCTTGAGGCCGGAAACCAGGCTCGTCATGTCCTGGTAGGCAATGACATTGGGAAAACCGACCCAGATGCCAAGCCCAATGACCAGAGGAGACAGGAGTGAACGTCTTTTCTCACCGACGGCGGCAACCGGCGTCGAGACACGTCGGCGCATGGGGATCTTCGGAAAGCCGACCCGACTGCACAGACCAATAATGGACGGAGACAGGAGTGAACGTTTCTTCTCACCGGCGACAGCGACAAGCCGCTTCAAAACACGTCGATGCACGGAACTCTCCAGAAACGCAACTGACCCCACTGGAGAGGCACAATGATGCATTAACCTTGATGGTGCGTTAACAGGTTGGATCGTGTTTTCCCTGTCGACCTTCCCTGTCGATCTGAAGTCAGGCGCTTTTGCGGCCATGTTCGGGCCGAAGAAAGATCGGCCCGGCGATCAGTGCGCAAAAAGCCGCAGCCAGCCAGACGACCGCCCACGACCAGAAGCCGAGAAGCCCCGGAATGGCGATCGGCACCAGGAAGAAGGCAATGAAGACGAGGCTGTTGGCGAGGCCGAGCGCCGTTCCAGCGTGGTTAGCGCCGGCCGTCGCCGCCGGGTTGGGACTGACGATCCGCACCGATATCGGTCTGCCGTCCACTGTCAGGGCAATGACGCCGGAGGTTTTGGGGCTGCCCGCACTGCCTGAGATGGCGCTGTTCCTGCATCGCAAGGAGGCCGAGCCGGATCCGGTGGCGGCACGCCTTGCCGATATCCTGCTGCAGGCGGCGCTGGAATCGCTACCCGAAAACGCGCAAGCGCATAGCGGTCATCGGAGCGCTGTTTAAGGACCCGCGGCGGCGCTCAGCGGCGTTTTTTCGCCTTGCTGGCGAACGGATTTTCCGAGGTGCGCAAGGCGATGCGGATCGGCACGCCAGGCATGTCGAAGGCTTCGCGCAGGCTGTTCGAGAGATAGCGGACATAAGATTGCGGCATCGCGTCCGGCCGTGAGCAGGAGACGACGAAGCCCGGCGGGCGCGTCTTGGCCTGCGTGACATATTTGATCTTCAGCCGGCGCCCCGCCACGGCGGGCGGCGGATGATGCGCCAGGATGCCTTCCAGCCAGCGGTTGAGCTTGCCGGTCGAGACGCGGCTGTTCCACACTCTGTGCGTCTTGATGACGGCATCCATCAACTTGTCGAGGCCGCGCCCAGTCTCGGCCGAGACCGGCACTGCCTGCATGCCCCGCGCCTGCGGCAACAGCCGCTCGGTCTTCTCGCGCAGTTCCGCCAGGAGTTCCTGGGGGTGGTCGATCATGTCCCATTTGTTGAAGGCGATCACCGGCGCGCGGCCCTCGCGGATGATCAGGTCGGCAATCTGCAGATCCTGCTTCTCGAAGGGAATGGTGGCGTCGAGCACGATGATGACGATCTCGGCAAAGCGGATGGCGCGCAAGCCGTCCTGCACCGACATGACTTCCAGCTTTTCGTGGATCCTGGCCTTGCGGCGCATGCCGGCGGTGTCGAACAGTTTCAGGCGGCGGCCATGCCAGTCCCAGTCGACGGAGATGGAATCACGGGTGATGCCAGCTTCCGGCCCGGTCAAGAGCCGCTCCTCGCCGATCAGCGCGTTGATCAGCGTCGACTTGCCGGCGTTCGGGCGGCCGACGACGGCGATGCGCATCGGCTTGGTATCGTCATAGCTCGGCTCGGCATCCGGATCGGTGATGTCCTCGCCGATCAGCACCTCGCTGGCGGCGGTCTCCTCGTCCGCATCCCCTTCTTCTTCGCCGAAGGCGCGCGCCTCGCCAAGCGCTGCGATCACCGCATCGCGCAAATCGGGCAGGCCCTGGCCGTGTTCGGCCGAGACCGGGATGGGCTCGCCAAGGCCGAGTTCCCAGGCCTCCAGCATGCCGCCCTGCGCGCCGCGCGCCTCGGCCTTGTTGGCGACGACGACAACCGGCTTGCCGGATTTGCGCACGATCTCGGCGAAGGTCTTGTCGTCAGGCATCAGCCCGGACTTGGCATCGATCGTGAAAAAGATCAGGTCGGCTTCGCGTATGGCGATCTCGGTCTGGGCGCGCATGCGGCCTGGCAGCGTCGAAGCAGCAGCGTCCTCGAAGCCGGCGGTGTCGATGACATCAAAATGCAGATCGTAGAGCTTGGCGGCGTGGACGCGACGGTCGCGGGTGACGCCCGGCGTGTCGTCGACAAGCGCCAGCTTCCTTCCCACCAGACGGTTGAAAAGGGTCGATTTGCCGACGTTAGGCCGGCCGATGATGGCGACTTTGAATGTCATCGGACTCTACCTATTGTGCATGTCGTTGACCCCAAAACCGCTGCGCACCCTTGGGTCAAGCCCGAGGGCATGCTTTTGGGCAACATGCACTACGACGCGCTGCCCGACCCGCGGATCAGCTCGGACATCAACGTCGCCCGCTCGCGCGCGTTGCGCGGGGCGCCGTCATCCGAGGCGATCTGGTCGAACAGTTTCAGTGCGTCCGTCGCCTTGCCTTCCTTCCAGGCGGCAAGGCCGAGCGCCTCGCGCGCCGTATGGCGCAGCGTGTTGGTATCGGCGGTGAGAGCCTCGACGCGGCTGGAGACATCGGCGAAGGAACCGTGGTCAACGAGCAGCAGTGCTGCCCTGAGGCGCGCCATGTCGCGAAGACCCGATGGAATGTCTGCGTCGGCGGCGACCTCGTCGAAGTCCTTGACTGCGGCGGCGACGTCGCCCTTGTCCGCCTTGACGGTTGCCGCGCGCATGCGGGCGAGCAGCGGATAGGCGCCGTAGCCATCCTTTTCCAGCGCATCGAGGGCCGTCAGCGCTTCGTCGCTCTTGCCCTCATTGGCAAGCTTCAGCGCCTGCGAGAAGGCATCGCCCGAGCGATTGGCGCGGGTCTCGTCCCAATAGCGATAGCCGACGAAGGCAGCGGTGCCGACCACCACCAGCACCGCGAGCGCAAGCAAGGCAGGACCAAAACGGTCCCATAGCGCATGCGCCTGATCGCGACGCATCTCTTCGTTGACTTCGCGGATAAAACTGTCGTCCGACATGGATCAAAAACCATTCCTGCCCCGGCCGGGGCGTACATGAGCCCGCGTTTTAGCGAAATTCTGTCCGCATGGAAGGGGTTCGACAGGAAAATCGGCTAATCGCCGGATAGGCGACGTAAATGGCGACCGCACCCGCGCCACATTTCGCCGATAGCCGGTGCTCGAACCCTCCCCAAATCCAGATCAGATGTCGATGCCTCGCTTGTCCCGCATTGTTGCGTTTTCCATCGCGTCGCTTGCTGCGGCGGGCACTGCCGTCGCCGATCCGCCCGCGGCGCCTGCGCCGACAAAGCCGAAGCAGGTCGTCATCATCTCGTTCGATAGCGCTCGCGATATTCCGCAGTGGAAGCGCAGCCGGGCGCTGGCAGCCCGCACCGGCGCCCATTTCACCTATTTCGTGTCCTGCGTCTTCCTGCTCTCGCCGAAAACGCGCAAGGAATATACGGCGCCCGGCAAGACCGCAGGCAAATCCAACATCGGCTTTGCCGCCTCGAAACAGGAAGTCGCTGACCGGCTCGAGCAGATAAACCTTGCCGCCTCGGAAGGTCATGACATCGGCAGCCACGGTTGCGGCCATTTCGACGGCAAGGACTGGAGCAAGGCCGACTGGCTGAGCGAGTTCGGCTCTTTCTCACACATTCTCGAAAGCGCCTATTCGATCAACGGCATTGCCCCCGAACCCGCGGGCTGGCGCGAAATCGCGCGCAAGGCGGTCGGCTTTCGCGCGCCCTATCTGTCTGCAAACAAGGCGCTCTACGAGGCGCTGCCAAGGGCGGGCTACCTGTTCGACGCGAGCGGCGTCTCGCGCGGCCCAGTCCGGCCGACGACCGCCAATGGCATCATGCGCTTTTCGCTGCCGCAGATTCCGGAAGGGCCTCGTTCAAGGCCGGTTATCGCGATGGACTACAATCTCTATGTCAGACATTCCGGCGGCTTCGAGCGGCCGAGCAAGGCGGACGAATTCGCCGACCGGACCTATGATGCCTTTCGCGCCGCCTTCGACGCCCAATACCAGGGAAAACGCATTCCGCTGGAGCTCGGCTTTCATTTCACGCTTATGAATGACGGCGCCTACTGGAATGCGCTGGAGCGCTTTGCCGGCGAGGTCTGCACCAGGCCCGATGTCGAGTGCATCAGCTATCGCGACTATGTTTCGCGCCAACGCGGCCACGAAAAGCAGGCGTCGGTGGGCGGCTGAGCCGGAAGCGCTCGCCGCCCGCCTCTCCTAGCTTACCGGCTGATCTTCAGGGCGCAAGCCGGCTTGCTCACGCTCCAGATAATGCTGGTCGATGTCCGGAAGCGGTTCGCCGTGGATCGTTGCCTCAAAGGCGCGTAGACGCTTGTGCACCGACAGAAGCTCGACGATCGTCGACCATGAATTGACGAGATACTGGAACGAGCTAGTCACCTGGCCGAAAGCTGAACTGACCTGGTTGATGAGACCCAGCGTTACCGTTCCCGCGATGATCGAGGGCACCATCAGAAAGAGGGCGAAGATGTTGTTGGTCTGCAAATAGAGATAGCGGACCACATTGAAATAGACGTAGTGGAAATAGAGGCGAAAATAGTTTCTGCGCACATTTCCAAACAGTTCCACAACTGTCGGCGGCTGCGCCCGATCTGCATTGTCCTCACCGTAGACGAGTTCCTTACGGTAGGCCGCTTCGACGCGCTGGTTTCTGAATTGCAGGCCGGGAAGTTTTATGCCGGCGGTGGCAATGCAGACCGTGCCGAAAATTGCCCAGAAGATCGCAGCCACAACCAGCGGCTGCGGAACGTGACCAATGAACGGCAAAACAGTGATGTGCTTAGAGTAAGCCAGCAAAATCGGCATGAAAGCGATCAGGGTCATGATGGAATCGACAAAGCTGGTACCAAGGTCTTCCATGATTTGGGAAAACCGCATCGTGTCTTCCTGCACGCGCTGGGAAGCCCCTTCGATATGGCGCAGCTTTGGCCAATACGACATGTAATAATTGTTCATCGCAGTACGCCAGCGGAACACCCAATGGCTGACGAAGAAGTTCGTAATGACAAAAACTGTAACCGCAACGAGAGCGATGCCGAGGAACGCCAATACTTGCGCGTAAAGATCAGCTTCTGTGGCCGTTACAGTTTTGCTGAGGATGGCTTGAATGAGATCCCAGAACGGCCCGTACCAGGCATTGATCGCGACGCTCACCTGGACCTGAAAATAGGTCGTGAACAAGATCAGCGAGGAACCCAGGATGGACCAGCGGTCCCACGGGTGCGGGGAATACCAATGCCAAAAGGCGTAAAAGAGCAGCACACCAAGGGTAAAGTAGATGTAAAACCAAAGGAATGGAGGAGACCAGAAGACCGAAACGCCAATGATCGGCGGCGCGTCCGCTGCGAGGGGAGGCAATCCGATCAAAGCGCCTAGCTGGTCGCCACCGAGAAACCATACGGCCACCATGACCGCACTCCAGAGGGCCGCCGAGGTGAAGAACAACTTCGGCTGCGGGAAGAAGGATACGAACACGGTGGGGAAATCCTCGGTCGATGCGCAAATCAGCGGCGTTGCTGTTCAGCGGGCATAAGGTCACACATCGATCGGAATGAAAATGGCCGGTGCGTGATGCCCGGCACCGAGCAAGACCACAATCATGGCGATTTTGGAGCAGCCGACCAGGTGATCGCGCCAGAAATCAGCAGGACGGCGGCGGCCACGATCGATGCGAGGAAGAAGTCGCCCGAGGCTTGCGCAAGCAGCCCGGCGACGATCGGACCGACGATCTGACCGAGGCCGAAAGAGGCCGTCATCAACGCCAAGATCCGGCGTGGCGCTTGCGGGACAAGCTGTCTTCCGGTCTGCAGGCCGAGCGCGGTGATGGCGATGAAGGTCCCGCCAAGCAGAAACCCGCCGAGCAGCGGCCCAACGTGTCCGCCCATGGCGACGCTCGCGGTGACGCCGACCACCTCGACTAGGCACCCTAAGGCATAAGCCGCATACAGGCCGATCCTTGCGGCGATCTTCTGCCAGAGCCAGATCGAAGGAATCCCGGCTAGGCCGGTGACCATCCAGACCACGGCTTCGAACACACGTCCGCCGCCACCTTGCCGGACAATGGCGATCAGAAACGTCGCCGTCACGATGTAACCGAAGCCGAACAGGCCATAGGCGACGATGATCTTCATCAGCGAGCGGTCCTTCGGCAGCGCCGGTTCGCGACCATCGGCCCCGTTGGCGGTCGAAGTGCTGCCGACCAGCAGCGCCACGACCGCAAAGGCGGAGGCTGAGATCGCGGCGGACCAAAACCAGCCCGCTGCCCAGCCGGCATGTTCCGTCACGAGGATCGCCATCAGCGCCGAGGACGCCGCTATGCCGAGGCCGACGCCGCCGAAATGCAGCGCCTGCAGGTCGTTTCGGCCGGCGGCGGCCAGATGGCCGAAAACGATGCTGGACATGAAGACCAAGACGAAGGCGCTGGCCAGACCGGCAAGAAAGCGGATGACGAGAAAGGCGGCCATAGTGCCGGCCAAGCCCATCAGCCCGGTGAGGACCGCGGTGGCGGCAAGACCGGCCAGCATCAGCAGGCGCTCGCGACCGTGCGCCCAGCCGCCGACGGCTGCAAGCGCACCAATGAGATAGCCGAGATAGTTAGCGGATGCGATCCAGCCGGCATCGGCCGGCGACAGGCCAAGTTCCTCCATCATGCCGGGCAGGATCGGCGTGTAGACGAAGCGGCCGATGCCCATGGCAGCGGCCAAGCCAATCATGCCGGCAAAGGCGAGACGCAAGGGAGACGGCGAAACGGCTTTCATTGCAGTGCACAATAGGTGCACGAGCCTGTGAGACAATCCGCTTGTGTTGGGCCAGAACGGGTTGCCGCAGCCGCCAGCATCCAGCCTCCGCCCGCACGTGCCGGCAGCTGAGGGCGACCGCCCGCTGCTACCGTTTCAGAAGCTTCAACCGCAACCTGCTTGCACGGTAGCCGTCTCGTAGGCAGTGCGCCGGGCCGTCAGCCGGAACGGCACGTCGCCGAGCTCGCGCTCCGACATGGTGTCGAGCACAGGATGCGACAGCGGATCAATCACCCATCGGGTGGTCTCGCTTTCAGGCGACCGGCTTTGCCGCGCGCCGGCAGCGGAAAAGACCCTGAGCAATGATAAAATCTTCATCGGATTTTCCTCCAGTGGTCTGCTTGTTTCGCTAAAATCTGCCAATCAGCCCTGCGTTTCAATTGAGATTTCAATCGCGGCGGTTTAGAAAAACTGTATGGTCATGCTGAACCGCGTCCACCTCAACGGCTTGCGCGCCGTGGAAACCGTCGCCCGTCTGGGATCGCTTTCGGCTGCGGCGAGCGAACTCAACGTGTCCGCGAGCGCCGTCAGCCAGCAGGTCAAACGAACAGAAGAGCAACTCGGCCAGGCGCTGTTCGAACGAACGGCGAGCGGTCTGGTGCTGACCGAATTCGGCACCGTCTTCACCGCGCGCCTTGGGGCAGGTTTCCGTGAGCTTGCGCACGCCGTGGCGCTCGCCGACGAGACCTCAGAATGCACGCTGGTGGTTTCGGTCGCGCCGGCCTTCGCCTCGAAGTGGCTGCTGCCGAGGCTGTCGCGGCACTTCGCCCGGCATCCGAATGTGCTTTTGCGCATCGACGCCTCGGGCCGGATCGCCGATCTCGACCATTCCGACATCGACATCGGCATCCGGATGGGCGACGGCAAATGGCCGGGCGTCCGCGCGGAACTGCTACTGGCGCAGGAGGTGTTTCCGGTCTGCGCGCCGTCGATCGCGGCCAGACTGAAGTCGATCCAAGACCTGGCGCAGACCTGCGCCATCACCGACGAGCGGTCGATGATCAGTTGGGACAGTTGGTTCGAGGCGGCCGGGGTGAAGCCTGTCACCTTTCTCAAGGGTGCGCGTTTCACCGACCCGATGCTTTGC
This sequence comes from Mesorhizobium sp. M6A.T.Cr.TU.014.01.1.1, assembly GCF_004022765.1. Lineage (NCBI taxonomy): Bacteria > Pseudomonadati > Pseudomonadota > Alphaproteobacteria > Hyphomicrobiales > Phyllobacteriaceae > Mesorhizobium > Mesorhizobium sp. M6A.T.Cr.TU.014.01.1.1. The sequence continues at coordinate 45,769 of NZ_RZPG01000031.1, forward strand.
CTGGAATCGGCGATTGCCGGCCATGGCGTGATGCTCGCCTGGCAATTACTGACGGCTGACGCTCTCACCGACGGCCGACTGGTCGCGCCGTTCGGCGTGCGCGCTGAGAGCGGGTTGGGCTACTGGCTGGTGACCGCCAAGTCCGAAAGCCGCAAGGTCAGGGATTTCAAGATCTGGATCCGCGAAGAGATAGCGGCGACCATGGCGCAATTCGGGTCGCTCGCCAGCGTGGGTTGAACCTGGGCGCATGACCCCAAAAATCGGAATCGATTTTTGGAAAAGGATCATGCGCAAGATCAAAGTGCCACAGCGTCCTTTGCGCGTCCGCCAGGACGCGCGGCGCTGTGGTAGTCGCAATCGCTGTGGAAAGCGCAGCGACGGCGATCTATGTAGGAACCAGACACCACATCACGACAGGCAGGATCATGACCACACATTCGCGCGGCGTTTCCGCAACGATCGACCCGGTGAAACTCGACAGGCTGGCCGAAGTCGCCATCAAGGTCGGGCTGCAATTGCAGCCGGGGCAGGATCTGGTGCTGACGTCGTCGATCGCAGCGCTGCCTTTAACGCGGCGGATCGTCGAGCATGCATACAAGGCCGGCGCCGGCCTGGTGACGCCGATCTTCAACGACGACGAGATGACGCTGGCGCGCTTCCGCCATGGCGCCGATGCCGGCTTCGACCACGCCGCCGGCTGGCTCTATGAGGGCATGGCAAAGGCCTTCGCCAACAATGCGGCGCGGCTCGCCGTGCGCGGCGAGGATCCGTCGCTGCTGTCGGCGCAGGATCCGGCGAAAGTGGCGCGCGCCAACAAGGCGAACTCGATGGCCTATCGGCCGGCGCTGGAAAAAATCACCGGCTTCGACATCAACTGGAACATCGTCGCCTATCCTGATCAGGCCTGGGCTAAGCAGGTTTTCCCGGGCGATACCGACGACGTCGCCGTGGCCAAGCTCGCCGACGCCATCTTTGCCGCCTCACGGGTCGATGTCGACGACCCGATCGGCAATTGGACAGCGCATAATGCCGCGCTGCGCGGCCGCACCGCATGGCTGAACGGCCATAATTTCCACGCGCTGCATTTCACCGGACCCGGCACCGATCTGACCGTCGGTCTCGCCGACGGCCATGAATGGATGGGCGGCGCCTCGACCGCCAAGAACGGCATCACCTGCAACCCGAACATCCCGACCGAGGAGGTCTTCACCACACCGCATGCCAGGCGCGTCGAGGGCCATGTTTCGAGCACCAAGCCGCTGTCCTACCAAGGCACGTTGATCGATGAGATCTCGGTGCGTTTCGAGGAAGGCAGGATCGTCGAGGCAAAGGCTTCGAAGGGAGAGGACGTGCTGAAGAAGGTGCTCGACACCGATGAAGGCTCGCGCCGTCTCGGCGAGGTCGCGCTGGTGCCGCATTCCTCGCCGATCTCGGCGAGCGGGCTGCTGTTCTTCAACACTCTGTTCGACGAGAACGCCGCCTGCCACATCGCATTGGGACAGTGCTATTCGAAGTGCTTTGTCGACGGCGCCTCGCTCAGCCAGGACGAGATCGCGGCGCGCGGCGGCAACAAGAGCTTCATCCATATCGACTGGATGATCGGTTCGGACAAGATCGACATCGACGGCATCGGCAAGGACGGCAGCCGCGTGCCGGTCATGCGCAAGGGCGAGTGGGCGTAAGGAGCCGCCAACAGCCGTCATGGCGGTCAACCCCGGAGTTGACGATGAAACTCGACATCAAGGTCAAGCGCATCTATGAGCCGCCCTCGCCTAACGATGGGCAGCGGGTGCTCGTAGACCGCGTATGGCCGCGCGGCGTCCGCAAAGAAGACGCCGAGCTGACGCTATGGCTGAAGACCATTGCGCCAAGCGATGAATTGCGCAAATGGTTCGGCCACGAGCCGACACGCTGGATGGAATTCCAGCAGCGATATCGCGGCGAGCTCGACAGGAACGGCGACGCGGTTGGCCAGTTGCGCGCCCTGCTCGACAACGGCCGGGTGACGCTGCTCTACGGCGCCCAAGACGAGCTGCACAATAATGCGGTGGCTTTGGCTGACTATCTCAGTCTAAAGGGTTGAGGCGGCGCGCACGCTGCACCGCGTCTATTTCCCAACCACCGCCTGCTGGTAAACATCAGGCTTGAAGCCGACGAGGATGCGATCGCCGAGCTCCAGCACCGGCCGCTTGATCATCGTCGGCTTGGCCAGCATCAGCGCCTTGGCTTTGTTCTCGTCGAGGCTCAGCTTGTCCTTGTCCGACAGTTCGCGAAACGTCGTGCTCGCCTTGTTGAGCAGGATTTCCCAGCCGACCTTGCTGGACCAGCCGTCCAGCCGCTTCGCGTGGAGCCCTTCGACCCGGTAGTCGTGAAACCGGTAGGCGACGTCATGGCGTTCCAGCCAGGTGCGGGCCTTCTTGATCGTGTCGCAATTGGTGATGCCGTACATGGTGATCGTCAAGATTGTGATCCTCGGACTGGTCTGTGTTCGAATCCGGCGGCACCCTAAAACCGCGTTTGCGACTTTGCCAGCGGCCAGGCCGGCATCTTCAAATTTTTGGGCTTGCCAATACTAAGGAATTTTCCTAAGTATTTTCCCGAACCATCTTTGACCATGCGCAGTGGCGCGAGGAAGACATGACCGTCGCAACAAACTCGCAGACCGCAAGCCCCCCGCCGATCGACGGCATTTTCCGGGCGCTTGCCGATCCAACGCGTCGACGTGTTGTCGAGCGGCTGAACAGAAGCCCCGCCTCGGTCGGCGAGCTTGCCCAGCCCTTCGACATGGCCCTGCCCTCCTTCATCGAACATCTGAAGGTGCTGGAAGGTTGCGGGCTGGTGCGCTCGCAAAAGACCGGCCGCGTCAGGACCTACCGGCTTGCGCCAGAGCCGCTGAAGCTCGCCGAAAACTGGCTGGCCGAGCAGCGTGCAATGTGGGAGCGCCGCCTCGACCAGTTCGACGCCTACGTCATGACACTCAAGGAGAAAGACATATGAGCATAGTGTTCAAACCGGATCCCAGACTGGACCTCGTTCTCGAACGCGTCGTCGACGCGCCACGAGAACTGCTCTGGACCGCCTACACCAAGCCCGAGCATGTCCGCCAATGGTTCACGCCGAAGCCATGGATCGTCACCGATTGCGAGATCGATCTGAGGCCCGGCGGACTGTTCAGGACCTGCATGCAGTCGCCGGACGGCAAGCAAGTCAACGACCGCCATTGCTGCTATCTCGACATCGTCCCGAACGAGCGGCTAGTGTGGACCGATGCGTTGCTGCCCGGCTATCGGCCGTCAGGGGACCCATTCATCACAGCGGTCATATCGTTGCAGCCAGAAGGCAAGGCGACGCGCTACACCGCGACCGCCATCCACAGGGATGAAGCGACACGAAAGAACCACGAGGAGATGGGCTTTTTCGATGGCTGGGGCACCGTGGTCGACCAGCTTGCGCAATACGTCAAGACGATCTGACACGGCGTCTTCTCACACGGCGGCCACAGCGTCGTCCTGGTCGCTCAATTGCCAGCGGCCATAGAGTTGATACCGGCCGCGCCCAAGGAAACTGTGGATGAGGACGAAGTCCCGCACCGTCCAGCCGATCGGTTCGATGACCCGTTCGCCTAGCTTCGCGACACGCGTCCTGTCGCGCAGCAAGGTGACATGAGGTTCGAAGGAATTCGCCACTAAGGGCTTCAGCGGGCTATCGGAGAGCGTAGCGCCGAGGCTGCGCCAAAAGGTTTGCAAGGCTGGATTGCCGCCGCTACCGCGCAGCACCAGTGCGCCACCGCCGAAGGCCGACAGGCGATCGAGGGTAACATCGAACGATGCTGCCTGAACGAGCCCGCCGGCGCGGCAGGCGGTGTCCACAAGGGACATCGGCAATCCGTCATGGTCGCCGAGCCCAACCAGCGAGACATGCAACTGCTCCGCCGCAATGAGCTTGCCGCGCAGGCCCAACTCACGCTGCCAACCAGCCGCCTTCAGCGCCAGCGGCGTGGCAATCGTGCTGTCCAAAAGAATGGCGAAAAACAGCCGATCGTTCCGCCGCTGGTCTGGCTCGTTCCAGCGGAAGAAAGTCTGGCCGTTTTTGCCGATTCCGAATGAAGGCAGCTCGTTCATGGCTGATCCCGTCCGGTATTTTATCCGCGGGAACAAACTACAAGGGAGAATAGCAGCCGCGCTCGATGGCGAGGCGGCGCACCAGCGCCAGCACGCTGTCGATGGTGGGAGTCGGCTGGCCAGTCAGCCGGCCAAGCTCCTGGACCGCTGTCACCAGCGCGTCGATCTCCATCGGCCGGCCGCGCTCCAGGTCCTGCAGCATCGAGGTCTTGTGCTCGCCGACGTCGCCGGCGCCCTTGATGCGGCGGTCGACATTTATCGGAAAACGCACGCCGAGGCTTTCGCCGATTGCCTGCGCCTCCAGCATCATGGTGCGGGCAAGCGTGCGGGTTGCCTCGTCGGCAGCGATTGCCGCAAGCGTGCTGCCGGTCAGCGCGGAAATCGGGTTGAACGAGAGATTGCCCCAGAGCTTCACCCAGATTTCGCTGCGAATGTCGTCGCGAACCGGCACCTGCAGGCCCGCCGCAACCATTTCCTCGGCAAGCCGGGTGACTCGTTCGCTCTTCTCGCCCGACGGCTCACCAAGCGAGAAGCGTTTTCCCTCGATATGGCGGACCAGGCCGGGCGCATCCACCTCGGCAGCGGGATAGACGACTGAGCCGATGACGCGAGCCGGCCCAAGCCGATCCCAGATCACCCCGCCGGGATCCACCGCTTGCAACCGCGTGCCTTCGAGCGACCCGCCGATCTTGTGGAAGTACCACCACGGCACGCCATTCTGCATGGTAACGACGGCCGTCCCCTCGCCCAGCAGCGGCGCGATCTGGTCGAGCGCTGGTGCTAGGGAATGGGCCTTGAGCGCCAACACGACATAGTCTTGGACGCCTAGTTCCTCCGGCTGCGCAGCGGCCCTGACAGAGGCGATGGAATCATGACCGTCTTCGATCAGGCGAAGCCCGTTCGCCCTGATCGCGTCGAGATGCGCGCCGCGCGCCACGATCGAAAGATCGACCCGACCGGCCATGGCAAGTTTGGCCGCGAGATAGCCGCCGATCGCGCCGGCGCCAAAAATGGTGATCCGCATCATTATCCCAGACCGGGTTTGGCAAGACCGAGTTTGGTCGCGAGACCGATACGCTGCAGCTTGCCCGTAGCGCCCTTCGGGATTTCGTCCAGGATCAGGACAATGCGCGGCACCTTGAAGTCGGCAAGCCGCATCGCGGCAAAGCTGCGAATCTCGCCTTCGGTCGCGGCCATGCCCTCGCGCAGCACGATCGCAGCCGCGACCTCCTCGCCGAGCTTGTCGTGCGGCGTGGCGAAGGTGACGACCTGCGCCACCGCCGGATGGTCCATCAGTACGTCGTCGACCTCGAGCGGCGAGATCTTCTCGCCGCCGCGGTTGATGATCTCCTTGAGCCGGCCGGTGACGCGCAGATAGCCGTCGTCGTCGAGCACGCCCTGGTCGCCGGTATGAAACCAGCCATGCGCGAAGGCGGTGGCATTGGCGTCCGGGTTCTTCTCGTAGCCCGCGGTGACATTGGGTCCGCGAATGACGATCTCGCCGGTCTCACCCGGCTTCAGCAATTGTCCGTCCAGCGCCATTACCGCCACCGCCGGTCCGGCGGCGGCGCCGACGCTGCCCGGCTTGCGCACGCCCGGCGGCAGCCGGTTCGAGGCCATCTGGTGCGCAGCCTCCGTCATGCCGTAGGATTCAATCACCGGGCAGCCGAAGGTCGCCTCGAGCTCGGCCATCACCTGCGGCGGCAGCGATGCCGAGGACGAGCGGATGAAGCGGAGAGGCGCTGTCGCCAGCGCATCGGCATTGCGCGCCGCGCGCGGCAGGATCGCCTGATGCATGGTCGGCACGGCCGTGTACCAGCTCGGCCGCGCCTCGCTTAGCCAATGGAAGAAGCGCAGCGCGTTGAAGCCCGGCGTGCAGAACACGCTGCCGCCGGCGGCGAGCGAGGACAGCACCGCCGCGATCAGCCCATGGATGTGGAACAGTGGCATGATGTTGAGGCAGCGATCACCTGATGTCAGGCCGAGCGTCGCGCCAATGTGGGCGGCCGAGGCGGCGAGATTGGCATGGCTGAGCGGCACCAGCTTGGGGCGCGACGTGGTGCCGGAAGTGTGCAGCAACAACGCGATGTCGCCATCCTCAGCCAGGCCGGACAAAACAGACGGACCAACCGGTTTGCCCTCGATCTTAAAACTGCCGGCTGGCGCGTCACGCCGCGTGACCAGCCTCAGCACCGCTATGCCGAGACGCTCGGCAACCGCGACCGCCGGGCCGCTTTCGTCCTCGGCGACCAAGATTGCGTTGGCGCCGATGTCGGAGAGATAAAAATCGAGCTCGTCGGCCCGGTAGGCCGGGTTGAGCGGCGCCGTGGATGCCGCCGCCGCCGCAGCGACAAAGGCAGTGGCCATCTCCGGCCCGTTCGGCAGCACGATGGCTATCCGGTCGCCACGGCCGAGGCCCAGTGCATGCAGTTGCGCCGCCGTTTCGGAGATCAGGCGGCGCAGCCCGCCATGGGTCAGCGTGATCCTGTCGGGTGCCGAAATCGCCGGCGCATCATCCGCTCCGGCGGCAAGCCGTTCAATGATCGACGCTTCAGACAACGCGAACCTCTAGGCCGCCGACGCCATCGATATGACCGCGAAGAACATCACCGCGAACAACCGCCCCGACGCCCGCCGGCGTGCCGGAAAGGATGATGTCCCCCGGCATCAGCGTGAAAAGACCTGAGAGATAGCTGATCATTTCCGGAACTTTCCAAATCATCTGGTTGAGGTCGCCGGTCTGTTTTCGCTCGCCATTGACGTCCAGCCAAATCGCTCCCTGGGTTGGATGACCGATCGAGCTTGCCGGAACCAACGGCGTGCATGGCGCCGACGCCTCGAAGGCCTTGCCGACCTCCCAAGGACGGCCCATGTCCTTCGCCTTACCTTGCAGGTCGCGCCGCGTCATGTCGAGACCTACGCCATAACCGAATACGCAGTCCAGAGCCTTTTCGACCGCGATGTCCGTGCCGCCGCTTTGGAGCGCCACGACCATTTCGATCTCGTGATGGACATCGTTGGAGGCCGGAGGATATGGAAATTCTCCGCTAACATTGAGGTTATCGGGGTTCTTCTGGAAGAAGAACGGTGGCTCCTTGTTGGGGTCGTGTCCCATCTCGACGGCATGCGCGGCATAGTTCCGCCCGACGCAATAGACGCGGTGCACCGGAAACATCTTGTCGGTTCCCGCCACCGGAATGCTTGGGATTGCGGTCGGTTCGATGACGTAGCTTGAGGTCGTGCCGTGCATGTTCACTGTCTTGCTCCTGCATAGTATTCGACTTTGGCTTCGGCCCTTTCGATCAGTTCGGCGATCAGCAGGGCGAAGGCAAAAAGGATGATGGTCAAGGCCCAGAATTCGGCCATGCGGAAATTTCGCGAGAAGGTCTCGAACAGCGCGCCGTAGCCGACGATGGCGACGAGCAACTGGCCGATGACGACGCCCTTGACGCCGCGGATGAGGCCGAGGCGGATGCCGGCAAGGATTTCCGGAAGAGCCGCCCACAGGATGATCTTGGTATAGAGCGCCGGGCGCGAGGCGCCATAGGAACGCGCCATTTCGATCAGCGACGGCGAGATGTGGCGGACCCCGGCGCGGGTGTCTAGAACGATGATCCAGATCGCAAACAGGAACACCGCCGCAACGATCGTTTTCTCGCCGAAGCCGAACAGGATCATCAGCACCGGGACGATGGCCGAGAGCGGTGCGCTTGAAAAGATATTGACCCACATGCCGAGCAGGTCGTCGGCAATCTTGACGCGTCCCATCAGGACGCCCAGTGGCACGCCGATTACGATCGACAGCGCCATGCCCATGGCAAAGGCGCGAAGGGTCGTGACCGTCGCGCTCTGCCAGGACGGGGTCTGCACCAGACCGACTGCCGCAGCCAGCACGTCGCTAAACGGCGGCAGCAGAAAGACAAGGTCCAGCCGGCCGACGATTTCCCATATGACGCACCAGACGAGCAGAGATGCCATCATTGGTACACGGTAGCCAAACAAGGTCATGGCCGGTCATTCCACATATTGCTTCAGCCCCTGCCAGATCTCATCGACGGTATCGAGATAGTGCCTGTCGCGATGAATGCGCTCCGGGTCGCCGGAGCGATCGATTTCCGGTTCAATGATCTGCGAAACCCGGCCGGGTCTCGGTGACAGCAACACGATGCGGTCGGAGATGTAGACCGCCTCCTCGATCGAGTGCGTCACGAAGATGAAGGTCTTGTTTTGGTTGGTGCGCAGCCGGATCAGATCTTCCTGGAACTTCCGCCGGTTCTGCTCGTCGACCGCCGAAAACGGTTCATCGAGCAACAGGACATCGGCATCGACCGACAAGGCCCGCGCCAGGCCGACGCGCTGGCGCATGCCGCCCGACAGCTCGTGCGGATATTTGTCCTCGAAGCCGGCGAGCCCCACTTCGGCGATGTAGCGGCGGGCGATCTCCTCGCGCTCGGCCTTGTTGGTGCCGCGCAATTCCAGCCCGAAGGCCACGTTGCGCGTCACGGTCGCCCAAGGCATCAGCGCAAAGTCCTGGAACACGAAAGCGCGTTCGGGGCCTGGAGCGCTGACACGCTTGCCGTTGATCGCGACGGTCCCGCCATCGGCCCGTATCAGCCCCGCTATGATCTTCAACAGCGTCGTCTTTCCGCAGCCGCTGGGTCCGAGAAGGCTGGTCAGCTTGCCCCTGGGAAAGTCGAGATCGATGCCACGCAACGCCTCGACATTGCCGTAGGTCTTGGAGATTCCTCTCACTTCCACGATTGGATCGATCGGTGCGGGAACCGGCGACGGTCCATTTCGCAATGCGGTCGCGCCCATGTTAAGCACCTCTACTCTCGGGCCTGAAAACACGGACTTCCACCCACTGCAGAAAGACGAGCGTCAGGGTAGAAAGCGCGATGATCGAGGCAATTGTTGCGTACATCTCGGCGTAGTCTGCGCGCGAGCGGTGGAAGGTGATGAGGTCGCCGATGCCGGTCGGGGTAATCAGCAGCTCGGCGAGCACCACGCCGACGAACCCGGCAGCGACGCCGAGGCGCAAGCCGGCAAAGATCACCGGGCTGGCGTCGGGAAGAATGATCTTGGCGACGGTCTGCCAACGTGTGCCCAGGAATGATCGGCACATGACGAGCAGCGACTCGTTGACGTTGCGCACCGCCTTGTAAGTGTTGAGAACGATGACCGGCAGCGCCAGGATCATGACGGCGAGCGTCTTGGCGGTCATGCCGATCCCGTAGACGAAGGTGACCATTGGAATGAAGGCGGCGACGGGTGCAGCCTGAAGCACGATGAACACGGGGATTAGCAGCCATTCGCCGGTGCGCCATAGACCACAGATCGTGCCGAGACCGACACCCAGGAACGCCGACAAGACAACGCCGAGCACCAGCGGCTGCAGCGTCGAGAGGTAGGCAGTTGCCAGGCTGCCATCGGCGAGCAATCCGAAAAACGCGACGATCGTGTCGGAAAAGGTCGGGAAGGCGAAGCTGACGGGAATGCGGCCGGCCACCTCCCAAATTCCCGCGAACAGGGCGATCGACACGAGCCTGAGCAGGATCGGCTGGTCCCACGATGCGCCCGTTGCACTGCGATTGGAAAGGGGAGCGAGGCCGGCAGCCTCGCCGTCGGTTCTGATGCTTACGGCCATCCGGCAGGCCGCCTATTTCTTGCCGAGCTTGGCGACAGCGCGGTCGAGTGCCGAGACATCCCAGAAGTCCTCGACCTTGAGGCTCGCGGGATCGCCTTCGATCTGGCCGGCAAGGCTGAAGAAGGCGAAGTCGTCTGCGGCCGCATCCGCTCCGCCGCCATTCAGCGCAAGGCTGCCGGCTTCCGCGGTTTCCTTGTAGTATTCGGTGATTTCGCTATCCGCTTCCGCGCCGAGATCCGGCAGCAATTTGTACTTGTTGCGGAGCTCGACCGCCACCGCCGGGTTCGCGGTTATCTCGCGCGCGGTCTTCATCAATTCCTCGACCAGGATGTCGACGTCGGCGGCGTTGTTCTTCAGATAGTCTGCGGTCGCGAAAAGCGCTTCGTCCGAGGCGCCGAGATCCTCGACCGGCAAGACGATGAACTTTCCGGGGGCTTCGGCCTCGAGCGCGCGCCTGTTGGCGGCGTCGACGATCGACGCCTTGATGGTTCCCTGGAGCAGCGCATTGCGGCGAACCTCGGAGCCCGGGACATAGCTGATGTTGCCGAGCTTGATGCCGTGATTTTTCGCCATCAGGAGCATGACGGCCTCGGTACCAGAGCCGCGCGCCTGAACGGCGACTTCCTGCCCGTCGAGATCCTTCCATTCCTTGTAGAATTCGCTGTTGACGACGGGAAAGAAGCGCAGCGTCGATATCTGCGCAAAGATGCGAATCGGCACGCCCACCTTCTGGATCAGAGTATAGGGCGCGCCGATGCCGACATCGGCCTGGCCGCCGACAATGGCCTGGGCAGCCAGATCCTCGTCATTGAGAACGATGAGCTCGACATTCACGCCGCGTTCCTTGGCGCGCTCTATCGCCGCGAGTGTCTGGATGGATTCTATACCGGGAAGGTCGCCGAATGCGATGCGCATGTCGCCCGCATTTGCGGCCGACAGGGGCAGTGCCCATGCCAGGGCCGCGGCAAAAGCGGTGGCAAGGATGGTACGTCTGGTCATGCTGGCCATTGTCATTCCTCCCGTTTCCTGTAACCATTACCTTAATTGGTTAAGGCCACAGACCGGATTGGTCAAGGAGAAACTGCGGCGTGTCGGACACGTTCGCCCAGAAAACTCGGCAGTTGACGGTTTGCGCTAATCGTTTTAACACCAACAAAGGGAAATCTTATGCGAATTGGTTAAATTGATGGACGATCCCGGAAATGGCGGCCACGCCGCTCTGGTTCAGCTTCAGGCCTATCTTGCCCAGATGGACCATGCCGGCGAGACTCGGCTGCCTGCCGAGCGGGAACTGTCCGAGAGCCTCGGCGTATCGCGCGGCGATCTGCGCAAGGCGCTGGCGGTGCTCGAGAAAGACGGCCGCATCTGGCGTCACGTCGGCAGGGGCACCTTCGTCGGCAGTGGACCGGTCGAGGAGACGATTGGGATTTCGGAAATCGCCGGGCGCACGAATCCGGCCGACGTGATGCGCGCGCGTCTCATCATTGAGCCCGAGATTGCGCGCGAAGCGGCGCTGCACGCCACGCTTTCGGATATCGCCTCGATGCGGCAATCGCTGGTGCAGACGCGGGAAGCCGTCACATGGCGGCAATATGAGAACATCGACAATCTGCTCCACCGGCAGATTGCGCAGGCGAGCCGCAACAATGTGCTGCTCGGCCTGTTCGACGTCCTGAACGCGGTGCGCCGAACCGTGGTCTGGGGACGTCTTCGTTCAGATGGCGCCCGTCCTCCGGCGGACCATCACAGCTTTGCCGACCATGAACGGATCGTCGAGGCGATCGCCGAACGCGACCTTGGCGGCGCGGCCGCGGCGATGCGCTTGCATCTCCAACAGGTCGAGCGGCGCCTGATCCCTGTCCGCGAAGCCGCCGAATAGTTTGGATTGGCCACGCTACAGCGCCGCGCGTCCTTCTTAAACGCGCGGCGCTGTTCGGGTCATGCGCTAGAGCAATTCCAGGAAAAGTGTGAAGCGGTTTTCCGTCCGGAATTGCGCAAAAACAAAGAGATAGAGCGGTTCGGCGTTTCCGTGAAACGATGAACCGCTCTAGGCGCCGTAGCCGATGATGCCCTTGATCTCGAGGAAATCATGGATCGCCCAGTCGGCATATTCGCGGCCGTTGCCGGATTGCTTGTAGCCGCCGAAGGGCGCGAACGTATCCCACTCCGGATAGTTGATCGAGACCTGTCCGGCGCGCAGGCGGCCGGCGACTTTTCGCGCGTGATCGATATCCCCGGACTGCACATAGGCGGCGAGGCCATAAACAGTGTCGTTGGCGATCTTCACCGCGTCGTCGTCGTCATCATAGGAGATGACCGAAAGCACCGGCCCAAAAATCTCCTCCTTCTCGATGGTCATGCCCGGCGTGACGTGACCGAAGACGGTCGGCCTGACATAGTAGCCGCGGTTGAGGTGCTCCGGCCGACCGGGACCGCCGGTGACCAGCGTAGCACCCTCGGCGATGCCGGCCTCGATCAGCCGCTGGATCTTGTCGAACTGGATGTTGCTGACCACCGGACCGAGCTTGGTCTCTTCCGAGCGCGGATCACCGACCTTGTGCGCTTCGGCCGCTTTCTTGGCGATCGTCAGCGCCTCGTCGTGGCGGGCCGCCGGCACCAGCATGCGCGTCGGCGCGTCGCACGACTGGCCGCTATTGCCGAAACAGGCGTTGACGCCGTGGCGCACGGCCGCCTCGAAGTCGGCGTCGGGAAGCACGATGTTGGCCGATTTGCCGCCGAGCTCCTGCGCCACGCGCTTGACGGTCTCGGCCGCCGTCTTGGCGACGATGATGCCGGCCCGGGTCGAGCCAGTGAAGGAAACCATGTCGACATCGGGATGGCCGGCCATGACCTGCCCGACGTCGGGACCGGTGCCGTTGACCATGTTGTAGACCCCCTTCGGCGTGCCTGCCGCCTCCATCACTTCCGAAAAGATGACGCCGCTGATCGGCGCGATCTCGGAAGGCTTCAGCACGACCGTGCAGCCGGCGGCGATCGCCGGCGCCACCTTGCAGACGATCTGGTTGAGCGGCCAGTTCCATGGCGTGATCAGCGCGCAGACGCCGACCGGTTCCTTGACCACCATGGTGCCGCCGCGCTTCTCGCTGAATTCGTAATCCTCCAGCGCTTTGATGGTGGATTCCATATGCGCCCTGCCTGCCCAGGCCTGCGCCTCGCGCGCCCAGGTGATCGGCGCGCCCATCTCCTGGGAGACAGCTTGCGCGATATCCTCGTAGCGCTCGTTGTAGACCTCGAGGATGCGCTTCAGCAGCTTCAGACGCTCGGCCTTGCTGGTTTGGGAAAAGGCCGGAAAGGCCGCCTTGGCCGCTGCCACGGCGCGATCCACATCGGCCTTCGAGCCGACGGAGATTTTCGTGTAGGCCTCTTCAGTGGACGGGTCGATCACATCCAGCGTTGCCGGCACCACGGGCGCGACCCATTTTCCGTCGATAAAGAAGTTCAGATGATTGCTCATCGGGTAATGCTCCGGTTTTCTGGAAAAGATAGGGAACAGATTAGCTGGGTAGCATAGGGCAGTTAGCGCCACGGCGCAGGCTGATATGCGCCACGTCGCCGACGCTGAATTGAAAACCTTCCGCCCGGCGTGGCGCGTCGATCACCACCGGTATCCCCTGCCCCAATTCGGCGTGCAGGCGCAAGGTGCGGCCGTGAAAGACAATGCTGCTCACCCGCGCCGGCGCGGTGCCGGTCGCCGCTTCGGTTGCTGCCAAAAGATCCTCCGGACGCACGCCGATGGTTCGCAACGCGCCTTCACCCGGTGCTTCGCCGGTTTCCGACGTGGCTTCCAGCGGCAAGGCGCCGGCGTTGAAATGCAACCGATCGCCGTCACGGCCGACAAAGCGCGACTGCAGCAGGTTCATCGTGCCGATGAAACTGGCGACGAATTTGGTGGCGGGCCGGTCGTAGAGCGCTGCCGGCGGTGCGATCTGCTCGATACGGCCCTTGTTCATGACGACGATGCGGTCGGAGATCGACAGCGCCTCGGTCTGGTCGTGGGTGACCATGACGAAAGTGGTGCCAAGCCGCGACTGCAGCCGCTTCAGCTCGACCTGCATCTGTTCGCGCAGATGCGCGTCGAGCGCCGATAGCGGCTCGTCGAGCAACAGCACACGCGGTTCGCAGACGATGGCACGGGCAAGCGCGACGCGCTGGCGCTGGCCGCCCGACAATTCGGACACGCGGGCGCCGAGCTTTTCGGCAAGGCCAACCATGTCGAGCGCTTCGCCGACGCGCTTTGCCTGTTCTGCCCCGGAAAGCTTGCGCAGCGACAGGCCGAAGCCGACATTTTCGGCGACGTCCATGTGCGGAAACAGCGCATAGTCCTGGAACACGGTGTTGACCGGCCGGTCAAACGGCCTGAGTGCCGTGATGTCACGGCCTTCGAGCAGCACCCGCCCGCTTGACGGGCTTTCGAAACCAGCGATCACCCGCAGGCTGGTGGTCTTGCCGCAGCCGGAGGGTCCGAGCAACGTCAGGAACTCGCCGCGGGCAATGTCGAGATCGATGGTGTCGAGACCGACGATGCCGCCGGGGAACATCTTCGACACCGCATCCAGCCGGACGAGAGGATCAGGCGCCATCGCGAACCTCGGACGGCTTGGTCGTGTTGACCCAGAGGATCTGGCAGCACTCGACGCCCGGATTGCGGAAGGCATGCAGCAAGGTGCTCTTGAAGGCGAAGCTGTCGCCGGCCTTCAGCCCATAGGTGGTGGAATCGACCACAAGCTCGACCTCGCCCGACATGACGAACCCGAATTCGTGGCCGGCGTGCGCATAGGCCTCGGCGGTGCCGCCGCCGGCTTCCACCGTCACCAGCATGCCGGTGAGCGTAGCGGCCGGCGGCGACAGCAGCGCCTTGGCAATGCCTTCCGATTTCACCGGGATTTGCCGACGGCTGTTGGCGCGCACGCAATAGAGGTCGTTGCCGGCATCGTTGCCGTCGGCGATCAGCGCCGACGGCTCGATGTCGAGCGCGGCGGCAAGCGGCCAGATCACCTTGACGCGAAGCGAGGACAGGCCGCGCTCGATCTGGCTGAGCGCACCGATCGAAACGCCGGCCTTGGCGGCAAGCTCGGCCAGCGAAAGATTGCGTCCCAGCCTGAGCGCCCGCACGCGCCGGCCGACCCGCACATCGGCGTCGTCCTTCGGCTTTTCAGCGGTTTCGTTTCGTATGTCCATCTGTTTCCCGACCTCGTTTTCGGTATCCTGAAGCGGTGCTTCGCGGTTCTCCCTTCCCCCTTGTGGGAGAAGGTGGATCGGCGCGCAGCGCCGAGACGGTTGAGGGGTGCTGGCCGGAGTGCGGTTGGTGCCAAGCTGGAGCACCCCTCATCCGACCGAGCTCCGCTCGGCCACCTTCTCCCACAAGGGGAGAAGGGAAGGCGAGACTCAGCCGCCTGCCTTGACCTTCTCAAACATCTTGGCGAGTTCGTCATTCTGTTTCATCGGCCCGGTGAAGACGGTGGTCTTCAGCATCACTTCCGGATCGGACGGCAGCTGCAGTTTCTCCAGTTCTTCCTTCGGCACCGCAGCGAAGGCCGAGCTGGTCGAACTGCCGTAGCCATAAGCCTGGATCAGGTATTTTCCCGAATCCGTCTCCAGCCGGCTGTTGATGAAGTCATAGGCGAGATCGACGTTCTTGGCATCCTTGAGCATGACGAAGCCGCACGACCAGGTCAGCATTCCTTCCTTCGGCTTCATGAACTCGACCGGAACGCCCTGCTTCTTAAGCGAGGTGGCTGACGCATTCCAGGTCATGGCGGCGACCAGCTGGCCGCTGGCCAGTGCCTGTTCGACCGAGGTCATGTCGGTGGTGTAGTTCGAGAGCAGCGGGCGCTGCTCGCGCAGCTTTTCAGCCACCTTGTCCATCTGTTCCGGCGTCATGTCGAATGGATTGACGCCGGCGAGAAGGGCCGCCACCACGGGCGTGTCGTGGACGGCGTCGATCGTCGCCATGCGCCCGGCATATTGCTTGTCCCACAGCAAGTTCCAGCTCGGTTCCGGGTTCTTCACGAGATCGGTGCGGTAGAGGATCGAGGTGTTGCCCCAATCCCACGGCACCATCCAGACCTTGCCGTCGCCGGCCTGCAGGTCGGGCAGGTTCCTGAAGACCGGAAAAATCGAATCCCAGTTCTTGATGCGCTTGGTGTCGATCGGCTGCAGCAGGCCTTCCTTGTTCCAGCGCGCCACCTTGTCGTAGCAGGGATGCGCGACATCAGGGCGGAAACCGGCCTTGACCTTGGTGAAGGCATCATCGTCGTCGCCGAACATCGAGGCTTCTACGCCATCGGGGTGTGCGACGAGGAAGCTCTTGTTGAAGTCGGGCAGTTCGTAGCCCGACCAGGTGAAATATTGCAGCTTGTCGGCCGCAAACGCGACGGTCGACGAAAGCGCCAGCGCGAAGGCGGCCAATCCGGCTTGGACTGTCTTGCGATTTATCGATTTCAGGTCGAATGCCATTGCAGTTCTCCTCTTTCGGTTTCTTCTGGTTTGGACAGGTCGGCGGGCACCGGCCGCTGAGCGGCGGCGAGCCCACGATGGCGCAGGATTTCGGCCATTGCCGCGATGACGAAGGACAGGGCCAGGATTGCCGTGCCCAGCGCCATGACGGTCGGCAGCGACTTCGGGAATCGCAGCTGGCTCCAGATATAAAGCGGCAGCGTCGGCTCGGTGCCGGCCAGGAAGAAGGCGACGATGAACTCGTCGAAGGAGGTCAGGAAGGCCAACATGAACGCCGACACAATGGCGGGCAGGCTGAGCGGCAGCATGACCCGCCTGAATGTCGTCCAGTCGGAAGCGCCGAGATCGAGCGCGGCCTCGCGGATCGTCTTCGGGATAGCGGCGAAGCGGCTTTTCATGATCACCACCGTCGTCGGCAGCGCCACCAAAATGTGGCCGAGGACGATGGCGATGCGCGACGGAC
The DNA here is from genome assembly GCF_004022765.1 of Mesorhizobium sp. M6A.T.Cr.TU.014.01.1.1. Lineage (NCBI taxonomy): Bacteria > Pseudomonadati > Pseudomonadota > Alphaproteobacteria > Hyphomicrobiales > Phyllobacteriaceae > Mesorhizobium > Mesorhizobium sp. M6A.T.Cr.TU.014.01.1.1. Next base: position 62,477 of record NZ_RZPG01000031.1, read on the forward strand.
CGAAGCCGATGAGATTGACCAGGATCAGCAGCGAGATACCGATGATGACGCCGGGGATCAGGATCGGCAGCCGCGCGATGGCGCTGATCGTGAGGGCAAGCGGCGAGCGGCCGTAGAGGTCCATATAGGACACGGTGATGCCGCAAAGCGTCGCGCCGGTGGCGGCAATCGCGCCGATGACGAGGCTGTTGGCAAGAGCGCCGGACAACGCCGAATTGCCGAACAGCGTCGCGTACCATTCAAACGTGAGGCCTTGCAGCGGAAACGCCGCCTGGATCGAATCGTTGAAGGAGAAAAGCGGGATCAGCGATACCGGCAAATAGAGGAATGCCAGATAGACAAGCACGTAGGCGCCGAGCCAGCTCCCACCTTTCTTTGCGTCTATGCGCGCCGCGCTCATGTCCGGCTGCCAAACCTGCGGTCGGCGAAACGCACGACCAGCACCACGGCGAGGATGACCAGCATGACGGCGACGGCGAGCGCTGCGCCGAATGGCCAGTCATTGGCCTTGCCGAACTGGGCCTGGATCAGCGTGCCGATCATGGTGCTGGCAGGGCCGCCGACCAGCGCCGGGGTCACATAGTCGCCAACCGTCGGCACGAAGACGACGAGGGCCGCCGCCAGCACCCCAGGCATCGAGTTCGGCAGCACGACGCGGCGGAAGCTGGTGAACGGTCTGGCGCCGAGATCGGAAGCGGCTTCGAGCAGCGATTTCGGGATGGTGTCCAGCGCCACATAGATGGGCAGGATGGCGAATGGCGCGTAGGCGTGAGCCAGCGTGACGACGACGGCCGCCGGCGTGTTGAGAAACGCCAATGTCGGCTCGGACCAGATACCGCTTTCGATCAGCGCCGAGTTCAGCACGCCATTGTAGGCGAGCACGATCTTCCAGGCGAAGACGCGCAGGAGATAGCTGGTCCAGAACGGCAACGTCACCAGAAACAACAGCAGGCCGCGCCGTCGGCCGGCGTGGAAAGCAAGATAGTAGGCGACCGGATAGGCGGTGACGACCGTTGCCAGCGTCACCAGACCGGCGATGGTCAGCGAGCGCAGCGTCACCGTCCAGTACAGCGGGTCGGACACCACCGTGATGAAATTCGCAAGGGTGAACCCGGCGCCCAGCAGCGAACCATCATTGCCGCGAAAGGCGAGGAAGAGCACGAGGCCGAGGGCAAACAGGATCAGGAAGAAGGTGACCAGTCCGCCCGGCAGCAGCATGGCCAAGCGGAAACCCGAAGAAAACCGGGATTCCGGCGGCGGCTGCGTCGCAACGATGGTCGACATCGTCTTACCCTATCGGGATTTTGAAATCGCCTAAGATTTTTTCATAATCATGAAACCGTCAAGCTGATTCCTGCGCCGGCATGAAATCAGCGCTCGAATGCATCCAGCATACGATACCAGGCGATCGTCGCGGCAACGCCGATCTGCCGAAAGGCGTGCAACGGGATCGGCCGGATCGGAGAGACCGGAAACGGCAATTGCCTGGCATCACCGCTCGCCAGATAGCCAGCAATGCGCTCGCCAAGCGCGGTCATCAGGCCGACGCCACGGCCCTGGCAACCGACCACGGCCATCAGGCCCTGCTCGGGCTCGTGGATATGCGGGAGATGATCCGGCGTCATCGCCACCCGACCAAACCAGCGCTTTTCGACGGCAACGCCGGACAGCGCCGGATAGAGCCGGAGCAGCGCGCGCTCGAGATGCGCCCAGTCACCTTCGCTGGTCGGCAGCGCCATCCGGCCGCGCCCGCCAAGCACCAGCCGCCCGTCGGCGCTCTTGCGGTAATAAACGAGGATGCGGCGCGAATCCGACACCGCTTGCCCCTCCGGCAGAATCCCGGCTGCCACATCGGGCGGCAGCGGCGCTGTCGCGATCTGGAAGGAGTGCAGCGGAACGATTGTCTCGGCGAGACCGGGCAGCAAATCCCCGGTATAGGCGTTCGTCGCCAGAATGACCGCTTTGGCCCGCAATTCGGCGCCGCCTTCCGTCGAGATGCGCCACAGGCCGGCGTTCTTGTCGAGCCGTATCACCTTCTGGCGCTCGGCAATCTTCACGCCCGCGGCCGAGGCGATCCGTGCCAGCTCCGACGTGTAGGCAAGCGGATCGATCACGCCGGCGCGGCGGTCGAGCCAGCCGCCGAGATAGCCCCGCGCGCCAGTCAACGCGGCGATCTCGGTCTGGCTCAGAAGCCGGACATCGGCGCCGCGGGCCTGCCACTGGCGGTCCCTGTTCGCTGCCGCCTTCAGCGCCGTCTCGGTGTGCGCTGCCTGGATCCAGCCGTTGCGAACGAACGGCACCGCCAGTTTCTCGTCGCGGATCAATTCGAAGACGGCGTCCGCCGTCGAGGCGGCAAAATTGACGAGGATCTCGCCGCGGTCGGGGCCAAAATGCTCCAGCAGCCATTCCGGATCATATTTAAGGCCGGGGATCACCTGGCCGCCATTCAGGCCCGATGCGCCCTGGCCGATCTCGCCGGCTTCCAGCACCTGCACGGCAAGCCCGAGCCGGGCTGCATGCAAGGCGGTCGACAGACCGAGGATCCCGCCACCGACGATAACGACATCGACACGTTGCCCGCCGGGAAAAAGCGACTGGAACGCAGGGGCCGCCGGCGGCTTCTGCCAGATCGGATCGGAAAACGGTACGGGCAAAGGTCACCTGAAATGGGTTTCGTCAAATGAAAATCCTAGTGACGATTTCATGATTTTGAAAGAGCGTCTTGATCTCGGCATCAGCGGATTGAAATGGATGACGTCCGGCGATGCGAAATACAGCGGATGGCTCGACCGCGAGGAACGGGATAGACCTTTGGCGGGAATTTGTTGAAAGTGCCGCCGCCGCGGGCCAGGCTTTTGATGAACCATTGGTCCGGCAGTGACGACCGTCACAGCAGAACAAGACAGCAGAGGACCGCAGCCATGACGAACACCACTCTCCTGCCCGACGAGGGCCTCTTCATCGGCCGCGCCCGGACAAGCGATAGGTCCCATCCGCTGGTGGTCACGGTGCGCGACGGCACTGTCTTCGACATCACGTCGAGCATGGCACCAACCGTGCGCGACGTCTGCGAGATGCCGGATCCGGCAGGCTACGTCCACGCTGCCGGGGGCGAACCAATCGGGTCGCTTGACGCAATCGCCGCCAACAGTTTCCAGGCCACGCGCGATCCGCAAAAACCATACCTGCTTTCCCCGGTCGACCTGCACGCCGTCAAGGCGTCTGGTGTCACCTTCGTCGTCAGCCTGCTCGAACGGGTCATCGAGGAGCAGGCGCGCGGCTCGGCGGAAAAAGCCGACGCCATTCGCGCCGACATTGCCGGGCTGATCGGTCACGATCTGTCGAAGCTCAAGCCAGGCTCGCCGGAGGCGATGGAGATCAAGGCCAAGCTCATCCAGCGCGGCGCCTGGTCGCAATATCTGGAAGTGGGTATCGGCCCCGACGCCGAGATCTTCACCAAATGCCAGCCGATGGCGTCGGTTGGCTTCGGCGCCGATGTCGGCCTGCATCCGGTGTCCACCTGGAACAATCCGGAGCCGGAGATCGCCATGATTGCCGCCAGCAGCGGCAGGATCGTCGGCGCGACGCTCGGCAACGATGTCAATCTGCGCGACGTCGAAGGGCGCTCGGCGCTGTTGCTCGGTAAGGCCAAGGACAACAACGCCTCGGCAGCACTTGGTCCGTTCATCCGGCTGTTCGACGATAGCTTTTCCATCGATGATGTGAAGCAGGCCACCGTGCGCCTGAAGGTCGAGGGCGAGGACGGTTTCTCGCTGGAAGGTGCAAGCTCGATGGCCGAGATCAGCCGCTCGCCTGAAGAGCTGGTCGCTGCCGCCATGGGTCCGCATCACCAATACCCGGACGGGTTGGCGCTCTATCTCGGCACCATGTTCGTGCCATCGAAGGATCGCGGCGAAAAGGGCAAGGGCTTTACGCACAAGGTCGGCGACATCGTCACCATCTCGTCGGAGAAATTCGGCGCCTTGGTCAACCGGGTGCGGCTGTCGCCCGACTGTCCCCACTGGACCTATGGCGCCAGCCATCTGATGCGCGATCTCGCCAAGGCCGATCTTATCTAGGTTCCGCCCCCGACTGCGACGGAGAGAAGTCTCGGCCTGATCCGCCTGCCTGGAAAATATCAGCCAAACTGATGCAATCTGATGGGACGGGTGATGGCGCATTGTCGCGCGCCAACTACCACTGGCAAATGGAGGCTTGCCATCGACCGAAAAAGCGGATGCTCTGATGCATCCAGATCGGCGCTGGCAAGAATACGATCAGGGTTTGCCGTGATCGTCGTCGGAGGGAAGCAGTTTTCAAAATGGGAGGAAATCAAATGCTGACAAGGCTACGACTATTTGTATTCGGCCTGATCGTGGCGCTGGCCATTCCGGCGGCGGCGCAGGCCAAGACCTTCTACTGGATTTCGCATGGCGGCCCGGCCGATCCGGTCTGGACCTACTTCCTCGCCGGCGCCAAGCAATGGGCTGCAGACACCGGCAACACCGTCAACACCTCGTTCCACAATGGCGACGTGGCATCCCAGCAGGAGGCGGTTCGCGCGGCCATCGCCGCCAAGGCCGACGGCATCGCCACCACCAGCCCCGACCCGGGCAGCCTTATCGAGCTCGCCAAGGAAGCACGGGCGGCAAACATCCCGATCATCAACTTCAACACGCCCGATCCGAAGGCGGACTTCAACGCCTATGTCGGCGGCGACAACGTCACCTTCGGCAAGAACTGGGCGCAGTATCTGGTCGACAAGGGCCTGGTGAAGAAGGGCGATTTCGTCTGGATGCCGGTCGAAATCCCGGGCGCCACCTATGGCGTCCAGGAAGAAGAAGGCATCAAGAGCGTCTTCGAGCCGCTCGGCATCACTTATGAGATCACCGAGGCGACGCTCGACCAGGCCGAAGCGATCAACCGCATGGTCGACTACCTCACCGCCAACAGGGCCAAGGTCAAGGCGATCATCGGCCTCGGCGATCTGGTGACCGGCTCGATCAAGCGGGTGTTCGACCAGGCCGGCATCAAGCCGGGCGAAATCCCGGTGGTCGGCTGGGGCAACTCGCTGGATACCACCCAGGAGGTGCTGACCGGCTACGTCAATGCCGGGCAGTGGCAGGATCCGCAGGCGACCAGCTATGTGGCGCTTTCGCTCGCCAACATGGCCGCCAGCGGCATTCCCCCCGGCTTCGACGTGATCACCGGCGCGCTCTACGAAAAGGACACTGCGCAGGTCTACGACGACATCCTGTCCGGGAAATAACACCGCGATCGGGATGATCGCGGCGGCGCCTGCCGCGGTCATCCCTGTCATTCCGCCGAACCTCGAACCGGATTATGCGGTGCCAGGCTTGGCCAGTTCCAACCATGTCGCGGGTCCAACGTGGAAAATAGTTCCATCATCCAACGCTCGATCGCCAGGCCGGAATTCGGGCCCTTCGTGCTGCTTGTGGTCGAACTCGCCGTGTTCTGGGGGTTCAACCACGACTTCCTGTCGCCGCAGAACATCAGCAACATATTGGCCTTCACGGTCGAGCTCGGCCTGATCGCGCTGGCGATGACGCTGTTGATGACATCGGGCGAATTCGACCTCTCGGTCGGATCGCTGTTCGGCTTCTCGCCTGTCTTGATGTGGACGCTCTTCAACAGCGGCCTCACCTCGCTGGAAGCCGGCTTCGTCGTGGCCTTGTTGGTTGCCGCCTTCATCGGCCTGGTCAATGGCTGGTTCGTGACGCAGCTCAAAATCCCGTCCTTCCTGGTGACGCTCGGCATGCTGCTGGTGGTGCGCGGCACCGCCCTGTTCGTCACCAACGGATTTCCGCAGCGCACCTGGAGCGCCGAGGGCAGCTGGCTCGCCGAGGCGCTGGTCGGCGATTTCTTCATCGGGCCGTTCCGCATCTACATGTCGCTGTTCTGGTTCATCGCCGCCGCAATCGCACTCGGCTACGTGCTGACGCAGAGCCGGACCGGCAACTGGATTCAGGCGGCAGGCGGCAACCCCCAGGCAGCAAGGGCGCGCGGCGTCAACGTCAGCGGCGTCAAGATCGGCCTGTTCATCCTGTCGTCGGTCATGGCTTCGCTTGCCGGCGTGATCAGCTCACTGCGGACCTCGGCGGCCAATCCCAACAGCGGCACCGGCTACGAGCTCGAAGTGATCGCCATGGTGGTGATCGGCGGCACGGCGCTGACCGGCGGACGCGGCACCATCATCGGAACCGTGCTCGGCATCCTGATCCTGCGCGTCATGCGCAACGGCATCGTGCTGATCGGCGTGCCGGGCCTTGCCTACAACATTTTCATCGGCGCAATCATCCTCGGCATGATGGCGCTTCACTCATGGCTGGAACGCCGGCATCAGGCGGGGACTTGAACCATGGCTGAACCGCTTGTCCGCATGGAAAACATCCGCAAGTCCTACGGCCGCGTGCAAGCGCTCGTAGACGCCAATTTCCAGGTCAACGAAAGGGAGATCGTCGGTCTGCTCGGCGACAATGGCGCCGGCAAATCGACGCTGATCAAGGTTCTGTCGGGTGCGGTTCCGCTGACCAGCGGCGAGATCTTCATCCGTGGCAAGAAGGTGGACCTGCGCAGCACTAGCGACGCTATCGCCCACGGTATCGAGACGATCTACCAAGACTCGGCACTGGTCACGCAATTGTCGATCGCGCGCAACCTGTTCCTTGGGCGCGAGCCGATCAAACCGCCGCGTTTCCTCAACCGCATGGACCAGGAGGCGATGAACGTGGTCGCCCGCGACCTGCTCAAGCAGGTCGGCATCTCGAAGAACATCCCGCCGACGACGCCGATCGGCTCGCTCTCCGGCGGTGAGCGGCAGGCCGTGGCGATCGCGCGCGCCATGCATTTCGACAGCGACCTCATCATCCTCGACGAGCCGACCAACAATCTCGGCGTCGCCGAGACGCAAGGCGTGCTGAGCTTCGTGCGCAGCGCCCGCGATTCAGGCCATTCCTGCATCTTCATCGCCCATAACATCCACCACGTCTTCCAGGTGGTCGACCGCATCGTCGTCATGCGGCGCGGCAAGGTGGTCGCCGACGATATCGATCCGAAGAACACCAACGTCGCGGAAGTCGAACGGATCATCACCGGCATGTCCGACGAGCAGATCCACGACGCCATCGTCCAGGGGAAGCAATCGCAAGGCTGAGCGGGCCAGTTGGAAGCCGGGTTCGCCGTATCTCTGGCACGGGATCACATCAGCTCCTATGACTGCGACCATGAAAGCCACCGTTGCGGACATCGCCAGAAGCTGCGGGTTGTCGACCGCCACGGTCGACCGGGTGCTGAACAACCGGCCGGGTGCCAGCGCGGCCAACCGGCAGCGGGTGATGGAGGCGGCCAAGCAGCTCGGCTATTTGCCGGTCGTGGATCAGGTCACACTGCCCTCGCGGCCGGCGCATCTGGAATTCTTCCTGCCGATCGGCTCCAACGCCTTCATGATGGATCTGGCAAATCATATCGAGGATTATGCGGCGCGCCTGCCGCTCGTCGCCTCCTGCCGGATCCACAAGCTCGCCGGCATCTCGCCGAGCGCGTTGCAGGCAGCCGTCGAAAACCTCTCGCTTAGGGCAAACGGCGTTGGCGTCATCGCGATCGATCATCCGAGAACGCGCAACATCCTGCGAGAGATCGTCGAGGCCGGCATCCGCCTGGTCACGCTGGTGTCGGACGTGCCGGGCGCACCGCGATCGGCCTATGTCGGCATCGACAACCGTGTGGCCGGCCGCACCGCGGCGCTGTTGATGGGACGTTTCCTGGGCGGGCGCCGGGGCCATCTGGCAATGGTCGTCGGCTCACGCTCCTACCGCGGGCACGAGGAACGCGAAATGGGCTTTCGGTCCGTGCTCAGCGAGGAGTTCCCCAATCTGACCGTCACCAGTGCCGTCGAGATCAACGATGAGCCTGATATCAGCTACAGGGCGACGATGAAGGCGCTGCACAACGAGCCGGAGCTGCTCGGCATCTATTGCGTCGGCGCTGGACGCTCTGGCGTGGCGAAAGCGCTGCTGGAAGCCAAGCCGCAAAGGAAGCCGGTGTTCATCTGTCACGACCTGACAAGGGCGACACGCGGCTATCTCGTCGATGATCTGCTTGATGTCGTCATCGACCAAAACGCGCGGCTGATCGCCGAGCAATCGGTCATTCGCCTGCTCGGCTCGATCGCTTCCTCGGCGCCCTATTTGACGCGGAAGTTCATCGAACCGCGCCTGATCTTCAAGGAAAACGTCCCGGTGCAGTGACGCCGCGCAAGGGCGACGTTCAATCTGCCCATAGTTAAGATTCGGTTGATACAGCAAATCTGCACATCTGCTATGCATCTTTCGTTGTTGCCGAATCATTGGGCAATCGGTAGTTTCGCAGTTGTCGGCCATCTACTCCTCCCAGATGCGATGCCGACGCTGAGTGCGGTACACCTCCTCCCGTGCCGTATTCGAAATCAAGCCCGCTGCCACCTCCTCCCGGCAGCGGGCTTTTTTGTTCCGGCTCCGGGTGTGGGCAAAGGCGGAGGTCATGACCATCACCGGACACGATTATCGGTCCGCGCGTCGAATGACCATTAGGGGCGATCGCCACCGGCTTGTTCGGCGAGCGGTAGGGCATGTTGCAGCCGCGATCAGCGGATTCGCCGGAATCCCGTCACACTTGTCACTCTCACCAATTCGCTATCGGTCCTATCCTGCCTCACCAAGCAACAGGTCGCGCCGGTGGTGCGGCGACAGACCGGCAAAGGAGACGCGCGATGACGGTATATCCGAACGGACAAAAAGCATTCGGCGGCGCGGCTCGCAATGAACACGCCACCGGTCGTTCCGCCGCTTGCGAGACTATCTGGCCCTGAAAGAGGTGATCAGGCCTTCCGCCATGCGGACGAATTGCGCGCTAGGGCCCTCGGCTCCGACGCTTTGCAGGCTGACGCGGGCGCCTTCAAGCAGCAGCGACAATGTATCGGCGAGAAGTTCCGCCTGTCCGATGCCGGCATCCCGGCACAGGCCGACCAGGCGTTCGCGCTGGGCCTGCTTGAGCTCCTTGATCACCCGACGGGCCGGATGGTCGGTCTCGCTCAACTCAATGGCGGCGTTCGCCATGTCGCAACCGCGACCGTCACTCAACAGGCAATCAGCCGCCATCCGAACCCAGGCGTGCAACTGCGCAAGCTTGTCGCCCGGATGCTCGGCCTCGAACTTTTGCCACATCGCATTGGCGCTGCATGCGGTCGCCCGCAGGCACTCGATGACCAGGTCGTCCTTGGACTCGAAATGACGGTAGAGCGTCATCTTATTGGTACCGGCGGCCTCAGTGATCGCGTCGACGCCGACGCCCTTGATGCCATGCTTGTGGAACATATCCCGTGCCGTTTCCAGGATGCGATCCCGCGGGCGGATGCGTTCCGCAGTGCCGTCTTCCATCAAAACCTCCTTGGTTTCCGGGGTTTCCGAAAAATCCCTCGGCGCACCTCTTGACTAGGGTGTTACCGGTCTGTAACTTCTAGATGTTACTTACTGGTAACACCCCAATTGCCTCGTGTCAAATCTCGCAGGCGCCTGTGAATAGCCTCCGCCGAATCGGCCCAGGCATGAAACTGCGCCCTAGGCGATTTTTGGCCGCGAACAAGAAGACCACCCGATCTGCGGCATGCGCCGCGGATCGCAAGCCAGGAGCCGCTACGATGTCGCAGCGCAAAGATTTGACGATCGACGAAGTTGTTAAGGATCCGATGATCCGGATGCTGATGAAGGCCGACCGCGTCGACCCGCGCTCTTTCGAGACGATGCTGCGTACTCTTGCGGATGCGCAAGGGTACGGCCGCAAGGCGCCGCATCGTTTTCTGGAAGATCCGGGTCAAAGGCGCAGCCGGCGGCTGTCCAGAGTGGCCAAGGCTTTTGGCGAGGCGAGAGCATCGGGCGAGGCGTACGTGTCATGGTAAACTTCTTCATCCACCGACCGATCTTCGCATCGTCGATCGCCATCATCATGGTGCTCGCCGGGGCGATCTGCTATTTCCTGCTGCCTGTCTCGCAGTTTCCAGACATCACGCCACCTCAGGTCGTGGTCAGCGCCAACTATCCGGGCGCCAGTGCGCAGGTCGTGGCCGACACCGTCACGACGCCGCTCGAACAGCAGATCAACGGCGTTCAGGGGATGACCTATATGTCGTCATCGAGCTCCAATGACGGCTCGTCGACGATCACCATCACCTTCGAGGTCGGCTATTCCCTGAGCACCGCCGCCGTCGACGTCCAGAACCGCGTGTCGCAGGCGGCGTCCTCGCTGCCGGCCATCGTCAACCAGGGCGGCGTGACGATCAAGAAGCAGAACCCGAATTTCGTCCTGATCGTCAACCTCACCTCGCCCGACGGCTCCGTCGATCCGGTCGCGCTCAGCAACCTCGCCTACCTGCAAGTGGTCGACCCGCTGAAGCGCCTGCCAGGCGTCGGCGACGTGCAGATCTTCGGCGAGCGGCGGTATTCGATGCGCGTATGGCTCGATCCAGACAAGCTCGCCAATCTCGGCATCACCGCCGTCGATGTCCAGAACGCCATCGCCGAGCAGAATGTCCAGGTCGCGGCCGGCAAGATCGGGCAGTCGCCGGCGCCGGCCGGCACCGCTTTCGAAATGCAGGTCAACGCGGTCGGCCGACTGAGCGACCCCAAGGAATTCGGCGACATCGTCGTGCGCGCCGATGCCGCGAACGGTTCGTTGGTGCGGTTGCGTGACGTTGCGCGCATCGAACTTGGCGCCCTGCAATATTCGTCGTCGGCCTTCTTCGCCGAAGACCCGACCGTGGTGCTCGCCGTCTACCAGATGCCGGGCTCGAACGCGCTCGATCTGCAGCAGCGCGTCAAGGACAAGATGCAGGAACTGTCGGGCCGCTTCCCGAAGGGCGTGAGCTACGCCATGCACTACGACACGACGCGCTTCGTCTCGGCGTCGATGCACGACGTGCTGGTCACGCTCGGCGAGGCGCTGGTCCTGGTTGTCGCGGTGGTGTTCATCTTCCTGCAGAGCTGGCGCACCACGATCATCCCGACGATCGCGATTCCGGTGTCGCTGGTCGCCACGCTCGTCGTCATGTACATGTTCGGCTTCTCGCTGAACATGCTCAGCCTGCTCGGCATGGTGCTGGCGATAGGCCTCGTCGTCGACGATGCGATCGTCGTCGTCGAGAACGTCGAGCGCCAGCTGGAGGCCGGCCTCAAACCGCTGGCTGCCACGCGCGCGGCGATGGCCGAGGTCACCGGCCCGATCATCGCCACGACCGCCGTGCTGATGGCCGTGTTCGTGCCGGTCGCCTTCATACCCGGCGTTTCCGGCCGGCTCTACAACCAGTTTGCGCTGACGGTGGCGATCTCCTTCGGCATCTCCGCCTTCGTCTCGCTGACGCTCACTCCGGCGCTCAGCGCCGCCTTCCTGCGCCACCGCCCGGCAACGCAGTTCGTGCTGTTCCGCTGGTTCAACACGGGCTTCGAACGGCTGTCGCATGCCTATGCCCATGGTGTGCGCTTCCTCATCCGCCTGCGCTGGATCATGCTCGGGCTGTTCGCGGCCGGGCTTGTCGCCACCTATTTCGTCTGGCAGCGCCTGCCCTCGACCTTCCTTCCGGTCGAGGACCAGGGCTACTTCTTCGTGGTCATCCAGTTGCCGGATGGGGCGTCACTGGAACGCACCGACGCCGTGGCCCGGAAGGCACGCGCCATCCTGCAGAACACCCCCGGCGTCGATATCGTCGGCTCGATCAGCGGTTTGAACTTCCTAACCAACGCAGCCCAGTCGAACTCAGCGGTGGAATTCGCCATCCTGAAGCCATGGGACGAACGCGGCCCTGACCAGAGCGCCTCGAAGCTCGTCGCCGACGTGCGCTCGAAACTCATGGAACTTCCGGAAGCCTTCGCGCTGAGCTTCGATCCGCCTTCGATCCCGGGTATCGGCACGACCGGCGGCTTCGAATTCCAGGTGCAGGATCTGACCGGTCGCGGCAGCGCTGCGCTCAACGATGCGACGCAAGCCGTGCTCGCCGAGGCGCGCAAGCAGCCCGAGCTCAACCCGCAGCAATTGTTCTCGTCGTTCTCGACCTCGACGCCACAGTTCAACTACGACCTCGACCGTAACAAGGCGAAGCTGCTCGGCCTCAGCCTGCCTGACGTGTTCAACACGCTGCAGATCTATCTCGGCTCGCTCTATGTGAACGACTTCAACCTGTTCGGCCGCACCTTCCGGGTGACGATCCAGGCCGACAAGGATGCGCGTGCGGGTGCTGCCGACATTTCACGGCTCTATGTGCGCAATGCCTCTGGCGGCATGGTGCCGTTGAGCACACTCGGCAAGCTCGTGCCTATCGTCGGCCCGGAAACCGTCCCGCATTACAACAACAATGCGTCGGCCCTGATCAATGGCGGTGCTGCACCCGGTTACTCCTCCGGCCAGGCGGTCGCGGCGATGGAACGTGCCGCTGCCACGGCGCTGCCGAAGGATTTCGGCTACGAATGGACGGGCATCACCTATCAGGAGCTCAAGGCTGGATCGATCGCCTCGATCGTCTTCGGTCTCGCCATGGTCTTCGTCTTCCTGATCCTCGCCGCCCAATATGAGAGCTGGGCCATGCCCTTCATGGTTCTGCTCGCGGTGCCGCTTGCCCTGTTTGGTGCCTTCGTCGCCTTGTTGATGCGCGGCATGCAGATCGACGTCTATTCGCAGATCGGCTTCGTCATGCTGATCGGGCTGGCGGCAAAGAACGCCATTTTGATCGTGGAGTTTGCCCGGCGCCGGCGCGAGGAAGGTCTCAGCATCGTCGACGCGGCAATGGAAGCGGCGCGTTTGCGGCTGCGGCCCATCCTGATGACCGCCTTCGCGTTCATCCTCGGTGTGCTGCCGCTGATGTTCTCCACAGGTGCCGGTGCAGCGAGCCGCCAGTCGATCGGCACCACCGTCTTTGGCGGCATGGTCGCGGCGACAATCCTGTCGCTGGTGTTCGTGCCGGTCTTCTATGCGGTGATCGAGCAACTGCGCGAGCGCGGCAGCAAGAACGAACCCGTTGCCGAACCGACTGAACCCACTGCCGAACCCGCTTTCGCGCGATTGGCCGAAGCGGCCGAATAGGATTGGAGAATTGATCATGCGTAAATGGAAAATTGCGTTGGGAGCGGCCGTCGCCCTGGGGGCGATCTCGATGGCGAGCGTTCACTTGCTCGACATGGGCAATTTCGGCCTCAACGCCGGCACGGCAGGAGCGGCAACGCCCGAACCCGCGGCGCCCGAGCCCGCAGCGTTTGTCATGCCGGTGCCGGTGGTGAGCGTCGTCAAGAAGACGATCCCGATCTATCTCGACTATGCGGCCCGCACCGAGCCGATCCGCAGCATCACGCTGCAAGCGCGCGTACCGGGTTATCTGCAGGAGCAGGTCGCGCCCGACGGCAGCGATGTCAAGAAGGGCGACCTTCTCTACAAGATCGCTCCAGAGGATTTCCACGCTGCCCTCGACCAGGCGAAGGCGCAGGTCCAGCGCGACGAAGCAACGCTTGACTATGCCCGTTCCAACCTTGGCCGCGGCACCGAGCTCGCCAAGAGCGGATACATCGCCAAGGATGCGTTCGACCAGCGCACCAGCAGCTTGCGCGAGGCCCAGGCCTCGCTCGCCGTGAACCAAGCGGCTGTGCGGACCGCTGAGCTCAATCTGAGTTATTCGGAAATCAAGGCGCCGTTCGCCGGGCGCGTCGGCCGCAACCAGGCTTCGGTTGGAACGCTGGTCAGCGTCGCCGGCACGGTGCTCAACACGCTGGTGCAGCTCGACCCGATCTATGTCACCTTCAATCCGAGCGAAACGGATCTGGCGCAGATCGAGGAAGCCCGCGCGGCGGGGCCGATCGACGTCGACGTCCTGCTTCCCGGCGATACAGAACCGCGCCAGAGAGGTCAGCTCACCTTCATCGACAACACGATCGATCGATCGACCGGCACCATCACCGCACGGGCGACGATCGGCAACGCCAAATTCACGCTGCTGCCGGGCCAATATGTTCGCGTGAAGCTGCATATCAAGCAGCAGCCCGATGCACTGATGGTGCCGCAGACGGCGTTGGGATCGAGCCAGCTCGGCAAATACCTCTACGTCGTCGGCAAAGACAACACTGTCGACCAGCGCATCGTTTCGCTCGGGCCGACCAACGGCGATCTGGTGGCCATCTCGAGCGGCGTATCGGAAGGCGACCAGGTGATCACAGGCAATCTGCAGAAGATCGGGCCGGGAATGCCGGTCTCGCCGCTGCCACAGAAACCGGCCACCTGATACCCCCCCGTCAGGTCCGGTCCAGCGGCGCCCTCGGCTCCCACGCCAAGGGCGCCGTTTTGCTATGTTTGTTTTTCCGCAATTCCGGACGGAAAACCGCTATGCACTTTTCCTGGAATTGCTCCAAGCAGCGCGACGAGCCCGGCAACATCGGCGCGCTCAGCCTTTGCCTCAGGCATGAAGGCGCAATAGGGATGACCGAGGCGCAGAGATACCGACGAGGGCGCGATTAGGCGCCCGGCTTCCAGGTCCCCATGGGCCATGGCCCGCTGGCCAAGCGCAATTCCGAGACCAAGCCTCGCCGAGACGATCGCCAGGCTGGACAGACCGACACGGCGCCCATGCGAGGGATCAGGCGCGCGGCTGCCGCCTGACGCCGAAAACCAATCCGCCCATGTCGGATGCGAGGCATAGTTCGGACCCCAGTTGGTGTGGATGAACAAGCTCTCGTGCACATCCGCAAGGCTGGATGCATCGTTGCCGTATCTTTGCCAGAAGTCCGGCGCGCAGACCGGCAGGACGTCGTCATGGATGAGGCGGACCATCCGCAAACCGGGATAGTGATAGTCGCCATAGCTGATGCGAAGATCGATGTTCTGGCGCATCAGGTCGACGGGATCGTCTTCGACGCGGACGTCGATCGCCATTTGCGGGAAGGCATCGAGAAGAACGGCCAGCCTGGGCGCCAGCCACAATTCGGCCAGCGAAAACGGCACGCTGACGACGAGACGCGTCCTCAGCCCGCCCTCCAGCATGCGCCGACCGATCGCCGCGATGTCGCCCAAGGCGCGTGCGGTCTGCGGATAGATTGCGTGGCCGGCGTCGGTCAGCGCGATGCGGTTGCCGCTGCGCACGAACAGCTGCTTGCCGAACCAGGTCTCGAGATTGCGGATCTGCTGGCTGACCGCCGCCGAGGAAACGCCGAGTTCGGTGGCGGCCAAAGTAAAATTGCCAGTCCGCGCGGCGACCTCGAAGGCCTTGATCGCGTTCAGCGGGGGGAGCCGTTCCATGAGCCTTCCGTAAGTTTTTCCTGCGGAAGACTAATAATTTTCGCCGTTGAGAGAAAGATTTTTTTGCCGTCTTCTACGCTCGAACCTTGGAGCATGAGACGATGAAAGACATTCTCGATCTGGACCGGTACCCGCTCGACCGTGAAGGCAGCGCTGAATGGAAGCGCCTTGTGGAGGCCTCGATCGCGACGCTGGAAGCCGATGGCATGTTCAATCTGGAGGGTTTTTTGCGGCCTGGCGTGGCCGAACGGGCGGTGCGGGAAATCCAGCCCGTCATGGACAGCCGGTCGCACATGCACAAGCGGATGCATAATATCTACTTCAAGCCCGATATCCCGGAGCTCGCTCCGGACCATCCCGCGCTGCGCAAGGTCGAGACCATCAGCCATACGGTCTGCGCCGACCAGATTCCTGGCAGCCTGGTCCTCGCCATCTACGAATACGAGCCGCTGCTGCACTTCCTGGCGGCGGCGATGGGGAAGACGCGGCTGCATGTCATGCAGGACCCGCTGGCGCGCACCAATGTGATGGCCTACCGCGCCGGCGAGGCGCTGAACTGGCATTTCGATCGCTCGGAATTCACCACGACGCTACTGTTGCAGGCGGCGCAACGCGGCGGCGACCTCGAATACCGCACCGATCTCCGGTCGGACGACAATCCCAATTACGACGGCGTCGCCAGGCTGCTCGAAGGGCGCGACCCCGAGGCGAAGATACTGCGCATGAAGCCGGGCACGCTGAACGTCTTCCGTGGCAAGAACACAGCGCATCGCGTCACCACAGTCGAAGGCGAGCGCGAACGCATGATCGCGGTGTTCTCCTACTATGAGAAATCAGGCGTGATGTTCAGCGACGAGGAACGGGTCGGCTTTTACGGCCGGGCTGCATGAGAACGAAGTCGCCGATTCTGCCCGGAATCAGGAATCCAGAAATAGCTCTTGTTAGATTGTCGACAATCTGCTTGATTTCGGTTCCTTATGGAGTGGCCGAATGGGGAAGCTGGATTTTGCGCCGATCGCGGATACGACAAGGCGCGCCGAGATCGTGGCGCTGCTTCGGCGCGCGATCCTGACCGGCCAGCTGGAACCGGGGCAAAAACTCAACGAGCTCAGGATTGCCGAACAGATGCGGGTGAGCCGCGCGCCGCTACGCGAAGCGATGCGCGAACTGGTGCAGGAAGGCATCCTGACCAGCATTCCCTACGCCGGAACCTTCGTCATCGACGTGACCGCCAAGGACATCGACGATGCCTATTCGCTTAACAAGGTGCTGGATGAGTTCGCTATCGAACTGACCTGGCGGCTTCGCGACCAGCGCTTCTTCGACGAGCTTGACAGGCGCCACGAGGCGGTGAAGCAGGCGACGCGCAACCTCGACACCACCCGCCAGATCGAAACGGCGCTGCAATTGCACGGCCTGATCCATGAATGGGCCGACAATTCGGTGTTGCTGGAGACTTGGCAGCGCCTGGCCAGCCGGCTGCAGATGTATTTTGCCCTCCACCAGCGGGCGCGCAAAGAGCCGGTGCCTGCCGAAGACATCCACGAGACCTATGTGCGGCTGCTGAAGGGCTCCGACATGCGCGCCGCCCAGCGCCATGCCCGCGAGCATATCGACCTCGATTTCGAGGAACTGCTTGCCTATGCGCGCAGCCTCGAACAGCGAGCTTCAAAAGGCGCCAAGGCGACCGTTGCCAACCGGCAGCAAATCTGAACATCGCGAACAACGGATAAGCACGTGCAGATCAAAACCATCAAAGCCTACCATGTCGTGCAGCCCTTCGTGGACGGGCCCTATCGCATGTCCAAGGGGCGTGTCGCCGATGCGTTCGACGCGGTGATCGTCGCCATCACCTCCGATAGCGGGCTGACCGGCTGGGGCGAGATGGCGCCGCTCGGCAATTTCTACTCGCCGGCCTTCGCAGCCGGCACGCGCGCCGGCATCATAGAAATCGCGCCGCATCTGCTCGGCCACGATCCCCGGGCCTTGGCCAGAATCGGCCGGCTGATGGACACGGTGTTCAAGGGCCATCCCTACATCAAGTCCGCGCTCGACATGGCGTGCTCAGATCTCGCGGCGCGCGCCGCCGACGTGCCGCTGGTCACGCTGCTCGGTGGACGCGAGAGCGAGACGGCGGAACTCTACAAGGTCGTCACCCATGGCACGGTCGACGCCATGGCCGCACTTGCCGAGCGCATCGTCAAGGAGGGGTTTCACCGGCTGCAGGTCAAGGTCGGCGGCAACGTCCATGACGACATCGAGCGCGTCACCGCGGTCGCCGCTTCGGTGCCGAAAGGCACGGTGATCTTCTGCGACGCCAATGCCGGCTGGACGCCCTATCAGGCGCGCCAGTTCGTCGATGCGACGCGCGCCATCGACTACACGTTCGAGCAGCCCTGCGCCACGATCGACGAATGCATGTCGGTGCGCCGTTCGCTCGACAAGCCGATGGTGCTGGATGAATCCGTCGCCTCGCTGGACGACACGCTCGACATCCACCGCAAGGGCGCGGCCGACGGGCTGACGCTGAAAATCTCGCGGCTGGGCGGCGTCACCAAGACGCGCCAGATCCGCGATCTTGCGGTCGACCTGGGCTTCATGATCACCGTCGAGGACACCGGCGGCGCCGAGATCGACACATCAGCGATGGCGCATCTGTCGCTGTCGACGCCGGAGGAGCGCCGGCTGCACGCCATCGCCTTCCACGAATGGGTGACGGTGCGCACCGCATCGAACATGCCGCCGGTCACGGGCAGCCGCATGGGCATTCCGGAGGGGCCGGGTCTCGGCATCGATGTCGTTCCCGACCTGCTCGGCGCGCCCTTCTTCGAGGTCGGCAGCTGAGATACCGGCATGCGCCGAGCATGGCGCCTCGGCCATCGCCGTCCGCATCCTAAAGATCACCGCCCTTCTCCGTCCCCTAAAGCGCGTCGCGTTGAAACGATGCAATCGACGGGCTTTAAGCCTTTGTTTTTATGCATGTCGTTATCCCAGAACCGCTGCGCACCTTTGGGCGACGTGCATTAGCCGGCTGGGCAGTCAAGCCGCATGCCAGGGCACAAAATCGAAATCACACAACTTTGGGAAGGAAGCTGCCGAATTGCATGTTGAAATATTTTTCATTTGGAAATAGGAATGTTCAGAACGATGATCTCGACGCTGCGACGCGTCAGGAACTGGAGGAAGCGATATGGCCCATCCGCAATTTGCAGCGGAACTTTTGCAACGCGCTGAAAAGCAGGGACCGATCACTATCGGGCTTGCCGGCGCCGGGCAGATGGGCACCGATATCGTCGTCCAGGTTGCGCTGATGCCGGGCATGCGGATCGGCGCCATTTCCGAGGTCAGGCCGCAGGCGGCGATCGACGCAGCACTTCTCGCCGGCCACGACCGCTCCGACATCGTCCAGGCCGGCAATGCAGCGGCGATCGACCGCGCCATCGAGGCCGGCAAGATCGCGGTGACCGAAGACTTGCATGCGCTGGCGTCCGCCGGCCGCATCGACGTCATCATCGACGCAACAGGCAACCCCAACATCGGCACGCTGTTCGCGCTCGAAGTGATGAAGAACGGCAAGCACATCGTCATGCTCAACGTCGAGGCCGACATCACCATCGGCCGCTTCCTCAAGGAAGAGGCGCGCAAAGCCGGCGTCGTTTATACGGGTGCCGCCGGCGACGAGCCCGCCTGCACGTTGGAGATCATCGGCTTTGCCAAAAGCCTCGGCTTCAACATCATCGCCGCCGGCAAGGGCAAGAACAACCCTCTGAAGATCGACGCTATGCCGGCCGACTACGAGAAGGAGGCGGCCGAGCGCAACATGAATGCGCGCATGCTGGTCGAGTTCGTCGATGGCTCGAAGACGGCGATCGAGATGGTGGCGATTGCCAACGCCACCGGCCTGGTGCCCGACGTGCCGGGCATGCATGGCCCGACCGCGACGCTGGAGGAACTCGCCAGCGTGCTTTGCCCGCGCGAGGATGGCGGCGTGTTGCATCGCAAGGGCGTCGTCGACTATTCGATCGGCAAGGGCGTGGCGCCCGGCGTGTTCTGCATCATCGAGACACGGCATCCGCGGGTGCTGGAGCGCATGATCGACCTCAAGGTCGGCAAGGGCCCCTATTTCACGATCTTCCGGCCCTATCACCTGACCAGCCTCGAAGTGCCGCTGTCGGCGGCGCGCGCCGTGGTCTACAAGCGCGCCGACATGGAGCCGCTCGACCATCCGGTGGCCGAGGCGGTGGCGGTTGCCAAGAGCGACCTTGGCCTCGGCCAGTCGCTCGGCATGATCGGCGAGAACGACTATCGCGGCTTCGCCATGACCTGGGAGGACGCGCGCACCCGTGGCGCCTTGCCGCTCGGCCTCGCCGAACGCGCCAAGGTGGTCAAGCCGGTCAAGACAGGTGATTTCCTCACCTATGAAAATTGTGTACCCGACGATTCGATGGTGATAACCCAGATCCGCCGTCGTCTCGACCAATCGGACGGGCGGTTCGTTACAAACGCAGCCTGACTCCACCGGATAACCGCCTGATGGACGATGTCGTAATCGGGATCGACGCCTCGACGACGGCCGTGAAGGCGATCGCTTTCACGCGCGACGGCAAGGAGCTGTTCCATGCGCGCGAAGCCTATCCGCTTTCAAATCCCAAGCCCGGCCATTTCGAGCAGGATGCCGAACATTGGTGGACCGCACTGCTCGGTGCATTGAAGCGGGTCGCTGAGGCGGTGGGCGCTTCGCGCGTGGCGGCGATCTCCATCGCCCACCAGCGCGAGACTTTCACGCTGATCGATCATGCCGGCAAGCCGCTCATTCCGGCGATCTTGTGGCTGGATGAGCGCGCTCGCCCGCAAGTTATAAGGCTGTCGTCCGAACTCGGTCGCGAGGCGATCCGCGACTGGAGCGGCAAGCCACCGGACCCGACGCCCGCGCTCTATGCTGTTCGCTGGCTTGCCGAACACCAGCCGCAAGCGCTCGACGACGCAGCCGCAATCGTCGACGTGCATGGCTTCTTCGTCCACCGGCTGACCGGACATCTGGTCACCAGCAGGGCAAGTGCGGATCCGCTCGGGCTGCTCGACGTCAAGAATGGCACCTGGCACCCTGAGCTCGTTGCGGCCGCCGGGCTGCGGCCGGACCAGTTGCCGGAACTGGTCACGCCCGGCACGATCTGCGGTGGCCTTATTGAAAGCGTGGCCCGACTGACCGGCCTGAAAGCCGGCACGCCTGTCGTCGCCGGCGCCGGCGACGGCCAGGCGATGGGCCTCGGCATGGGGGTCTACGACGAAGGCAAAAGCTATCTTTCGCTCGGCTCGGGCGTCGTCAGCGGCTGCTATTCCCATGGGATCACGACATCGGACGCGTTTCGAACGCTGGTCTCGCCGACCGGCTCGGGATTCATGCTGGAGACCGTGTTGCGCTCGGGCATGCAGCTGGTCGACTGGATCGTTCGCACGACCGGTTCGCCGTCTGCCGCCGCACTTGAAAAAGCGGCGGTGGACGTTGCCGCCGGCAGCGAGGGACTGCTTGTCATGCCGTACTGGGCTGGCGTCATGAGTCCATATTGGGACGGCGCGGCGCGCGGCGCCATTGTCGGCCTGTCGCTAGACCATGAGCCGAAGCACCTTTTTCGAGCGGTTCTGGAAGGCATCGCCTTCGAGCAGGCCATCGCCAGCGAGGCAATGGAAACTCAAGCCGGCGGCAAACCGGCGGCGATGATAGCTGCCGGCGGCGGCACCAACTGCGCCCTGCTGGTGCGGATCATGGCAACCGTGCTCGAACGGCCGCTCGCCGTCTCGCCAGTCAACGAAGCCGCAGCGCTCGGCGCCGCCATGCTGGCGGCTTCGGCGATAGGATGGTTTGCCTCACCCCAGATTGCGGCCGAAGCGATGGCCACGCCCCCCACCAGGCATGTCGATCCGGTCGACGGCCTGATCTCCGGCTACCGCGCCCGTAAGGCGATCTACCGCGACCTCTATCAGGCGACGCGCGACATCCACGTGCGTCTCGGCGAAGTTGGGCAAGTTTAGTTCAGTCTCGGTACGGTGTGAGATGCTGGCGGGACAGCACCCCTCTGTCCTGCCGGACAGAGGGGTGCTCCGGCGTAAAAGATTCCGGACCTTAGCGGTTGAGCAGGCCCTTGGCCGCATCCTCGTCGGTGATCAGAACCGAAACCTTGGTGTTGGCGAGCGCCGCCCGCATGATGGCTATCTTTTCCTGCCCTCCCGAAACCAGGATGATGGCCGGGATGTCCGCCAGGTCCTGCAGCGGATAGGCGCAGACCCGGCGATTGACCTCATGGTCGACGAGGCGACCCTCGGCGTCGATGAAATGACATAAAATATCGCCAACCGCGCCAGCCGCCTGCAGCTCCTCGAGTTCGCTGGGCTTGATGAAGCCGTAATTGGCGATCGGGCTGTCGTTGGAAAACGAACCGACACTGAGCACGGCGATGTTTGCCCGGCGCGCGCGGAAAACGACGTCCTGAACGCTGCGCTGGCTCATGAAGGCGTCGCGCTGCTCCGGCCTGTCGGCATAGACCGGCACCGGCAGCAAAAAGCACTCGGCGCCGATCTTTTCGGCGAATTCCCAAGCGCTTTCGGTCGGGTTGAGCGGCTGGGCGTGCGTGAGGCCGCCCAGCATGGAGACCACCGTCGTCCTGGCGATCGGCCGCCGCGGCAATTCATTGATGGCGAATTTCAGCGTCCGCCCCCAGCCGAGCGCGATGACATCGCCGGCATTCACATTGTCGGCCAGATAGGCGCCCGCGGCATGGCCGATCATCAGCGGCGCGTTGCTCCGGTCGGCGGCCGACGGCACCACAACGGCCTGGCTGAGCCCGAAACGCTGCTTCAGAGCCTCTTCCAGCACCATGCATTCGACGACGCTGTCCCGGATGCGGAACTGGACGACGCCCTCCTCACGCGCGGCGGAGAGGATACGATGCACCTTGATGCGGCCGATGCCGAGGATCTCCGAAATCCTCTCCTGCGTCAGACCCTCGACATAATAGTGCCACGCGGCACGGGCCTTCAGCTCGACATCCGGGAAGCGCGAGGCCTTGTCATTCTCTATCATCGCCATCTTTTTGCCCTCCCGCGGTCGTCCGGATCTTTAGATGCCATTCAGATGGCATATCCGACCAAGCGACACGAAATCGTTCTGCGTGCCCAGGATTCAAGATTTAAGATATCGACAGGATAACGTCCACAACGCGAGATGAAAGCCAAATGGTCAACATTTACTTTGTCTTGGCCGTCCTGCCCTGCTCAAGCAGCTGGAATGAATTCGCAGGGATGAGACCGGACCTGAAACGCCGCATTTCGTGCTCTTCCGTAAGGCAACCCGCCTGGCGGCGCAAACCAGGGCGGAATGATGCCGCGGGCCTTGACAATTTTCCGACGAACAGTTTAGCTGAACAAAATTGCATACCAAAGATAAATTGTTCACAGGGAGGTGCCTGGTGAACAACGGCGAGCCGGCGACCCATCGCCGAACTGCTGGTGGAGGAGACAAAATGGCTGTGAGCAACGGTGCAAGCGAGTTGAAAGCCGGCCCAAATGCGCAGGCCGCGGCGGGCGCTAAGCTTTCTGCCCTGTTCGCCGGGACCATGGGACCGCTGATCGGGCTGGTGCTGCTGTGCCTCGCCCTGTCGCTGACCACCGACACGTTCCTGACGGTCCGCAACATCCTCAACGTGCTCGACCAGGTCACGGTGCTCGGCATCATGGCGATCGGCATGACGCTGGTCATCCTGCTCGGCGGCATCGACCTGTCCGTCGGCTCCGTCCTGGCGCTCGCCGCCATGGTGATGGGTTTTGTCGCCCACCCCGACTATCTCAATCTCGGCATGCCCGCTGGGATCGTCACGGCACTTGTCGTTGCTGGACTTTGCGGTCTGGTTTCAGGCCTGCTCGTGACCGTCACCAAGCTGCCACCCTTCATCGCCACGCTGGCCATGATGTCGGTGGCGCGCGGTCTCGCCAACATGATCACCGACGGCTCGCAGATCATCGGCTTTCCCGACTGGTTCACCAGCCTGTCGATCATTCGCCATTTCGGCTTCCTGTCGGTCACCGTCGGGCTGATGATCGTGCTGGCCATCATCTTCGCGATCTTCCTGAATTACCGCGCGACCGGCCGCAGCCTCTATGCCATCGGCGGCAGCGCCGAGGTCGCCAGGCTGTCCGGCATACCGGTCAAGTCGCTGACCAACTGGGTCTATGCGATCTGCGGCGTGCTGGCCGGGCTCGCCGGCATCGTGCTTGCAGCACGGCTCGATTCTGTCCAGCCGAGCTCCGGCTTCGGCTACGAGCTGGACACGATCGCGGCGGTGGTGATCGGCGGCGCCAGCCTATCGGGCGGCGTCGGCTCGATCGGCGGCACCGCTATCGGCGTGCTCATCATCGGCGTGCTGCGCAATGGGCTGAACCTGCTCGGCGTGTCGCCCTTCATCCAGCAGGTGGTGATCGGCGTCGTGATCGCGCTGGCGGTTGCCACGGACACATGGCGGCGCAGAACGCAATGAAGAATTCGCCCGGGTGTCCGGGCGAAAACGGATCGGTTGATCCGAACTGGGAGTTGTTCGGCCAAGGGCGCCGTGATGCGCCGGCGGGACAGATTTGAACATCAACGGAGGAAACACATGCTGACCAAACGTTCATTGCTGCTTGCTGCCGCGGCCGTCATTCCGCTGCTCGGATTGTCCGACATGGCCTCGGCCAAGGAGGCCAAGAAGCTTGGCCTTGCCGTCGCCAACCTACAGGCCGACTTCTTCAACCAGATCAAGCAGTCCGTCGAAGCCTACGGCAAGGAAAAGGGCATCGAAATCGTCACCGTCGACGCCAAGGGCGATTCGGCGACCCAGGTCAGCCAGGTGCAGGACCTGATCACGCAAAACATCGATGCGCTGATCTACATCCCGGCCGGCGCAACCGCCGCCACCGTGCCGACCAAGACGGCCAAGGCTGCAGGCATCCCGGTCATCAATGTCGACCGCAACGCCGACGGCGCGCCCGGCGACACCTTCATCGCCACCAACAGCGTGGCATCGGCCAAGGCGGTTTGCGACTACATCGCCAAGCAGGCCGGCGGCAAGGGCGAGCTGATCATCATCCATGGCCAGAAAGGCACGACGCCCGAGGTCGACCGTTCGAAGGGCTGCGGCGAAGCGCTGAGCGCCTATCCCGACATCAAGGTGGTCGGCGAGCTGTGGAGCGAAGGCTGGCACCAGGACGAAGGCTTCAAGCTGACGCAGGACCTGCTGCAGTCGCATCCCGACGTCTCGATCGTCATCGGCCAGGCCGACGCGCTGGCGCTCGGTGCTGCACAAGCGGTCAAGGTCGCCAATCCCGGCCACAAGGTCTGGGTTGCCGGCTTCGACGGCGACGTGGCGGCGCTCAAGGCACTAAAAGGCGGCGTCTTCGACGTGACCGCGACGCAGCAGACACAAGGCATGGGGCGGCTTGCCGTCGATGCGGCGATCAAGCTGGTGGCCGGCGAAACCGTTGCCGCAGAACAGCTGCAGGACGCGACGCTGACCACCAAGGACAATGTCGATCAATTCATCGCCAAGCATCCCTGACAATCGGTAGCGGAACGATGTCCTTGGATCCCAGCCATACGCAGGCCCCGCATCTGGGGCTCTTCGTCAGCGGCCTCTGCAAGAGCTACGGACCGGTCCAGGTCCTGGCCGATGCGAGCTTCGAGGTACGACCGGGAGAGGTCGTGGCGCTGCTTGGAGAAAATGGCGCGGGCAAGTCCACCGTCTCGAACATCATCGCCGGGTCGACCAAACCCGATGCCGGCAGCATCACATGGCGGGGGAAACCCTATTCCCCCGCCTCTCCTGCCGCGGCCATCGACGCAGGCGTCGGCATGATCCACCAGGAGCTGAAGCTGCTGCCGGATCTGTCGGTGGCCGAAAACGTCTATGTCGGGCGCCTGCCGATGCGCGGCGGCCGCATCGACCGCGTGTCAATGAATGCGCAGGCATCGGCGCAGCTGAGGCGCCTCGGCCTCGATGTCTCGCCGGAGCGCAAGGTGCGCACGCTGCGCATCGCCGCCCAGCAGCAGGTCGAGATCGCAAAAGCGCTGACGCTCAATGCCGAGCTTCTGATCTTCGACGAACCGACGGCAGCGCTTGGCAGCGAGGAAACGGAGCTGTTGTTCAAGCAGATCCGCAAGCTCAAGGCGGAAGGCATGTCCTTCATCTATATCAGCCACCGGCTGGACGAGATCGCTGAGATCGCCGACCGTGTGGTGGTGATGCGCGACGGGCGCATCGTCGCCCGGCACGAGCGCGCCGACATCCCGGTGCGCACCGTGGTCGAGCAGATGGTCGGCCGCAGCGTCGAGCGGATGTTCCCGCCGCTCTCGGAACCGGGCAGCGAGACGTTGCTCGAGGTCGAGAACCTGTCCTCGCCGGAACGCAGCTTTCAGAATGTCAGCTTCTCGGTGCGGACCGGCGAAATTCTTGGCATCGCCGGGCTGATCGGCGCTGGCCGCACGGAGCTGGTGCGGGCGATTGCCGGAGCCGATCCGATTTCGTCGGGGTCGGTGCGTGTCGCCGGCAAACCGGTGCACCTCAATGGCCCGGCGGCGGCGATCAAGGCCGGCGTCGTGCTGGTGCCGGAAGACCGCAAGGCGCAAGGCGTGGTGCTCGACCAGACCATCGGCGAGAATCTGGCGATCGGCAATTTCGACCATGTCGCGCCGAATGGCTGGGTGTTCCCGAGGGCGGTGCAGAAATTCGCCGAGGCCGGCATTGGCCGGCTCGGCGTCAAGGGCCGACCTAACCAGGCGATCAGCAAGCTTTCCGGCGGCAATCAGCAGAAGGTAATTATCGCCAAATGGATTTCACGGCCGCCCAAGGTGTTCATCCTGGACGAGCCGACACGCGGCATCGATGTCGGCGCCCGGGCCGCGATCTACGATGTCATCGCCGACCTCGCCCGCTCCGGCATGGCGGTGGTGGTGGTGAGTTCCGATCTCGAGGAAGTGCTCGGCCTGTCGCATCGCGTGCTGGTGCTGAGCCGTGGCCGCCAGCGCGGAATTCTCGAGCGCAGCGAAGCGAGCAACGTCGCCGTCATGGAACTCGCCACAAGCTAGGAGCGAATCGGAACAAAGCGCAGCAGGTGGTATCCTCCCAAGCACCGGACCGCGCGGGGCGCCAGCTAGGACTGGCGCCCCTTCCTTCCTAGCCAGCACCCGCGGCTCAACAGGAAACATTTCGATGAAACTATTCGATCTTCATGGGGACGTGGCTCTCGTCACCGGCGCCGGCAGCGGCATCGGGCAAGCAATCGCCATCGGCCTGGCCGAAGCCGGCGCCGATATCGCCTGTTTCGGCCATGCCTCGAAGGGCGGGCTGGACGAAACCGCGCACAGGATCTCGGCGCTTGGCCGCAAGGCGTTGGTGCTGACCGGCACGGTGACTTCAGAGGCCGATCTAGCGGCAGCGATCGAACGCACGGAGAAGGAGCTCGGCGCGCTGACCATCGCCGTCAACAATGCCGGCGTTGCCGGGGCCGAGCCGGCCGAGACGCTGTCGCTGGAGAAATGGCAGAAGCTCTACGACGTCAATGTCAGCGGCGTGTTCCTGTCCTGCCAGGCCGAAGCGCGCGCGATGCTGACGCGGCGCAAGGGCTCGATCATCAACATCGCCTCGATGTCGGGCTCGATCGTCAATCGCGGCCTGACTCAGGCGCATTACAATTCATCCAAGGCCGCCGTCATCCACATGTCGAAGAGCCTTGCCATGGAATGGGCCGATCGCGGCCTGCGCGTCAACGTCGTCAGTCCCGGCTATACGCTGACTCCGATGAACAAGCGGCCGGAGGTCGCCGACCAGGTCAGGATCTTCGAGCGCGATACACCAATGGGGCGCATGGCGGCGCCGGAGGAGATGGTCGGGCCGACCGTGTTCCTGGCCAGCCGCGCCTCGAGTTTCGTCACCGGCATCGACCTGATCGTCGATGGCGGCTTCGTCTGCTGGTAGGAGAGAAAATGCAGAAGCGATTCCAGGGTAAGACGGCGGTCATCACTGGCGCCAGCGGCGGCATCGGTGCGGCGATGGCCAGGCGGTTCGCGGCGGAAGGTGCTGCGGTCGTTGTCAGCGCCATCGACCCGCGCGTCGATGAGGTCGCTGGCGGACTGAAGGCGGAAGGCGCCAAGGTCGCATCGCTGCGCATGGACGTGACCAAAAAAGACGAGGTCGCCGCCCTCTACGATCTGGCCGAGCAGCAGTTCGGCCGTGTCGACATCTCCGTGCAGAATGCCGGCGTCATCACCATCGCCAGGATCGAGGCGATGACCGAGGCCGAATGGGACAAGGTGATGGCGGTCAACACCAAGGGCGTGTTCCTGTGCTGCCAGGAGGCGATCGCGCGCATCCGCAAGCATGGCGACGGCGGCCGGCTGATCAACACCGCCTCCGGCCAGGCGCGGCAGGGTTTCATCTATACGCCGCATTATGCGGCGTCGAAATTCGGCGTGGTCGGGATCACTCAGAGCCTCGCCAAGGAAGTGGCTAAGGAGAAGATCACCGTCAACGCGATCTGTCCCGGCATCATCGACACGGACATGTGGGCCTACAACGACGCGGCTTGGGGCAAGCTGATGGGCGACTACAAGCCCGGCGAGCTGATGGCCGAATGGGTGAAGAACATCCCGATGGGCCGCGCCGGCAGCGGCGAGGATGTTTCCGGCCTGGTCAGCTTTCTGGCCAGCAACGACGCAGCCTATATCACCGGCCAGACGATCAATGTCGATGGCGGCCTGATCATGTCGTGAGGCGCCACCGCTTCTTTCCTTCTCCCCCTGGGAGACCTTTGCACAGAAGCCGAACGGTGATTCTGTGGTGAAGGTTGGAGCAGGGAGATTCGGGATGGCGGATCGTGTTTTGGGTCAGTTGAGTCTGGCGGACGGTCTGGCGGCGTCGGATGAGACGATT